>NZ_NCKN01000008.1 GCF_002257455.1 Microbacterium sp. 13-71-7
AGGCTAACCCTGTGCGGGTCGTGGCCCCGTGATTGCCGAGCCGATGCGCAGGTGTGTCGCGCCTGCCGCGATCGCCTCGGCGAAATCTCCGGTCATCCCGGCCGAGATCCAATCGGCTCCCGGCGCGACCGCGCGCAGTCGCTGCGCGGACTCGTGGACGCGGGCGAACGCGGCGGCCGGATCCTCATCGAGCGGGGCGACCGCCATCACGCCGCGCAGCCGCAGGGTCGGCAGAGCCAGCACCTGCTCCGCGAGCCGTTCGAGCTCCGCCGGGGCGACTCCCCCGCGACCGGGGTCGTCGGTGAGGTTGATCTGCAGCAGGACGTCGAGCAGCGCGTCATCGGTCGCGGCGCGGTCGAGCGCCTCCGCGATGCGCAGGCGGTCCACCGAGTGCACGGCCTGCGCCGCGCGACGGATCGCGCCGGCCTTGTTCGTCTGCGCCTGCCCGATGAAGTGCCAGCGCAGATCGTCCAGCTCGGCGAGGGCCTCCGCCTTCGCGGTGAGCTCCTGCTGGCGGTTCTCCCCCACCTCGCGGACGCCGAGTCCGTACAGTTCGCTCACCAGAGCGGCGGGGTGGAACTTGGTCACGACGATGCGCGTGATCCCCGCGGGATCCCGGCCCGCGCGCCGTGCGGCGTCCGCGATCGCTGCATCGATCGCGGACAGCCGCTCGGCGACCGCGGTCACTTCAGGAACTCGGGGATGTCGAGATCGCTCTCGTCGAACGCCGGCTCGATGCTGGTGTGCACGGGCGGGATCGACGGCACGGACACCGGAGCGGTCTCGCGCGGCGCCTCCTCGGCCTGGGCCGAGTCCTCGCGCTCCTCGACGGCGGGCTTCTCGGCGACCGCGGGGGTCGTCGTGCGCGAGAAGATCTGCGGGTCGAGGCGCAGCGTGGGCTCGCCGCTGTCGAAGCCTGCGGCGATCACCGTGACGCGCACCTCGTCGCCGAGGGTGTCGTCGATGACCGTTCCGAAGATGATGTTGGCCTCGGGGTGCGCGGCCTCCTTGACCAGGTCGGCCGCGTCGTGGATCTCGAAGATGCCGAGGTTCGATCCGCCCTGGATCGACAGCAGCACGCCGTGCGCGCCCTCGATCGACGCCTCGAGCAGGGGCGATTCGACCGCGAGCTCCGCCGCCTTGATCGCACGGTCGGCGCCGCGGGCGGAGCCGATGCCCATGAGCGCGGATCCCGCCCCCTGCATGACCGACTTGACGTCGTTGAAGTCGAGGTTGATGAGACCCGGCGTGGTGATCAGATCGGTGATGCCCTGGACACCCGCGAGGAGCACCTGGTCGGCGGTCGCGAAGGCCTCGATCATCGAGATGCCGCGGTCGCTGATCTCGAGCAGACGGTCGTTCGGCACCACGATGAGGGTGTCGACCTCCTCCTTCAGCTTCGCCACGCCGGCATCGGCCTGGCTCTGCCTGCGGCGCCCCTCGAACGAGAACGGCTTGGTCACGACGCCGATGGTCAGGGCGCCGATCGACTTGGCGATGCGGGCCACGATCGGGGCGCCACCGGTGCCGGTGCCGCCGCCCTCGCCCGCGGTCACGAAGACCATGTCGGCACCGGTCAGCGCCTGCTCGATCTCCTCCGCGTGGTCCTCCGCGGCACGGCGCCCGACCTCGGGGTCTGCGCCTGCGCCGAGGCCGCGGGTGAGGTCGCGGCCGACGTCGAGCTTGACGTCGGCGTCGCTCATCAGCAGCGCCTGCGCATCGGTGTTGATCGCGATGAACTCGACGCCGCGAAGGCCGAGATCGATCATGCGATTGACGGCGTTGACGCCGCCACCGCCGACACCGACGACCTTGATCACGGCAAGGTAGTTCTGGTTCTGGCTCATCCCGTCCTCCGATGTATTTCGAGCCCTGAGCCGGCAACCTTAAACCTCAAGCAGAAGGTTAAAGTATTTCCCGGTATTGCTTTCTCCTGGATCGAAGGTAAGCGGCGCACGGCGCGCAGAAGCCAAGCGACACGCACCTGGGCGCGATCGTTTCGGATATTCGTGCTCAGCCGACGATGCCGACGCCCGGCGAGGACACGTCGTAGGACGCCGCGCTCGGATTCACCTTCATCAGCGCCTGCAGGGAGCGGGTCTTGAGCGCCGACTGCTCCGCGCTCCCCCACACCACCTGCGCGCCGCCGGACAGCTTCAGCACGATGTCGTCGGGGGTCGACGCGGTCGCGCCGTCGACCTGGCCGCGCAGCTCCGCGGGCAGCGACCGGAGAGCCGTGCCCACCGCGGCGAACGCCTTGGACCCGGTGCCGCCCGCGACGTCGATCAGGGCGTAGCCTGCGGGCCGGGCATCGGTGGTCGACAGGACGACGCCCGCGGCGTCGACGACGGTGAAGCGCCCGTCGCCGGACTGGAGGACGCCGACCGGGGTGCGCTCGACGATCCGCACCACGAGGTCATGCGGAGGGTGCGCCTCGAGACGGTAGGTCTCGATCAGCGGGAACGCGACGAGCGCGGCCTTGACGGCGCTGGAGTCCACGAGCGCCAGCGGCCTGCCGACCTGGCCGGACAGCGCCTTCTGCACGTCGACGGCCTTGAGCGCGCTCGTCCCCTCCACGGTGACGGTCTCCACCGCGAACAGCGGGCTGTACGCCGCGCCGACGCTGCCGCCCACGACGAGCAGTGCGAGGGCCGCCCCCACGATCCAGCCGATCCGCCGGCGCCGCGAGCGCTGCGTGAAGCGACGGATCTCGGTGCGCAGCGCCCTCCGGCGCGCACGGGTGGCCTGCCAGAGGTCGCGGGCGGTCAGCGGCCCGTCGCCCTGCGTCTCCGCCGGATCCTGCTCCTCCGCGCGCTCCCGCGTGCTCGAGGGGACGGGCGGAGCCCCGCGGTCGAGCGGGATCGGCGCGGTCGTGTTCGCGTCCTCCCCTGCGGCCGGGAGCGCGTCGGCCTCGGACCCCGCCGAGGCGTCGATGCCGAACCCCGCCACCCGTCTCCGTGCGCCGTCGAACGGCCGTGCCCCGGCCGGGCGCTCCGGCTCGACCGGAGGCGCGGGAGAGGGGATCGCGGACGGCCGGCGCACGGTCAGTCCTCGGCGGTGGTGCGCAGGGCGTCCAGCACCTGAGGGATGATCTGGTAGACGTTGCCGCAGCCGAGCGTGATCACGTAGTCGCCGTCGCGTGCGACCGATGCGGTGTAGTCGGCGGCCTGCTGCCAGTCCGCGACGTAGTGCACGTGGTCCGGGTCGGCGAACGCGCCGCTGACCAGCTCGCCGGTGACGCCGGGAACCGGATCCTCCCGCGCGCCGTAGACGTCGAGCATGACGGTGTGATCGGCGTAGGCCTCGAGCACCTCGGCGAACTCGCGGTACATGTGCTGCGTGCGCGAGTACGTGTGCGGCTGCTGGATCGCGATGATCCGTCCCTCGCCGACGATCGTGCGCATGGCCTCCAGGGCCGCGCGCACCTCGGTGGGGTGATGAGAGTAGTCGTCGTAGACGCTCACCCCGCGCGCGCTGCCGTGCAGTTCGAGGCGGCGGACGGTGCCTGCGAAGCCCTCCATCGCGCGGGCCGCGTCGGCGAGCGCGTAGCCGAGCGTCGTGAGCACGGCGACCGCACCGGCCGCGTTGATCGCGTTGTGCACGCCGGGGACGGCGAGCTGCATGCGCGTGGAGGCCCCGCCCATGGTCAGGGTCGCGGCGACGGGGCCGTCGGTGACGATGTCGGTGATCCTCAGATCCGCGTCCTCCGCGAGGCCGAACGAGATCACGTTCGGGTGGGTGATCCCCGCCCGCACGCGCAGCGCGCCGGGATCGTCGCTCGAGATGACGACGGCCTCGCTCGCGGCGTTCGCGAAGGTCACGAACGCGTCGTGGAAGGCCTCGTCGGATCCGTAGTGGTCCAGGTGGTCGGGGTCGACGTTCGTGATCAGCGCGACGGAGGTGTCGTAGAGCAGGAACGTGCCGTCGGACTCGTCGGCCTCGATCACGAAGAGATCGTCCGCACCCGAGGAGCTGGACGTGCCGAGCTGCTCGATCACGCCGCCGTTGACGAAGTTCGGATCCGCGCCGAGCGCCTGCAGCGCGGTGACGATCATGCCCGTCGAGCTCGTCTTGCCGTGCGCGCCGGCGACCGACACCAGGCGCCGTCCGCGGATCAGCCAGTGCAGCGCCTGCGACCGGTGGATCACGTGCAGTCCGCGCTCCTTGGCGAGCACGAACTCGGGGTTCTCGGGCCAGATCGCCCCCGTGTGCACGACCGTGTCGGCGTCGCCCAGATTCGCCGCGTCGTGGCCGACGTGCACCTCGGCGCCGAGCGCGGCCAGCGCCTGGAGGTTGGCGCTGTCCGCGCGATCGCTGCCGGACACGCGGATCCCCGCGTCGAGGAACATGCGGGCGAGGCCCGACATGCCGGAGCCGCCGATGCCGATGAAGTGCGCAGCGGTGATGTCGTCCGGGATCGGCAGGGAGAGGTCGGGTCTGATCATGGCTGAATCATCCTAAGTCGGGGCGAGGAGGCCTGAGGCCCGGCTCGCCGGGTCAGGGCTGCGGGGCGCTCAGCGCGCGAGGGCGCGGTCGGCGAGGGCGATGAGGTCCTCGGTTCCGGTGCGCGATCCGACGCGCTCCGCCGCCTGTCGCATCGCGTCGCGACGGACCTCGTCGCGCAGGAGCGGGATCACCTCGGCCCTCACGCGCTCGGGAGTGAGCTGCCCGTCCTCGATCAGCACGGCGGCGCCTGCGTCGATCGCGGCCGCCGCGTTCAGGCGCTGCTCTCCGTTGCCGACGGCGTAGGGCACGTAGATCGCGGGGATGCCGAGAGCACTGATCTCGCTCACGGTCGCCGAGCCGGAACGGGAGAGGATCAGATCCGCCAGGGCGAACGCCAGATCCATCCGGTCCAGATAGCGGCGCAGGGCATAGCCGGCCGCGCCGGGATCCGGCATGTCCGAGCGGTCGCCGGTGGCGTGCAGGATCTGCCACCCCGCGTCGAGGATGTCCTGCCAGGATCCGGCGATCGCCTCGTTCAGGCGCTGCGCGCCGAGCGAGCCGCCGAACACGAGCAGAACGGGCCGCTCGGGATCCAGGCCGAACTCCGCCGCGGCCTCGACGCGGAGCGCCGTGCGGTCCAGGTCGACGATCTCCCGCCGCAGCGGCATCCCGACGACCTCGCCGCCGCGCAGGGGCGTTCCGGGGAACGCGACGCCCACCGCCGCCGCCGTGCGGGCGCCGAGCACGTTCGCCATGCCGGGACGGGCGTTGGCCTCGTGCACGACGAACGGGACGCGCTCCCGACGGGCCGCCACGTAGGCGGGTGCAGAGGCGTAGCCGCCGAAGCCGATCACCGCGTCCACGCCCTGATCGCGGATGTACGCGCGCACCTGCTTCACCGCGCGGGAGAACCGCGCGGGGAACGCGAGTGCGGCCCCGTTCGGGCGACGCGGGAACGGCACCTTGTCGACCGTGAGCAACTCGTAGCCGCGCTGCGGGACGAGCCGCGCCTCGAGGCCCTCGCGCGTGCCGAGCACGAGCACTCCCGTCTCCGGGTCGCGGGCGCGCAGGCCGTCGGCGACGGCGAGCAGCGGATTGACATGGCCGGCGGTGCCTCCGCCGGCCAGAAGATACGTGGTCACTTCCCGAGGCTACCCGACCGGCCTGCGGGCAGGCTCTGCGCGGGCGCCGGCAGCGTACGGGCGAAGGAGAGCAGCACCCCGCAGGCGAGCAGCACCGACAGCAGGGACGTCCCTCCCTGCGACATGAATGGGAGCGGCACGCCCAGGACCGGGAAGATCCGCAGCACGACGCCGACGTTGATGAGCGCCTGGGACAGGATCCACACCACGATCCCGCCCGAGGTGACGCGCACGAAGAGGTCGTCGGTGCGGCGGATCATGCGGAACACGGCGACCGCGAACAGCACGAAGAGGGCCAGCACGAGGGCGCAGCCGATGAGTCCCAGCTCCTCCCCCACGATCGCGAAGATGTAGTCGTTGGAGGCCGCGGGAAGCCAGCCGTACTTCTCGCGCGAGTTGCCGAGCCCGAGGCCGAAGATCCCGCCATTGGCCATGCCCCAGACCGCGTGCACCTGCTGATAGCAGGTGGTCAGGTAGCAGCTGGTGTCGCTCTGCGAGCTGAACATGCTGAAGATGAGCATCCGGCGCCGCTCGTTCGTGAGGGCGAACAGCAGCACGGCGGCCGCGATGATGAGCAGCGGCAGCAGGAACACCCGCATCCGCACGCCGGAGAAGAACATCGCCCCCAGCAGCAGGAGGAACAGCACCATCGAGGTGCCGAGGTCCCCGCCGCCGTAGACCGAGCCGATCGCCAGGAAGGCGACGGGCAGGAGCGGGATGAAGACGTGCTGCCACCGGGTCAGCAGGGCCTGCTTGCGCCAGAGGATGAACCCGGCCCAGATCGCCAGCGAGAGCTTGATGAACTCCGAGGGCTGGAGGAGCTGCCCTCCGACGTTCAGCCAGTTCGTGTTGCCGTCGTTCTCCACGCCGAGCGGCGTGTAGACGAGCAGCTGCGCGCCGACGGAGAGGATGAGCAGGGGCCAGGCCATGCGCTTCCAGAAGCGCACCGGGAAGCGGCTCATCAGGAACATGAGCGGCACGCCGACCGCGGCCACCAGCGCCTGCAGCAGGACGATCGAGAAGGGGCCCTTCCCCTGGTCCACGGCGTTGGCGCTGGACGCGGACAGGATCATCACCAGTCCGAACAGCGTGAGCAGCAGCGACGAGGACGCGATCAGGGCGAACTCGGTGGACACGGGACGGAAGACCCGTCCCAGGCGCACACGGGCGGCGAGTCCTTCGACGCGGGGCTCAGGCGCCGGCGTCCGGCGTGGTGCCGCCTGCGTCATCGGTGCTCCCCTGATCGCTCGACCGTCCCTGATCGATCCACTCCCGCACCGCTTCGGCGAAGCGATGGCCGCGATCCGCGTAGCTCGCGAACTGGTCGAAGGACGCCGCCGCCGGAGCGAGGAGCACGGTGTCCCCCTCCTGGGCGATGCCCGCGGCCAGTTCCACGACGCGGGTCATGACCTCTTCAGTGTCGCCGGGGACGACCTCCAGGACCTGCACCGCCGGCGCGTGTCGCGCGAACGCCTCGAGCACGTGATCGCGGTCGACGCCGATCACGACCGCGGCGCGCGCGGTCGCTCCGGCCCCCGCGACGAGGTCCGACAGGTCCACGCCCTTGAGATCCCCGCCGACGATCCAGATCGCGCCGGGGAACGCCTGCAGCGACGACTGCGCCGCATGCGGGTTCGTCGCCTTGGAGTCGTCCACCCAGGTGACCCCGCCCGCGCGGGCGATGACCTCGATGCGATGCGCGTCGAGGCGGAAGCCGTCCAGTGCCGTCTTGATCGCCGCGGGCTCCGTCCCGAGCGAGCGGCTGAGGGCCGCCGCCGCGAGGATGTTCTGCACGATGTGCGGAGCGTTCAGTCCGTGCGCGGCGAGATCGGCCACGGTCGTGAGCTCGAGGGCGCTGTTGCGCCGGTCGTCGAGGAAGGCGCGGTCGGCCAGGATCCCCTCGACCACGCCCAGGTCGCTCGGGCCGGGGATGCCGAGCCCGAAGCCGATCGCGCGGGCGCCTTCGATCACGTCCGCGTCCTCGACCATGCGCTGCGTGGCCTCGTCCGCCCTGTTGTAGACGCACGCCACCCGCGTGTTGCGGTACACGAGGGCCTTGGCCTCTCGGTAGGCCTCCGCGCTGCCGTGCCAGACGAGGTGGTCGTCGGCGAGGTTGAGGCACGTGGCCGCCCACGGCACCGGCTGACCGGCCGGATCCGAGAGCCCGAGGTACCAGAGCTGGTGGCTGGAGAGCTCGACCACGAGGACGTCGAAGCCGCCGGGATCGCGCACCGCGTCCAGGACCGGCACGCCGATGTTGCCGCACGGGGCCGCCCGGAGTCCGCCGGCGACGAGCATGGTCGCGGTGAGCTGGGTCGTGGTGGTCTTGCCGTTCGTGCCGGTGATCAGCACCCACTCCGCGGGGGTGCCGTCATCGCGGAGGACCTTGTCCCGCACGCGCCAGGCGAGCTCGATGTCGCCCCACAGGGCGATGGGCTGCGTGCCGATCCATGCGATCACGGGATGGGCGGGCGCGAACCCCGGCGAGGCGATGACGACCTCCGGCGCGAACTCGACGAGCCGCTCCGGAACGGATCCGAGATCGCCGATCCACAGCTGGGCGCCGATCAGCGGCACCAGCCGCTCGTACTCCTCGGTCGCGCTCTCGGAGAGCACGAGCACCTCGGCGCCGAGCTCGGTCAGGGTGTCGGCGGCCGAGAAGCCGGTCACGGACAGGCCGAGCACGGCGACCCGCAGTCCCCGCCAGTCGGAGTGCCAGCTGGTCAGGGCATCGAGATCACGGGTCATGAGCTGGTCAGCCTCAGCCACTCGACGTAGAACAGGCCGAACGCCGACACGGACAGCAGCCCGGCGATGATCCACATCCGCACCACGATCGTGGCCTCGGGCCACCCGCGCATCTCGAGGTGGTGATGGAACGGGCTCTGCAGGAACAGCCGCTTGCCGCGGGTGAGCTTGAAGTAGGCCAGCTGCACGATCACCGAGCCCGAGGCGATGATGAAGACGCCGGCCAGCAGCAGGAGCAGCAGCTCGGTGCGGGTGAGGATCGCGAGCGCCGCGATCACGCCGCCGATCGACATGGATCCGACATCGCCCATGAAGACCTTCGCCTTGGGCGCGTTCCACCAGAGGAAGCCGATCAGCGCGCCGACGAACGACGCCGAGATGACGGCGAGGTCGAAGGGGTGCGCGACGTCGTAGCAGCCGGCCAGCGACGATGGCGAGAGCGATTCCGCGGTGCAGGACTGCTTGAACTGCCAGAACGAGATGAGGCTGTACGCGCCGATCACGAACACCGCGCAGCCCGCGGCCAGTCCGTCGAGGCCGTCCGTGAGGTTCACGCTGTTCGAGGTGGCGATGCCGATCAGCGAGATCCAGAGCAGGTACAGGAGCCAGCCGACGATGGGTCCGAGCGCGAACAGCCACAGGACGGGGATGTCGCGGAAGAGCGAGACGAAGGCGCTGGCGGGGGTGTTGCCGGCGGGGCTGCGCACCGTCAGCGCGACGATGCCGAACGGCACCATGACCAGCACCTGTCCGAGGATCTTGCGCCAGCCGGAGAGTCCGAGGCTGTTGCGCCGGCGCAGCTTCATGTAGTCGTCGATGAATCCGACCGCACCGAAGCCCAGCATGAGCCAGATCACCAGCAGGCCGGAGACCGTGGGATAGCTGCCTCCCGTGAAGGTCCCGACCATGTATCCGACGAAGGTGCCGAGGATGAAGATCACGCCGCCCATGGTGGGGGTGCCGCGCTTGGCCTGGTGGCTGGGGTTGCTGATCGATTCCGGCGTGCGGATGACCTGCCCCCAGCCCCACTTCCGGAAGAGCCGGAGGAAGACCGGAGTCAGCAGGAGCGTGAACGCGAGGGAGATCGCGGCGGAGGTAAGCAGGGATCTCACGAGAACGATTCTCCCAGACGATCGCCGAGGAACCGGAGTCCGGCGGAGTTGGACGACTTGACGAGCACGCGGTCTCCGGGGCGCAGTTCGCCCTGGAGGTACTCGAAGGCGGCGTCGGCGTCGGCGAGGTGCACGGCCTCGCCGTCCCACGACCCCTCGCCCACGGCCGCGAGGTAGAGGCGGCGCGCCTCGGCGCCGACGACCACGATGCGCTGGATGTTCAGGCGCACGGCGAGCAGGCCGATCCGGTCGTGCTCGTCGCCGGCGGTCTCGCCGAGCTCGCTCATCGCGCCCAGCACGGCGACGGTCCGCTCGTCGGGGCCGGTGATCTGCGCGAGGGTGCGGAGCGCCGCGGCCATGGAGTCGGGGCTCGCGTTGTAGGCGTCGTTGATGATGCGCACCTCGGCGCCGCCCATGGGCTGCATGCGCCAGCGCTCGGCGAGCTGCACCGTCTCCAGGCGCGCGATCGCGTCCGCCGGGGCGACGCCGAGAGCGCGCGCCGCGGCGATCGCGGCGAGGGCGTTGTTCACGTGGTGCGCGCCGAGCACCTGCAGCCGCAGCGGCAGCTCCTGGCCGTCGACATGGACGATGCACGACGTGCCGGACGCGGTGACGTCGATGCGGGCCGCGCGCACCGCGGCGGCGGGCCCCTGGCCGAAGCCGACGATGCGCAGTCCCCGCTCCTCGGCCAGGGGCGCCATGCCCGCGACGCGCGGGTCGTCGAGGTTCAGCACCGCGGTCCCGCCGGCGGTCGCGGCCGCGACGAGCTCTGCCTTGGCACGAGCCGTCTCCTCGATGCCTCCGAAGCCGCCGGCGTGCGCGAGCCCGACCATGAGCTCGATCACGACGTCCGGGTGCACGAGTCCCGCGAGGCGCGCGATCTCGCCCGGCGCGCTCGCGCCGAACTCGCACACCAGGAAACGGGTGGTGTCGGTGATCCGCAGCATCGTGAGCGGAGCGCCGACCTCGTTGTTGTACGACGCGATCGGCGCGATCGTCTCACCCTCGTCCTGGAGGATCCGGGCGAGGAAGTTCTTGGTGGTCGTCTTGCCGTTGGATCCCGTGATCCCGACGATCCGCAGGTCGCCGGCCGCGCGGACGCGGGCGACCACGGCGCGCGCGAGCTCCGCGATGGCGTCGACGACGTCCGGCACCACGATCTGCGAGAGCGCCTCCTCCACGGGGCGCTCGACGAGCGCCAGCACGGCGCCGTTCTCGATCGCGGCGCCGACGAAGCGGTGCCCGTCGGTGGTCTCACCGGGCTTGGCGACGAAGACGCCGCCCTGGGTCATCTGCCGGGAGTCGGTGTCGACGACTCCGGACACGATCGATGCGGGATCGTGACCTGCGGCGGGGCGCAGGTCGCCGCCGACGATCTCGGCGATCTCCGCGAGGGACAGAGCGATCATGGGGATGGGATCCTCCGTGGGCGATATCGCCGTTCTCGGGCGACGGCGGCCATCACTTGTACTTGGGCAGCAGCGGTTCCATGGGTGTGGTGGACGGCTGCACGCGATAGGTCTTCAGCACCTGCGTCATGGCCTTCTGGAAGGCGGGCGCGGTGGCCGCAGACGAGGTTACCCTAGTGGGCTCGTCGAGGGTGACCACGACGACGTACTCGGGGTGATCGGCGGGGGCGTATCCCACCATGCTGGTGAAGTAGATGCCCTCCTTGTAGGCGCCCGTCTGCGGGTCCGGCTTCTGCGCGGTTCCGGTCTTGGCCGCGATCCGGTATCCGGGGACCTTGATCAGGTCGGAGACGCTGCCCTGCTCCGCCACGTTCTCGATCATCCGGCTGAGCTCGGCGTCCTTGGTCGCGTCGAACACGCGCTGCGGCTTGGGCGCCGGGGCGTCGGTGACCTTGCCCGTGCCATCCGTGCAGGACTCGACGAGCGACAGCGGGATCTTCACGCCGCCGTTCGCGATGGCCTGGTAGGCGCTCGCGACCTGCGGGGCGGTGACCGTGTAGTACTGGCCGAACGTGGTCGTGTAGTGCGACTGGAAGTCCCAGTCCTTGACCGGGTGGATGACGCCCGAGGCCTCGCCGGGGAAGTCGATGGCGGTCTTGCTGCCGACCCCGAACTTCACCAGCTCGTCGTAGCGCTGCTGATCGGTCACCATGTCGCCGAACTTCGACAGGGCGACGTTCGACGAGTCGATGAGCGCGCCCGCGAGCGTGTAGTCGTAGGCCGGGTGCTCGAAGGCGTCGTTGATCACCGCGCCGTTCGGGAACTCCTCGTGGCTGGACGCTCCCGTGATCGAGGTCGAGGCGTCGGCGTTCGCGTACTCCATGACGGAGGCGGCGGTGATCGCCTTGAACGTGGATCCGGGCTCGAAGCTCGTCGAGAAGATGCGCGATCCGCGGTCCTCGGGGTTCGCGGCACCGGGGTCGTTGGGGTCGACGGTCGGGTACTCGGCCGCGGCGCGGATCTTGCCCGTGCCCACCTCGACGACGGTGACCGTGCCGGCCTTCGCCCCCTGCGCCTTGACCTCCTCGGAGATCATCTGCTGCAGGTACCACTGCAGCTCCGTGTTGATGGTGAGCTTCACGGTGCCGCCGTCGATCGCGGGCTTCTCCTGCTGGCTGCCGGGGATGATCACCCCGTCCCGGCCGGTGAGGTAGGACTCCTGACCCTTGGTCGCGCTCAGGCACTTGTTCTGCGTCTGCTCGAGGCCCGTGAGCTCTCCGTCGCCCGAGATGAAGCCGAGCAGGTTCCCCGCGACGGCGCCGTTCGGATAGACCCGGACCGAACGAGGGAGGGCGGCGAGATAGTCGAGGCCGAGCGCGCGGATCTTCAGGAACTGGTCGGTGCTCAGCCCCTTCTTGATCGGCGCGTACTGCGAGTCCGGGTTGGCGGCCAGGGCGTCGGACGCGATCTTGCGCACCTCGTCACCGGTCAGCCCCGTGATCGCGGCGATCTCGTCCGCCGCCTTCGTCCAGGGCAGCTTCGGACGGGTCTTCGCGGTCTCGAGGCCGTGCATCGCCTTCGGATCCATCTGCAGGTCGTACACCAGCTGGCTCTCCGCGAGCACCGTGCCGTTCGAGTCCTTGATCGTGCCGCGCGCTCCGTCGATGGACCTCGTCGTGCCGAGGTCGCCCGTCTCGATGGACTGCTTGACGTTCGCGGACGCGCTGACCACCTGGATGTCGACGAGTCGCACGAGGAAGCCGCACATGACCGCGAGGATCATGCCGAGGGCGAGAACGGTCCGCCGGCGCGGGGTCCGGCTGGCTCGGGGTGTCATCGGATCTCCGTCCGGGGCTCGCGGTCTGTCATCGTCTCGGGCTGGTGCGTGCGGTCCGTGGTCAGCGGATGGTCGGCGTCGGCAGTCCCTCGGCCGCCGGCGGCGCGGCCGGCTGCACCGGCGGCGTCTCCTGTGTCTTCGGTTGTACGCCCGCTCCCCCCGGGTTGCTCTCGGCGGGTGGCGGCGTGTCGCGGACCAGGGCGTTCGGAACGGCGTTGGCCCCCGTCGGGTTGACGGTGGAGGCCCAGGCGGCGGGCCCTGCGGCGCCGATCACACTGCCGTCGCTGAGCCGCAGATAGTTCGCGCTGCCGCCGACCACGAGGCCGAGCTTGCTGGCGGCCGCGGCGAGGGACTGCGGAGAGCTGATCCCGTCGAGGTCCTGGGCCGCGGCCTGGGCCTGCCAGGTCAGCTGCTTGTTCTGCTGGCTCAGCTTCGCGACCTCGAACGAATCCTGGGTCGTCGCGATCGTGAGCGCGATCTGGGCTCCGGCGATGAGCGCGGCCCCGGCGAGGGCGACGATGGCGTACGCCATCCGCGGGCGGCGGCGGCGCGCGGGGCGCTCGACCGCACGGAGGTGGCGGGAGCGCTCCGGCTCGTCGAACTCCGGTTGCAGCAGGGCGTTCTCGGCCAGGCTCATCGCGCGGCGCTCCTCTGGTCGTCTCTCACACGTTCTGCGGCGCGCAGGCGCACCGGGATGGCTCGCGGATTGGCCGCGCGCTCCTCCTCGTCCGCGAGCTCTGCGCCCTTGGTCAGCGTCTTGAACCGCGGCGCGTGCTCCGGCAGCTCGACCGGCAGGCCCGCGGGCGCCGTCGAGGCGGAGGCCGCGGCGAACGCCTGCTTGACGAGCCGGTCCTCCAGGGACTGGTACGACATGACGACGATGCGCCCGCCCAGCACGAGGGCGTCCATCGCGGCGGGGATGGCGTCGGCGAGCACGTTGAGCTCGCGGTTCACCTCGATCCGCAGGGCCTGGAACACCCTCTTGGCGGGGTGCCCCGCGCGCGCCACCGCGGCGGGGGTCGCGGCCTGCAGCACCTCGACCAGGCGTCCGGACCGCTCCAGCGGCGCGGTCTGACGGGCCTGCACGATGGCTCGGGCGTAGCGTCCGGCGAGCTTCTCCTCGCCGTAGCGCTCGAAGATGCGGCGCAGCTGCCCCTCGCTGTAGGTGGCGAGCACCTCGGCGGCGGTGACGCCGCTCGACTGATCCATCCGCATGTCCAGCGGCGCATCCTTGGCGTACGCGAAGCCGCGCTCCGCCTCGTCCAGCTGCAGCGAGGAGACGCCGAGGTCGAACAGGATCCCTGACGCGCCCTCGGCGTGGGTGCCGATCGCGTCATACACGGTGTGCACGAGCGTCACGCGGTCGCCGAAGCGCGCCAGTCGCTCCCCCGCGATCCGCAGGGCGTCGGTGTCGCGGTCGAGACCGACCAGACGGATGTGGGGCAGACGCTCGAGGAAGGCCTCGGAGTGCCCTCCCATGCCGAGCGTGGCATCGACGAGGATCGCGCCGTCGTGCTGCAGGGCGGGAGCCAGCAGCTCGACGCAGCGCTCGAGCATGACGGGGGTGTGAATGCGGCGGATGTCCATGGTTCCTTCGGCTCGTCGTTCTCTCCAGAGCGGTCCCTGACCCTGATCCCCATCCGCTCGACCCGGCACCGGGGAAGGTGCGCCGGGGCGGGAGCGGCTGGGAGTCACAGCCAGGGGCCCGTTCAGAACAGGCCGGGGATCACCTCCTCCTCGAGTTCGGCGAAGGCGTCTTCGTGTCCTTCGGCGTACGCGTTCCACGCCGCCGCGTCCCAGATCTCGGCGTGCGCGCCGACACCGGTGACGATGAGTTCCTTGCCCAGTCCGGCGTACGAGCGCAGGTGGGCGGGGATGGTGATGCGGTTCTGGCTGTCCGGCATCTCGGCGCTCGCCCCGGAGAGGAACATGCGCAGGAATGCCCGTGCCTCCTTGTTCGCGAGCGGCGCCTGACGGATGCGCTCGTGCACGCTCTCGAACTCGGCGGTGCTGAACACGTAGAGGCAGCGGTCCTGACCACGGGTGACGACGATGCCGCCGGCCAGATCCTCGCGGAACTTGGCGGGGAGGATGACGCGGCCCTTGTCGTCGAGCTTGGGGGAATGCGTGCCGAGCAACATGCGCCTATCCCCCTTTCGCCGCCGTTTCCTCCACTTTACTCCACATCCCTCCATTTTGATACCTATTCGTGTCCGGGAGGGCACAGGACCGAGGACCACGAAGGCCCCTGTTCCGCGGAATCACGCGGGACAGGGGCCGGTGGAGTGAAGTGGAGGGTTCGGTGGGGCGAAAGGGAGGATCCCGGGGGCGGGCGGGTCGGCGGAACGACGGAGGGCCCGGACGCGGCAGCGTCCGGGCCCTCAGGAAGTCTGAGCGAGGAGGTCAGCGATCCTCGTGGCGGCGATCCCACCGATCGTTCATCCGATCCATGAACGACGGGGAGGGCTCTTTCGCCTTCGTGGCGGATCCGCCATCGCGACCGCCGCTCTGGTGCACCGGGGTCAGGGCCAGCATGAGGCCGCCCAGCATGGCCGCGAACGCGACGACGCCGATGATGATCCCGCCGATGTTGCCGACCACGACGCCCACGATCAGGCCGCCGACGCCGGCCAGCAGCAGCACGGCTCCGTAGATGAGATTGCGATAGCTGAGCGCGCGGTCTCCCGCGTGCGCGGAAACGACGTCGGCGTCGTTCTGCATGAGATGGCGTTCCATCTCGTCGAGCAGACGCTGCTCCTGTTCGGAGAGTGGCATTTCGTCCCCCTCGGGTGATCTTCCCCACAGTCTACGCGCGCCGGGATGCACCAGGGTAGGGATTCGCCTGGGAGTTGGGCATCACCTGGCAGTACGCGCTCCCGACCCGGTCCTGACGGTGCTGGGTAGGCTGATCCGGTGGCATCCTCCTCCGCTGTGATCGACCAGGTCTCCGCCCGTCTCGACGCCTTCGTCGCCCGAATGCGCGAGGAGACCGCGACGTACGGACCCGATGCCTCCGCCTTCGTCTCATCCGCCGAGGCGACCCTCCGCGGAGGCAAGCGGCTGCGCGCCCGGTTCTGCCACGCGGGTTGGGCCTCGGTCGCGGGGATCGACGAGATCGACGTCGAGCCGACCGCCCTCTGGGACGCGTGCGCCGCGCTCGAGGTGTTCCAGTCCGCAGCCCTCGTGCACGACGACCTGATCGACAATTCCGACACCCGTCGAGGCCGGCCCTCCGCGCATCGCGCCCTCGAGGCGGCGCACGTCGGCCAGGGCTGGAGCGGGAGCGCCGTGGACTTCGGCCGCGCCGCGGCCGTGCTGCTCGGCGACCTGCTGGTCGCCTGGAGCGACGACCTGCTGGAGGCGGGCATCGCGGCGAGTCCGCATGCCGACGCCGTCCGGGCGGAGTACGCCAGGATGCGCCGAGACGTCACGATCGGCCAGTTCCTGGACATCGCCGAGGAATCGGCGTGGAGCGTGAACGCCGATGACGGCCATGCGGAACGCGCCCTGCGCGTCGTCTCGCTCAAGGCCGCGCGGTACAGCGTCGAGCAGCCGCTGCTGATCGGTGCGGCGATCGCCGGAGCCGACGGAGCCCAGCAGACGGCGCTGCGCGCATTCGGCCACCCGCTCGGGATGGCGTTCCAGTTGCGCGACGACGTGCTCGGCGTGTTCGGCGACGAGAAGGTCACGGGCAAGCCGGCGGGCGACGATCTGCGCGAGGGCAAGCGCACCCTGCTCATCGCCTGGACGCGCCAGGCGCTGGCTCCGCAGGGGCGGCGGATCGTCGACGAGCTGCTCGGCGACCCGCACCTCACGGCGGATCAGATCGCGAGCCTCCAGGAGATCATCGTCGAATCGGGGGCGCTGACGCGGATGGAGCAGCTCATCACGGAGTACGCCGAGGCGGGCGAGGCGGCGTTGCAGGGCGCCCCGCTGGACGCCGGGGCGCTCGACCTGCTGCGCGGGCTCGCGCGAGACGCGACCCAGCGCACGGCCTGAGGCGGATCGGGCCAGGGCCCGAGCCGGGATCAGGCCAGGGCCCGGGCGATCCGGCGCACCTCGCTCTTGTGACCCGCGCGCAGGGCGTCGATCGGCGCACGGCCCATCGACTCCTCCTCCGCGAGCAGCCAGTCGATGGCCTCGTCGTCGCTGAACCCGGCGTCCTTGAGCACGATGATCGTGCCGCGCAGGGATGCGAGCGGCTGGTCGTCCTTGAGGAAGACCGCGGGGACGGCGAGCGGTCCGTTGCGGCGCGACCCGATGAGGTACTGCTCATCGAACAGCCGGCGCACGCGTCCGAGCGACTCCCCCAGGATCTCGACGAGCTCGGGGAGGGTCAGCCATTCGGCCGTCGGGGCCGTCGTTTCCGTTTCAGACACCCAGCAATGTTCTCATCCCCTGGGCCGACCGGTGATCACCGGCCGCATTTCCACCCCTGATCACATCTTTCACATTCATCACTTCAGTTGACTTGAATACACATCCGTGACAGCGTCGTAGGGCCGACGCGCGAGGACGCGCTCGGGATCAGACGTCAGAATCGGGGGATCCATGACGACCACAACGAGTCCGCGCCGCGCACTCTGCCTCGCGGTGCCGACCGTGCTGCTGACGACGGTCGCGACCGCGCTCGTGGCGACGCCCGCGCAGGCGCACACCCCCGCGCGCGCACCGCTGACCGCGCTCCCGACCGGCGCCGTCGCCGCCGCACTGTCGGCGCGGAGCGTTCCGACCGAGCTCGCACCGCCGACGCACTACACCGTGCAGGACGGCGACACGCTCTGGGACATCGCGCGCGCCCACGGAACCAGCGTCGCCGCGCTGTACGCCGCGAACGGACTCGGATCCGACTCGATCATCTACCCGGGCCAGGTGCTCGCCCTCGGCGGATCCGCCGAGACCGCCTCTGCCTCCGACTCCGCCTCCGCCCCCGCGCCGGCGGAGGCAGCGGCCCCCGCGGCCGACGCCGCCGGCTACGACGTGGTCGCCGGCGACACGCTCTGGTCGATCGCGCACGCGCACGGGATCACGCTCGCGGAGCTCTACGCCGCGAACGCCCTCTCCCCCGACTCGATCATCTACCCGGGCCAGACGCTCCGGTTCTCCGCGCCGGCCCCGGCGCCCGCGCCGGCGGCGGTCGACGTCGCGCCCCAGCCCGCCCCGGACACCTACACCGCCCCGCAGGTGGTGCTGGACGACGTGCAGACCGCCAACGCGCAGCACATCATCCGCGTCGGCCGGGAGCTGGGCGTGAGCGACCGCGGCATCGCGATCGCCCTGGCCACCGCGATGGTCGAATCCGGCCTCGTGAACGCCCCCTCCGGGGATCGCGACTCGATCGGCCTGTTCCAGCAGCGCCCGAGCACCGG
The DNA here is from genome assembly GCF_002257455.1 of Microbacterium sp. 13-71-7. GTDB lineage: Bacteria > Actinomycetota > Actinomycetes > Actinomycetales > Microbacteriaceae > Microbacterium. The sequence continues at coordinate 18,064 of NZ_NCKN01000008.1, forward strand.
CTGGGGAACGCCGGAGCAGATCGCGGACGCGGACTACGCGATCAGGGCCTTCTACGTGGGCACGCCGCACACCAACGGCCTGCTCGACATCCCAGGCTGGGAGGGCCTCGGCTTCAGCGAGGCCGCGCAGGACGTGCAGATCTCCGCCTTCCCCGCCCGCTACGGCCTGTGGGAGCCGCAGGCGGACGGCTGGCTCGCGGCACTCGGCTGAGCGCCCGCCGGACCCGCTCCGCGAGAACGGAAAAGCGCTCGCACGCGAGCCGTTCCCGGGGCTCTCAGCGAGTTCTCCATAGACTCTTGCCGTGACGACCAGCCAACAAGCCGACCCCCTCATCGGGCGGCTCGTCGACGGTCGCTATCGCGTCCGTGCGCGGATCGCCCGTGGCGGCATGGCGACCGTGTACGTCGCCACGGATCTGCGCCTCGAGCGCCGCATCGCGCTGAAGGTCATGCACGGGCACCTCAGCGACGACTCGGTGTTCCAGAGCCGCTTCATCCAGGAGGCCCGCGCGGCCGCCCGCCTCGCCGATCCGCACGTCGTCAACGTCTTCGACCAGGGCCAGGATGGCGAGCTCGCCTACCTCGTCATGGAGTACCTGCCCGGCATCACGCTGCGCGAGCTCATGCGCGAGCAGCGCCGCCTCACCGTGCCGCAGACCATCACGATCATGGACGCGGTGCTGTCCGGCCTCGCGGCCGCGCACCGCGCCGGCATCGTGCACCGCGACGTCAAGCCGGAGAACGTGCTGCTGGCCGAGGACGGCCGGATCAAGATCGGCGACTTCGGCCTGGCCCGCGCGACCACGGCGAACACCGCCTCGGGCGCCCAGCTGATGGGCACGATCGCCTATCTCGCGCCCGAGCTCGTCACCCGCGGCACCGCGGACGCCCGCAGCGACATCTACGCGCTCGGCATCATGCTCTACGAGATGCTCGTCGGCGAGCAGCCGTACAAGGGCGAGCAGCCCATGCAGATCGCGTTCCAGCACGCCACCGACTCCGTCCCGCGACCGAGCGTGCGCAATCCCGGCGTGCCGGAGCAGCTCGACGAACTCGTGCTGTGGGCGACCGAGAAGTCGCCGGATGAGCGCCCGGACGACGCGCAGGAGATGCTCGAGCGGCTGCGCGTGATCGAGCGCGAGCTGGGCGTCACGCCCACCCCCACCACGGCGAAGACCACGGTCGTGCCCATGCGCGACACCGGGGATCAGACCCTCGTGCTGCCGGGCATCCCCACCGCGACCGCGCCGGCGCCGGCGGCGGACGCCCCGCTCGACAACGCGACGCTGCTGCGCCGCCGCACCGCGCACCGCCGCTCCCGCGGGGCGCTGCTGCTCGTGCTCGTGCTGCTGCTGGCCGTCCTGGCCGGCGGAACGGGCTGGTGGTTCGGATCCGGTCCCGGCTCCAAGCTCTCCGTGCCGGACGTCGCGGGCAAGACCTGGGAGGTCGCCGCGGCCACGATCACGAAGGAGGGGCTCACGCCCGTGCAGGGCAGCGAGTTCTCCCTCAAGGTGCCGCTGGGCCAGGCGATCCGCACGGATCCCGGCTCAGGCACCCGCCTGGACAAGAAGGCGAAGGTCACGGTGCTGATCTCGGCGGGCCCCGCCAAGCACGACCTGCCCAAGCTCGACGGCATGACCGAGCAGCAGGCGAAGCAGGCGCTCGTGGATTTCCACCTGACCCTGCAGGACTCCGTGTCGCTCTTCTCCGGCGCGGACAGCGGACTCGTGATCAATGCCGAGGTCACGCCGCGCGCGGGAGGCGACGGCTACGAGTGCGGCGGGGGCTGCAGCGTCTACGAGGGCGACCAGATCCGCCTCCTCGTGTCGCTGGGGCCGGTGCCGGACGTCATCGGTCTGACCGTGGACGACGCGACGAGCAAGCTCAAGACGGTGGGGCTGGGCGCGGACTCGAGTTCGTCCGCCTCCTACAGCGATGACGTGCCGAAGGGCCGCGTGATCAGCATCGGCGATCGCGAGGGCGGCGGCAACTGGCGGCCCGGCGACACGATCGTGCTGAACGTGTCCAAGGGGCCGGAACCGGTCACCGTGCCCGACGTCGTCGGCAAGAACCTCGCCGAGGCCATGCAGACCCTCACGAACGCGGGCCTGAACCCGCAGACCAGCGTGCCGCAGATCGCATGGAGCCTGTTCCAGGTGACCGGGACGGATCCCAAGGCCGGCGACAGCGTGGAGAAGAACTCGACGATCCGGGTCAAGGTCTCCGGCTGAGCCGAGCGTCCGCAGGGCGGTGCGCAGCCCGCCCCCTGATGCGACGAAGGCCCGGCACCGCTCTGCGGTACCGGGCCTCGACTCCGGCTCAGCGCTTCTCGAGCTCCTCGGCGACGAGGAACGCGAGCTCGAGCGACTGCATGTGGTTGAGGCGCGGGTCGCACAGCGACTCGTAGCGCGTCGCCAGCCCCTCCTCGTCGATCTGCTCGGATCCACCCAGGCACTCGGTGACGTCGTCGCCCGTGAGCTCCACGTGGATGCCGCCGGGGAAGGTGCCGACGGCGCGGTGCGCCTCGAAGAAGCCGCGCACCTCGTCGACCACGTCGTCGAAGCGACGGGTCTTGTAGCCGGTCGGCGTGGTGATGCCGTTGCCGTGCATGGGGTCGGTGACCCACAGCGGCTGCGCCCCGGAGTCCTTCACGGCCTCCAGCAGCGGCGGCAGCGCGTCGCGGATCTTGCCCGCACCCATGCGCGTGATGAACGTGAGCCGGCCCGGCTCGCGGTTCGGGTCGAGCTTGTCGATGAGCGCGAGCGCCGTGTCGGTCGTCGTGGTGGGGCCGAGCTTCACGCCGATCGGGTTGCGGATCTTCGAGAAGTAGTCGACGTGCGCGCCGTCGAGCTCACGGGTGCGCTCGCCGATCCAGAGGAAGTGCGCGGCCGTGTTGTACGGCGTGAGCGTGCGCGAGTCGATGCGGGTCATCGGACGCTCGTAGTCCATCAGCAGGCCCTCGTGCCCGGTGAAGAACTCGACGCGCTTGAGCTCGTCGAAGTCGGCGCCGGCGGCCTCCATGAACTTGATCGCGCGGTCGATCTCCGCGGCCATGCGCTCGTAGCGCTGGTTCGCCGGGTTCTGCGCGAAGCCCTTGTTCCAGGAGTGCACCTCGCGGAGATCCGCGAAGCCGCCCTGGGTGAAGGCGCGGATGAGGTTCAGCGTCGAGGCGGCCGTGTGGTAGCCCTGGAGCAGCCGCGACGGGTTCGCCTCGCGGGAGCCCTCGGTGAAGTCGTAACCGTTGACGATGTCGCCGCGGTACGCGGGGAGCGTGACGTCGCCGCGGGTCTCGGTGTCGCTCGAGCGCGGCTTGGCGAACTGCCCCGCCATGCGCCCCATCTTCACCACCGGCATCGACGCGCCATAGGTGAGCACGACCGCCATCTGCAGGACCGTCTTGATGCGGTTGCGGATCTGGTCGGCGGTGGCGCCGGCGAAGGTCTCGGCGCAGTCGCCGCCCTGGAGCAGGAACGCCTGTCCGGAGGCGGCGCGGGCGAGGCGCTCGCGGAGGTTGTCCACCTCACCGGCGAACACCAGCGGAGGCAGCGCGGCGATCTGCGAGGAGACCTCGGCGACGCGCTCGGCGTCGGGCCACTGCGGCTGCTGCTTGATCGGGAGGGCGCGCCACGAGTCGAGATCGAGAGGCTGAGGCATCCCCCCATCCTAGGGTGCCGGAAAGGGGTCGGATCGCTCTATGAAGCCTCGACCGCCTGGTGCCCTAGGAAGCCTGCGAGGCCAGGCGCTCCTTGACCGTGGAGGCGTAGACGTCCTCGTAGTGCTGCTCCCCCAGCCGCTGCAGCGCGACCATGATCTCATCGGTCACGGAGCGCAGGATGTAGCGGTCGTTCTCCATGCCCGCGTAGCGGGAGAAGTCGAGGGGTTCGCCGATCACCATTCCCACCCGCATGATGTTCGGAATGCGCTGCCCCGTCGGCATCGCGACGTCGGTGTCGACCATCACCACCGGGATGACCGGGACCTTCGCCTCCAGCGCCATCCGGGCGATGCCCGTACGGCCGCGGTAGAGCTTGCCGTCGGGGCTGCGCGTGCCCTCGGGGTAGATGCCGAGCAGGTCGCCGCGTCCGAGCACGCCGAGGCCCGTGTTGAGCGAGGCCTCCGAGGCCTTGCCGCCCGAGCGGTCGATGGGGAGCTGACCCGTGCCCTTCATGAACATGCGGGTGGCCCAGCCCTTGAGGCCCCTGCCTGTGAAGTAGTCGCTCTTGGCGAGGAAGGACATCTTCCGGTCCAGCATGAGCGGCAGGAAGATCGAGTCCGAGAAGGACAGATGGTTGCTCGCCATGATCGCGGCCCCCGTGACGGGCACATGCTGACGGCCCACGACCCACGGGCGGAAGATCGCCTTCACCAGCGGCCCGATGGCGATGTACTTCATGAACCAGTAGATCATCGCCCGCAGTCTATCCCGCCGTCGGGACCAGGACGAGAGTCGCGTCGAGGCTTGCGACGCAGTTTCACAGATCGTGCGACTGAATCTCACGCCGGATGCCCTCTCCCCAGACGCCACATGGCATAGACTCCTGGGAAGCATGTACGCGTCCGGCCCCGAAGGAGTTGCCGTGGTCCAGTTCGAAGTCCCCGCGATCGTGAAAGCCGCCCCCGAGGACAACATCACCGACCTCCTCGAGCAGCGGGTGCAGAAGACCCCGAATCTCGCGCTGTTCTCCGTGCCGGAGGGCGCCGGATGGCGCGACATCACGGCCGCGGACTTCCGCACCGCGGTGATCGCGCTCGCGAAGGGATTCGTCGCCGCAGGGATCCAGCCCGGCGAGAAGGTCGGCTTCCTGGCGCGCACGACGTACGAATGGACCCTGGTCGACTTCGCGCTGTTCTACGCCGGTGCGGTCATGGTGCCGATCTACGAGACCAGCTCGCCCTCGCAGATCCAGTGGATCATGGAGGACTCCGGGGCGATCTCCCTCATGGTCGAGTCCCCCGAGCACTTCACCCGTTTCGACGAGGTGCGCGGCGACCTCCCGCTCGTCCGCGACGTGTGGCAGATGCACCTCGGCGCGATCGCCCAGCTCACGGCGCAGGGCGCCGAAGTGCCGGACGAGGAGATCGAGCGCCGTCGCGTCCTCGCGAACGCCGCAGACATCGCCACGCTGATCTACACGTCCGGTTCGACCGGCCGCCCCAAGGGCTGCGTACTGACCCACAGCAACTTCGTCGAGCTCGCCCGCAACGCGGCGAAGTCGCTCGACGACGTGGTCTCCATCCAGGGCGCCTCGACCGTGCTGTTCATCACGACCGCGCACGTGTTCGCGCGGTTCATCTCGATCCTCGACATCCACGCCGGCGTGCGCACGGGGCACCAGCCCGACACCAAGCAGCTCCTCCCGGCGCTCGGATCCTTCAAGCCCACCTTCCTCCTGGCCGTGCCGCGCGTGTTCGAGAAGGTCTACAACTCGGCCGAGCAGAAGGCCGAGGCCGGCGGCAAGGGCAAGATCTTCCGGGCCGCCGCGGCGACGGCGATCGAGCACTCCCGTCTCGTCGAGGAGGGCGCGAAGATCCCGCTCGGCATGAAGATCAAGTTCGCCCTCTTCGACAGGCTCGTCTACGCGAAGCTGCGCGAGGCGATGGGCGGCAACATCCAGTACGCGATCTCCGGATCCGCGCCGCTCGGCGCCCGCCTCGGCCACTTCTTCCACAGCCTCGGCGTCGTCATCCTGGAGGGCTACGGCCTCACCGAGACCACGGCGCCCGCCACGGTGAACCTGGCGGACAAGTCGAAGATCGGCACGGTAGGGCCCGCGCTGCCCGGGGTCGGCATCCGCCTCGCCGAGGACGGCGAGATCGAGGTGCGCGGCATCAACGTCTTCAAGGAGTACTGGAACAACCCGGAGGCGACCGAGGCCGCGTTCCACGACGGCTGGTTCCGCACCGGGGATCTCGGCTCGTTCGACGACGAGGGGTTCCTGACGATCACCGGCCGCAAGAAGGAGATCATCGTCACCGCGGGCGGCAAGAACGTCTCCCCCGCCGCGCTCGAGGATCCGATCCGCGCCAACCCGATCGTCGGCCAGGTCGTCGTGGTCGGCGACCAGAAGCCGTTCATCGCGGCGCTCGTCACGCTCGACCCCGAGATGCTGCCGTCCTGGCTGGCGAACAACGGACTCCCGGCGGACATGTCGCTCGCCGACGCCGCCACGAACGACGCGGTGCGCGCCGAGGTGCAGCGCGCGATCGACGTCGCCAACACCCGGGTGTCGCGCGCGGAGTCGATCCGCAAATTCACGATCCTGCCCTCCGAGTGGACCGAGGCGAGCGGGCACCTCACGCCCAAGCTCTCGATCAAGCGCAACGTGATCATGAAGGACTTCGCGCCGCAGGTCGCCGCGATCTACGACGAGAGCACCGCGACCACGACGGTGCCGCTGGGCTGACCGCACGGGCATGAGGAAGGGCCCCGGGGATTCCCCGGGGCCCTTCCTCATGTCCTCGAGACGGTCAGAACCAGGAGCTCTCGCGCACCTCGCGCATGGCGACCTTGCGGGTCTCGGGGGCGAGCCGGGAGAGGTAGACCTTGCCGTCGAGATGGTCCGTCTCGTGCTGCAGGGCCTGGGCGAGCAGCCCCTCCCCCTCCAGCACCACGGTCTCGCCGTCGAGGTCGATGCCCTCCACGCGGGCCCACGGGTAGCGCAGCGCGTCGTGCCAGAGGCCGGGCACGGAAAGGCAGCCCTCGCCGGTCGGCACGGGCTCGCCGCGCACCTCGACCAGCACCGGGTTCAGCACGTAGCCGATGTCGCCGTCGATGTTGTAGCTGAAGGCGCGCAGCGCCACGCCGATCTGCGGCGCGGCGACCCCGGCGCGGCCGGGGAGCTCGACCGTGTCGACGAGGTCGGCGACGAGCGCGCGGACGCCGTCGTCGATCGTGTCGATCTCGGCGCACGCGGTGCGCAGCACGGGGTCTCCGAAGAGCCGGATCTCACGGACCGCCATCAGGCCGCCTGCTCCCTCAGTCCCTCGACCACGATCGCAGCCAGCTCGCGCGCGGCCTGACGGGTCTCCGGCTGCAGGGCGGCGAACGTGATGGCGCTGCCCGCCGCGATCCGGGCGTCGTACGGGATCCGCAGAACATGCGCGACGCGCGTGCGGAAGTGCGCCTCCAGCTCACCCAGGCGCACCATGGGCGAGCCGGGAGTCGACTGGTTGAGCACCACGACCGCTTCGCGCACCTTGTCGGCGTACCCGTTGGTCTCCAGCCACGTGAGCGTCTCGGACGCGAGCCGCGCCTCGTCGACGCTGAGGCCCGCGACGATCACGATCGTGTCCGCTCGGTCCAGGGTCGCACCCATCACCGAGTGCACGATGCCGGTGCCCGTATCGGTGAGCACGAGCGAGTAGTAGTGCGCGGCGACCGAGGCGACCTGGTCGTAGTCCTCGTCGCTGAACGCCTCGGAGACCCTCGGATCCGCATCCGAGGCCAGTACGTCGAGACGGGTAGCATCGCGCGAGACGACGGCGGAGATGTCGTGATACCCGGTGACCTGGTCGTGGATCCGCACCAGATCGCGCACCGTCTTGCTGTTGGTGCGCGCGATGCGGTCCGCGAGGGTTCCGCGGTCGGGGTTCGCGTCGACCGCGATGACCCTGTCCTCGCGCGAGTCGGCGAGCGCCATCCCGAGCAGCGCCGTCACCGTCGTCTTGCCGACGCCGCCCTTGCGGCTCAGCACGGGGACGAAGCGGGCCGTTCCCGGGAGCGGTGCGGCGATGCGCGCGCTCAGCGCCTTGCGCTCCTGCGCGCGCTTGCCGTCGCCGAGGTTGATGCGCCGCCCGGAGACGGTGTAGAGCAGATGACTCCAGAGCCCCTCGGGCTCGGGGCCGACGAGCCGGCTCGCGTCCAGCAGCCGGTCCGCGGTGAGCAGGTCGGCGCTCTCCCGCTCCCGGTCGCCGAGCTGGTCCAGCCGGCGCGACGCGAGGTCGGGCTCGGGCGTGCGGGAGTGATCGGCGGTCATGCTCTCCTCCTCGGCCGCGGCGGAGGTCGCGGTGGTCGTCTGGAGCCCTCGCACCCGCGCGGGCTCCGCCACGTCGACGGCGCGGAGCACGATCGACGCGGCGACGGATGGGACGGGCGGCGCGGAACGCTCGGGCTCTCGCACGGCCGACATGGGGCGGGACGAGGCGACGGCGTCGACGGGCGCGAGGGAGGGCGCCGCATCGTCGAACCCGGGAGAGGGCTCATCGGCCGCGGCGGCAGCGAGCGGCTCTCCTGCGGCCTCCGCGGGATCGTCCGCGTCCTCGCCGTCCTCGGACGGAGCAGAGTCCTGCGCCTCGTCGAGGTCTTCTGGCGCGGCGTCGACGATCGGATCCTCCACCGGGTCCTGGGCGTCCTCGGACGTGTCGTCGGACGGGGCCGGAACGACCTCGTCGGCCGGCTCCTCGTCCACCGGATCCTCGTCCGCGGGCGCCTCGTCAGCCGGAGCCTCGGGCACCTCGTCGTCAGGCACCTCGTCATCGGCAGCCTCGGGCGCCTCGTCATCGGGCGCGTCCTCATCGACGGGTGCGTCATCGGACGCGAGCGGCTCATCGGAAGCCGCCGCGCTCTCCTGCGCCGGGTCGCCGGCGCCGTCGTCGACGAGCTCGGCCACCACGACGTCCTCGGCGGCCGCCGCCGGGATCTCGATCACGATGTCCGAGAATCCCTCCCCCAGATGGATGCGTCCGATGCCGTCGTCCTCGCGGACGAGAGCGGCGGGGTCGGCGTCGAGGACGAGGTCGGCGAAGGCCTCCCCGTCGGTGACGTCGTCGTCGACGAGATCGTCGTCGTCCGCGACGGGCAGAGCGACCGGCACCTGTGCGGTGGCGTCGCCGAGCAGCCCGATGCCGACGGTGCCGATGGCACCGGTGCTGTCGAGGATTCCGAGGGCTTCCTCGGGATCCTCGCTCTGTGTATTCCTGCGTTCTGTGCTCATGATGCTTCTCCCCCGTGATACGCCCTGTCGGCGCGCATCACAACGCACAAGGTTAGTGCACATCGCCGCGTCCCGACGCGGCGTGCCGGGGCGGAGGGGGCCCTGCGCAGGCCTCCCTCCGCCCCTCTCCGCTGTGCTCAGTCCGTGTGGGACGGGCGGATCACGACCAGGAGATCGCCGGCGTCGACCTGCTGCGTGGCGCCGATCGCCACGCGCTCCACGACGCCGTCGACGGGTGCGGTGATCGCCGCCTCCATCTTCATCGCCTCGATCGAAGCGATCGGCTCGCCGGCGCGCACGGCGTCGCCGGCCCCGGCCTTCATGGTCACCACGCCGGAGAACGGCGCCGCCACCTGCCCCGGCTTCGACGTGTCGGCCTTCTCCACCTCGCGCACGTCGACCTTGAGGGAGCGGTCCCGCACGAACACGGGACGGAGCTGGCCGTTCAGCGTGGTCATGACGGTGCGGATGCCCTTCTCGTCCGCCTCGCCGATCGCCTCGAGCCCGACGTAGAGCTGCACGCCAGGATCGATCTCCGCGACGTGCTCCTCGCCCGGCACGAGGCCGTAGAGGTAGTCCGGCGTGCCGAGGGCGGACAGATCGCCGAACGCGGCGCGGTTGCGCTCGAACTCGGCGGCGGGACCGGGGAACAGCAGGCGGTTCAGCGTCTGCCGGCGTTCCAGGCTCTCGCCGTCCAGCGCGCGCTGTTCGTCCGCGGAGATCGGCTGCACGTCGATCGACACCTGGCGCCCCGCCAGCACCTTCGTGCGGAACGGCTCCGGCCATCCGCCGGGCAGGTCGCCCAGCTCGCCGGCCATGAAGCCGACCACCGAATCGGGGATGTCGTAGTTCTGCGGGTTCTGCTCGAAGTCCGCAGGATCCGCGCCCGCGGCCACGAGCGCGAGCGCCAGATCGCCGACGACCTTCGAGGACGGCGTCACCTTGGGGATCCTGCCGAGGATCCGGTCCGCCGCCGCGTACATGTCCTCGATGCGCTCGAACTCGTCCGCGAGGCCCAGCGCGATCGCCTGCTGCCGCAGGTTCGACAGCTGACCGCCCGGGATCTCGTGGTGGTACACGCGCCCGGTGGGCGCGGGCAGCCCCGACTCGAAGGGACGGTAGAGCTGACGTACGCCCTCCCAGTACGGCTCGAGGTCGCCGATCGCCTGCAGATCCAGCCCGGTGTCGCGCTCGGTGTGCGCGAGAGCCGCCACGAGGGCGGACAGGGAGGGCTGACTCGTCGTGCCGGACATCGGCGCGGCGGCGGCGTCCACGGCGTCGGCGCCCGCCGCGCTGGCGGCCAGCAGCGTCGCGAGCTGCCCGCCCGCGGTGTCGTGCGTGTGCACCTGCACCGGCAGGTCGAACCGCTCGCGCAGGGCCGACACGAGGCGCGCGGCGGCCGCGGGGCGCAGGAGCCCGGCCATGTCCTTGATCGCGAGGATGTGCGCGCCGCTGTCCACGATCTGCTCCGCGAGCCGCAGGTAGTAGTCCAGCGTGTAGAGCTGCTCCGCGGGGTCGAGCAGGTCGCCCGTGTAGCAGAGCGCCACCTCGGCGACCGCGGTGCCGGTCTCCAGCACCGCGTCGATCGCGGGACGCATCTGGGACACGTCGTTGAGCGCGTCGAAGATGCGGAAGATGTCCACCCCGGTCGACGCCGCCTCACGCACGAACGCGTTCGTCACCTCGACCGGTCGCGGCGTGTAGCCGACCGTGTTCCGCCCCCGCAGCAGCATCTGCAGCGGGATGTTGGGCAGCACGGCGCGCAGCGCCTCCAGCCGCTCCCACGGGTCCTCGGCGAGGAAGCGCAGCGCGACGTCGTAGGTCGCGCCGCCCCACGCCTCGATCGAGAGCAGCTGCGGCGTCATGCGCGCCGCGTGCGGGCCCACGCGCACCAGGTCCCTGGTGCGCACGCGCGTGGCCAGCAGCGACTGATGCGCGTCGCGGTACGTGGTCTCGGTCACGGCCAGCGCGGTCTGCTCGCGCAGCGCGCGGGCGAAGCCTGCGGGCCCGAGGCGGAGCAGCCGCTCGCGGGCTCCGGCGGGCGGCTCGGCGCTCAGGTCGATCTTCGGGAGCTTGCTGCCCGGCGAGGGCGACAGCGGCTTCTCGCCGTACGGCTTGTTCACCGTGACGTCGCCGAGCCAGTTCAGCAGCCGCGTGGCCCGGTCCCTCGAGGGGTTGCTGGTGAGCAGCTCCGGCCGCTCCTCGATGAACAGGGTCGACACGTCGCCGGAGACGAAGGCAGGGTCGTCCAGGACGGCGCGCAGGAACGGGATGTTCGTGGCGACGCCGCGGATCCTGAATTCGGCGAGAGCGCGCTTGGCGCGCGCCACAGCCGCGGGGAAGTCGCGTCCGCGGCACGTGAGCTTCGCGAGCATCGAGTCGAAGTGCGGGCTGATCTGCGAGCCGGCCGCGGTGGTGCCGCCGTCGAGGCGGATGCCGGCGCCGCCGGGCGAGCGGTAGGTCGTGATGCGCCCGGTGTCGGGACGGAAGCCCTGCGCCGGATCCTCGGTCGTGATGCGGCACTGCAGCGCGGCGCCGCGGAGCTGGATGCTGTCCTGCTCCAGGCCGAGGTCGGCGAGCGTCTCGCCCGCCGCGATCCGGATCTGCGACTGCACGAGGTCGACGTCGGTGACCTCCTCGGTCACGGTGTGCTCGACCTGGATGCGCGGGTTCATCTCGATGAAGACGACCTCGCCGGCGCGCTCGCCGGCCGTCTCCAGGAGGAACTCGACCGTGCCGGCGTTCTCGTAGCCGATGGACTTCGCGAAGGCGACGGCGTAGCCGTGCAGGGCCTTCCTGATCGTGTCGTCGAGGTTCGGCGCCGGGGCGATCTCGATCACCTTCTGGTGACGGCGCTGCACCGAGCAGTCGCGCTCGAACAGGTGCACGGTGTGACCCGTGCCGTCCGCGAGCACCTGCACCTCGATGTGCCTCGGCCGCTGCACGGCCTGCTCGAGGAAGACGCGTGCGTCGCCGAACGCGCTCCCCGCCTCGCGCATGGCCTCGGCCAGCGCGGGCGCCAGCTCGCCGATCGTCTCCACCCGGCGCATGCCGCGTCCGCCGCCGCCGGCGACGGCCTTGACGAAGATCGGGAACCCGATCCCCTCGGCCTGTGCGACCAGCTCGTCCACGTCGTCCGAGGCGTCGGTGGAGCGCAGCACCGGCACGCCCGCGGCGACCGCGTGCTGCTTCGCCGTGACCTTGTTGCCTGCCATCTCCAGCACGTGCGCCGGCGGCCCGATGAAGGCGATGCCGTTCTCGGCCGCGCGCGCCGCCAGCTCCGGGTTCTCGGAGAGGAAGCCGTAGCCGGGGTAGATCGCGTCCGCGCCGCACTCCCGTGCCACGCGGATGATCTCCTCCACGTCGAGATAGGCCCGCACCGGATGCCCGACCTCGCCGATCTGATACGACTCGTCGGCCTTCTGGCGGTGGATGGATCCGCGATCCTCCCAGGGGAAGACCGCGACGGTCTTCGCCCCTACCTCGAACGCGGCTCTGAAGGCCCGGATCGCGATCTCTCCACGATTGGCCACAAGGATCTTCTGGAACATGGCACCTCGAACACTGGTTGCGCAGCGACGCGCATCGGGGGGCTGAGTGTTTCCTCAGCCTAGAGGAAGGTAACGTGGTCTCCGTGCACGTACTCAGCGTCAGTTCCCTCAAGGGCGGTGTCGGCAAGACCACCGTGACCCTCGGCCTCGCCTCGGCGGCGTTCGCCCGCGGCGTCCGGACCCTCGTGGTCGACCTCGACCCGCAGTCCGACGTCTCCACCGGCATGGACATCCAGGTCGCCGGGCGCCTCAACGTCGCCGATGTCCTGGCGAACCCGAAGGAGAAGGTGGTCCGACAGGCGATCACGTCCTCGGGCTGGGCGAAGGTGCACCCCGGAACGATCGACGTGCTCATCGGCAGCCCGTCCGCGATCAACTTCGACGGCCCGCACCCGAGCGTGCGCGACGTGTGGAAGCTCGAGGAGGCACTGGCCGCCGTCGAGGCCGACTACGACCTCGTGCTGATCGACTGCGCCCCGTCGCTGAACGCGCTCACCCGCACCGCCTGGGCCGCGAGCGACCGCGTCATGGTCGTGACCGAACCAGGACTGTTCTCCGTGGCCGCCGCCGACCGCGCCCTGCGCGCGATCGAGGAGATCCGCCGCGGCCTCTCCCCCCGTCTGCAGCCGCTCGGCATCGTGGTCAACCGCGTGCGTCCGCAGTCCATCGAGCACCAGTTCCGCATCAAGGAGCTGCGCGACATGTTCGGGCCGCTCGTGCTCTCGCCGCAGCTGCCGGAGCGCACCTCCCTGCAGCAGGCCCAGGGCGCGGCCAAGCCGCTGCACATCTGGCCCGGCGACTCCGCGCAGGAGCTCGCCGCCGACTTCGACACGCTGCTGGACCGGGTGATCCGCACCGGGCGCATCGCGCTGCCCGACGACACCCGCGTCTGAGCGGACTCCGCGGCTCGCAGGAGCGCTGAGACGACGAGAGCCGGTCCCCGAGGGGCCGGCTCTTTCCGTTGTCGCGCCGCGCGGTCAGGCTGTGCGGCGGGAGCGGCGTGCGGCGAGGTCGTCCATCGGCTCCGGCGCGAGGGCGTCGAACTCGACGAGCGTGGCCTCGACCTCGTGGAACACCTTGCCCACGGCGATGCCGAAGACGCCCTGGCCGCGGCTGAGCAGATCGATCACCTCGTCGTTCGAGGTGCACAGGTAGACCGAGGCGCCGTCGCTCATGAGCGTGGTGCCGGCGAGGTCGCGGATGCCCGCGGCCCGGAGCTGATCGACGGCGGTGCGGATCTGCTGCAGCGAGATGCCCGTGTTCAGCAGCTCCTTGACGAGCTTGAGCACGAGGATGTCGCGGAAGCCGTAGAGGCGCTGGGATCCGGATCCGCTCGCCCCGCGGACGGTCGGGACGACCAGTTCGGTCCGCGCCCAGTAGTCCAGCTGGCGGTAGGTGATGCCGGCCGCGCGGGCCGCCACCGCTCCGCGGTAGCCGACCTCGTCGTCCATCGCGGGAAGCCCGTCGGTGAAGAGGAGATCGTCTCCGAACGACGGTGCATCGCCCCGTTCCTCGGCGCTCATCGCATCCTCCTCATCCTGAAGGAACAGCATCCTTCAACCACTACCTGAAAGTCGATGACTCCACGCTAGAACAGCGCGGCATCCCCGACAACGACATCCGCCCCGAGTCGGGGGTGTGTCGCAATCAGTTCGTTACGACAGCAGTCGGCCGATGCCGTCCTTGACCAGGAGCGAGCGCACCTCGTCGAGGCGGGCGGCGAGTTCGGGCGCCATCTCGCTGGCCCGCGCGCGCGACGGGGTGTCGGTGCGGCGCAGCAGCGCGGACAGCGCCGACTGCACCAGCGCGATGTCGCGCTCGGCGCTCTGCCGCAGCGGCCGCAGGTGGCGCGGTCCGATCCCGTGGCCGTCCAGCGCCGCCAGGGCGCGCAGCAGCGACACCGCGGACTCGGGGTAGGTCTCGGCCGCCGGCAGCATGCCGCTCGACACCGCATCGCCGAGCAGCGCGTGCGTCGCACCGGCCGCGTGGACGAGCTCGTCGCGACGGTACCGGCGCGGCCCCTGCACGATCGACGCGGGCAGCTCCGGCGCTCCGCCGGATTCGTCGAGCGCGTCGAGGTGCTCGCGGATGACCTTGAGCGGCAGGTACTGGTCGCGCTGCAGCGTGAGGGCGATGCGGATCCGCTCCAGATCGGCGGCGGAGAACTTGCGGTACCCGGAGGCGGTGCGCACCGGGTTCACGATGCCCTTCTCCTCCAGGAAGCGGAGCTTGGAGGCTCGCACGTCGGGGAACTCCGGCGTGAGGCGCGCGAGCACCTGGCCGATGCTCAGCAGCCCGGATGGGGCGGAACGCTCGGCGGCCGATGCCGCCATCAGGCGTTCGCCTGCGCGAGATCCACGGGCGATGCAAAGAAGTTCAGCCGGAACTTTCCGACGCGCACCTCGTAGCCGTTGCGCAGCTCGCTGCGGTCGACCCGCTCGCCGTTGACGTAGGTGCCGTTCAGCGAACGCTGGTCGACGACCTCGAAAGCCGTGCCGGTGCGGATGACTTCGGCGTGGCGACGGGAGACCGTCACGTCATCGAAGAAGATGTCCGCCTCGGGGTGGCGGCCGACCGTGGTCACCGCCGTGTCGAGCAGGTACCGCGCGCCGGCGAGAGCGCCGGAGCGGACCAGCAGCAGCGCCGAACCGGAGGGCAGCGCGGCGATCGCCGCCTGCTCGACCTCCGTCAGCTCCGCGCCGAACGGGACGAACGACAGGTCGGAGTCGTGGCCGAACGTCTGCGTGGTGTCGTGCATGGGCTCGCCGCCGCGGCGGACGGCGCCTTCGGGAACGTCGTTCTCAGTCACTGTTCTCCCCCTCCTCTGGCGTTCCAGCCTATCGGAAGCAGGCGGCGCCCGGGAGCCGGATCCACCCCGCATCGCCCGCCCGGGGTCGTCCGCACGGGCGATAGGCTGGGAGCATGCCACACTACGACGTCGTCATCCTCGGCGCTGGCCCCGGCGGCTACGTCGCCGCCGTCCGCAGCGCCCAGCTCGGCCTTTCCACCGCCATCATCGAGGAGAAGTACTGGGGCGGTGTGTGCCTCAACGTGGGCTGCATCCCCTCCAAGTCGCTCCTGAAGAACGCGGAGATCGCGCACACCTTCAACCACAAGGCCGAGTTCTTCGGCATCTCGGGCGACGTGCACTTCGACTTCGGCGCGGCGTTCGACCGCAGCCGCAAGGTGGCGGACACCCACGTCAAGGGCATCCACTTCCTGATGAAGAAGAACAAGGTCCTCGAGTACGACGGCCGCGGCACCTTCACGTCGCCGAAGGCCATCTCCGTGGCGAAGTCCGACGGCACGACCGAAGAGGTCACCTTCGACAACGCCATCATCGCCACCGGCTCCACCGTCCGCCTGCTGCCGGGCGTGCAGCTGAGCGACAACGTGGTCACCTTCGAGGAGCAGATCCTCAGCCGCGACCTCCCCGAGTCGATCGTCATCGTCGGCGCCGGCGCGATCGGCATGGAGTTCGGCTACGTGCTGACGAACTACGGCGTCAAGGTCACCATCATCGAGTTCCTCGACCGGGCGCTGCCCAACGAGGACGTCGAGGTCTCCAAGGAGATCCAGAAGCAGTACAAGAAGCTCGGCGTCGAGATCCTCACCTCGACCGCGGTCAAGACCGTCACCGACAACGGCTCCTCCGTGCACGTCACGTACGAGACGCGCGACGGCCAGCCCGGCGAGATCACGGCCGGCAAGGTCCTCATGTCCGTCGGCTTCGCCCCGAACGTGAACGGCTTCGGCCTGGAGAACACCGGCGTCGCGCTCACCGACCGCGGCGCGATCGACATCGACGACCACATGCGCACCAACGTCGAGGGCATCTACGCGATCGGCGACGTCACCGCCAAGCTGCAGCTCGCGCACGTCGCAGAGGCGCAGGCCGTCGTCGCCGCCGAGACCATCGGCAAGGCGGAGACCATGACGCTGGGCGACTACCGGATGATGCCGCGCGCGACGTTCTGCCAGCCGCAGGTCGCCAGCTTCGGCCTCACCGAGGAGCAGGCCAGGGCCGAGGGTCGCGAGATCAAGGTCGCGAAGTTCCCGTTCAGCGCGAACGGGAAGGCCAACGGCCTGGGCGAGCCGGTGGGCTTCGTCAAGCTCATCGCCGACGCCGAGCACCTCGAGCTCATCGGCGGCCACCTGATCGGCCCCGACGTGTCCGAGCTGCTGCCCGAGCTGACCCTCGCGCAGAAGTGGGACCTGACCGCTCTCGAGGCCGCACGCAACGTGCACACGCACCCGACCCTGTCGGAGGCGCTGCAGGAGGCGTTCCACGGGCTCGCGGGCCACATGATCAACCTCTGATCGGATCAGAACGGGCCGAGGGCCGGTCGCGCTTCCTGCGCGGCCGGCCCTCGGTCGTCCCGTCGTGGCGGTCAGAAGCCGCGCATCGTCACCAGCCCGGCGGCCCACGGGCGGAGCGGGCCCGAGCCCAGAGCCCGGATGAGCGTCTCGCGCACGGCGAGCGGAACGCCCTCCGCCGGGGAAA
>NZ_NCKN01000168.1 GCF_002257455.1 Microbacterium sp. 13-71-7
TGTCAGCGTAGGAAGCCGCTGCGCGGGCCTCATCGGGCCCGGCTCCGAAGTCCTTCCCGGGCGATCCGACACGGTGTCGGAACCCGGGCCGCCGGAGGCGCGATCGTGTCCGTCGGCGATCTCCGGCGCGCGATCGCGACGCGCCGGAGATCGATCGGGGGTTCAGAGAAGCGCGGCGAGGACCGCGTCGTTCTCCGCGGGGAGGCCGACCGTGACGCGCGCGCCGCCGGCGTTGGGGAACGGCCGGGCGAGGACGCCCTGCTCCGCGAAGCGCGCCATGAGCCCGCCGGCATCGCCCGGGAGGAACAGGAAGTTGGACTGGCTCGGGAGAACCGCCACCCCGGCCTCGTCGAGGGCGTGCACGATGCGCGCCCGCTCCGCGACGATCGTCGCGACCCGTTCTTCGGCGATCGCGATGCCCTCGGGGCTGAAGGCCGCGATGAGGGCGGCCTCGGCGATCCCGTTGAGCGCGAATCCGACCGAGGTGCGCCGCAGGGCCTCCGCGATGCGCCCGGAGGCCGCCGCGTAGCCGGCTCTGATGCCGGCCAATCCGTGCGACTTCGAGAGCGTGCGGAGGATCACGAGGTTGTCGAACTCGTCCAGGAGCGGCAGCGTGGCCTCGACCGGCTCGTCCGTGACGAACTCGCGGTAGGCCTCGTCGAGCACGACGATCACGGTCTCGGGCACGCTCCGGAGGAACTCCCGCAGCCCCTCGACCGGGATCAGGCCACCGGTCGGGTTGTTCGGGTTGCAGAGGTACACGATGCGCGTCTCCGGACGGATCGCGGCGGCCATCGCCGCCAGATCCATCGCGCCGTCCCCGGCGAGACCGACCGCGGTGGCATCCGCCCCGGCGAGGCCGAGCGCGGCCTTGTACGCCTCGAACGACGGCGCGGGGTAGACGCCGTGCACGCCGGGCTCGCAGACCAGCCGCGCGAGACCGTGCAGGAGCGATCCGGAGCCGTTGTCCACGGCCACCCGATCGGGGTCGACGCCGAGCACCCCGGCGATCGCGGCACGGGCCGCGGCACGGTGGTAGTCGGGGTAGCGGTGGGCCGCGCCGACCGCTGCGGACATGGCCGCCACGATCGGCGCCGACGGCGTCCATGGCATCTCGTTCTGGGAGAGCCGGATGGGCGGCGGGGTCGCCCCGGAGGGACGGTTCGGGGTCTGCAGCATCTCGTCGACGACGCCTCGGAACTCGAGCGGCATGCGTCCTCCTTGGGGGCGGAAGTTAATTCTTAATAATGAATATGAACATTATTGAAGACGCCTCGTCCTGTCAACCCGCAGGAGCCCCTCGGATCCTCAGAAGAGCAGCGTGGCGACCGAGGAATGCCTGTGCCGCTCGGCCGCGGAGCGCGCGAGCGCGTGATCGCGCGCTCCGACAGCCGCCGCGAAGTCCAGGTGGGTGCGCAGGCGCTCCAGCGTGCTGGGTGCCGTCGCTCCTTCGAGCTGCTCGGCGATGATGTAGTCGACGAGGTTCGTGTAGAGGCTGCGCAGCAGCTCGTTCGGGGTAATCAGGGCGATCCGCGCATGCAGCGCCCAGATCGCCGACGGCCCCTTCTCGGTGTCCCACGCGGCCTCGAGCCGGTCGGCCAGCGCCGCGATCTCGGCGATGTCCTCGTCGCTCGCGTGCTCGATCGCGTCGTGCAGCACGAGCCCGTCCAACGCATCGAGCACGCGGAGGCAGTCGCTCGCCGTCGCCTTGCCCTCGCGCAGCTGCAGCAGCTGATCGCTGAGCTGCATGAACGGCGAGCGCGACGCGACGAAGATGCCGCCACCGGGACCCGGCTTCGCGTCGACGATCCCGCGCGAGCGGAGCAGCTGGATGGCCTCGCCGAGAGTCGCCGGCGCCACCCCGAAGCGGGTGGCGAGCTCCTGCCGCCGCCCGATGAAGTGCCCGGCCTTCCAGCCGCCGGAGACGATCTCGTCCTCGAGCGACTTCGCGACCTGCACGGCGACGGCGGCATTGGTGATCTGCGTCATGGCTTTCCCCCGGTGATCCCTGCGGTGACCCCGAGCCGGCCACGCGTGAGTACAGAGTATGAGGTGACCCGCGTCGGCGCACCATCTATTGGATATATTCATCATATCCAATGAGCAACGGCGGCCACGGATCGTCGACCTGGGACGAAGGAGTCCTCATGACGGATCCCGCCGCGCTTCGCACCGACGCCGAGGCGCTCCTGCCCGCGCTCGTCGCCCTGCGGCGCTCGCTGCACGCCCGCCCCGAGGCGGGTTTCGCCCTCCCCCGGACGCAGCGCGCCGTGCGCGACACCCTCGCCGGGCTCGATCTCGAGGTGACCGCCGGCCCCGCGGACTTCTCCTCGATCACCGCCGTCGTGCGCGGCGCCCGCCCCGGTCCCGCCGTGCTGCTGCGCGCCGACATGGACGCCCTCCGGGTGCAGGAGCGCACAGGGCTCCGCTACGCCTCGGTCGTCGACGGGGTCATGCACGCGTGCGGGCACGACCTGCACACGGCCGGCCTCGTCGGCGCGGCCCGCCTGCTGGCCGCACGCCGGGAGCGGATGAGCGGCTCGGTCGTGCTCATGTTCGAGCCCGGCGAGGAGGCCGGAGGCGGGGCGCTGCGGATGATCCGCGAGGGCGTCCTCGATGCGGCCGGGCCGCGCGTCGAGGCGGCCTACGGCGTCCACGTGCTGCCAGGGGCGGCCGGGGTGTTCTCGACCCGCGGAGGGACCATCATGGCGGGCGCCTGCGCGCTCGAGGTCGTGGTCGAGGGGCGCGGCGGACACGGATCCCGCCCGCATCTGGCGATCGATCCCGTGCCGGCCGTCGCGCAGATCGTCCTCGCCCTGCACGCGTTCGCGACGCGCCGCTTCGCGACCTCGGATCCGATCGTCCTCTCGGTCACGAAGCTCGCCGGCAGCGAGATCATCAACGCGATCCCCGACACCGCCTCGCTCGGTGCGACGATCCGCATCCTCTCCGAGCGCAGCAGACGAACACTGGAAGCCGAACTGCCCGCTCTCGCGGAGGGGATCGCGGCCGCGCACGGCTGCCGCGCCGCGGTCTCGTTCCGTACGGTCTACCCGGTCACCGTCAACGACGAGGCGTGCGCACGGCGGGCGCTCGCCACGATCGGCGGACTACTCGGCCCCGACCGCGCGGTGCTCGCCGCCGAGCCCTCGATGGCGTCGGAAGACTTCTCCGCGGTCCTCGAGGAGGTGCCGGGCGCGTTCCTGTTCCTCGGCGCCACGCCCGCGGGGATCGATCCCGACGAGGCGGAGATGAACCACTCCCCCCGCGCGCTGTTCGACGACGGCGTGCTCGCGGATCAGGCCGCGGCGCTCGCGGCGCTCGCCCTCGCGCACGTCGGCCCCCGATGACGCCCGCCGGAGCGCGGCAGGGCGCCACCGGCCTCCGGAGCGGAGCCGGCAGCGGCGGCCGGAGGATGGGATCGCCCCGCCTCCGGCCGCCGCGGCCCCCGCATAGATCAGTGCTTCTCGTGGATGAGCGACCAGGGCGACGGGAAGACGTCCACCCGCACGCGGACGATCGCCGGGCGCCGGGCCGCGATCGCGGCCTCGATCGCCGTGCGGACGCCGTCCGCATCCTCGACGTCGACGAAGTCGATGCCGAACGCCTGGGCGAGCAGCGCGAAGTCGGGGTTCACGAGCTCCGAGCCGATGAACCGTCCGCCGTAGGTGTCGCGCTGGATGCGCCACACGTTGCCGAACCGGCCGTCCTCGAACAGCACCGTGACCAGGGGGATCCCGTAGCGCTTGGCGGTCGCGAACTCCTGCAGCGACCAGCCGATCCCGCCGTCTCCGGTGACGGCGACGACGGGACGCCCGCCGGCCCCCACCGCCGCGCCGAGAGCGGTGGGCATCGCGTAGCCGAGCGTGCCCTGGTAGCCGGGCCAGACGTACGAGTGCGGGGCCTGCACGGGGAAGCCGTACGTCGAGACGTATCCGATCTGCGTGAGCTCGTTGACGTACACGCCGTCCTCGGGCAGGGCCGCGCGGATGGCGTCGACGAAGGCCATCTGCGGCGCGACGCGCTCGCGGATCCGCTCCTCGCACTCGGCGCGGAGGCGGCGCAGCTCCTCGCCCCAGCCCTCGCGCGCCGGCGTTCCGGCGACGAGCGCCTCGAGCACCGCGGTCGCGTCGGCCCGGATCGCGAGGTCGGGTCTCCGGGGCGCGCCGAGATCCGCCGCCTCGACGTTCACGAGCGCGACCTTCGCGTCCCCGACGTTCAGCTGCTGCCCGAACGGGGTGAGGAAGCGGCTGCCGAACGAGATCACGAGATCCGCCGTCGCGCGCAGCTCCCAGAGGGCGAAGGCGGGCAGCGCGTGCGGATCGCGTGCGTCGATCGCGCCGCGGCCGTTCTCGCTCATGACCACCGGGGCGTCCAGCCTCTCGGCGAGCGCCGCGATCAGCGCGAACGCGCGATGCCCGCGCACGCCGCCGCCGACGTGCAGCACGGGGCGCTCGCTCTCGGAGAGCAGGCGCAGGAGCGCCGTCACGTCCTCGGCGGGCGCGGCCGGCGCGTCCACGGCGAAGGGGTCGCCGACCTCGACGTCGATCTCGGCGTGCAGCAGGTCGGGCCCGAGCTCGAGCGCGACCGGACGGGGGCGCCCCGTGCGCATCTGCCGGAACCCCTCGTGCACGAGCTCGGGGATCTCCTCGGCCCTGGTCGGACGCATCGACCACTTCGTCAGGCCCTCGACGGTCTCGGTCTGACGCGGGATCTCGTGCAGCGCGCCGAGGCCGCCGCCGACGAGACGGGACGGGATCGTGCCGGCCAGCAGCATCACCTGCGAGGAGCACGCGTAGGCCGTCGCCATGCCTGCCCCGGCGTTGAGCACCCCGGGGCCTGGCACGACCATCGCGACGCCGGGCTTGCCGGAGGCCCGGTGGTAGCCGTCGGCCATGTAGGTCGTGCTCTGCTCGTGCCGAGGGACCAGCAGGTCGATCTCGTCCCGCTTGCGGTACATCCCGTCGGTGAGTCCGTCCAGCTGCACGCCCGGGATCCCGAAGACCGTCTCGACACCCTCGCTGAGCAGTGCCAGGGTGAGCGCGTCGCCGCCTGTCATCTTTGCCATCGCATCGCCTCTCAAGAAATGAATATAATGAATATAGATCTATTTCCCGGATCCCTGCAACGCGGCCGCTCGCGCTCCGCCCTCGCAGGGGTGCGCGACGGCTTCCGGCGGACGGCGGGGAGCACCGGAAGACAGGGAGGCGGGCGATGACCCTCGAAGCGCAGGTGCAGGCGTACGCGGACCGGCTCGGGCGACCCATCATCGTGTTCGACGCGGAGTT
The DNA here is from genome assembly GCF_002257455.1 of Microbacterium sp. 13-71-7. Classification (GTDB taxonomy): domain Bacteria; phylum Actinomycetota; class Actinomycetes; order Actinomycetales; family Microbacteriaceae; genus Microbacterium. Next base: position 5,289 of record NZ_NCKN01000168.1, read on the forward strand.
CACGGTCACCGCGTTCAGCGTGCACGACGGGGATGTCGACCACGCGCGGCTCGCGATCATCCTGGCCCACCGCGGGTCGTCCCGCGCACGGGAGTCGATCAAGGAGTTCCGGGTCGGCCAGGCCGACGGGCCCGTGCTGATCCCCGCGATCGAGGGCGGACAGACCCGCCTCGTCGCCCCGATCCGCCACGACGGCCACCTCGTCGGGTACGTCTCCTCCACGATCCCCGACGGGCACGAGGCCGTCGCCGACGACGAGGTGCTGCGCACAGGGCGCGAGCAGCTCGGCGTGGTGCTCGCGGCGATGGCGCTCGGCAACCGGCAGGACGAGGACAGGGCGCTGCGCCTGCTCTCCGCACTGTTCGGCGGCGGCGCGGAGCACAGGGCGCGGGCCGCGGATGAGCTGCTCACGAGCGGCCTGCTCTCGCCCGCACCGCACTACACCGCGATCTCTCTCGCCGTCGCCCCCGGGACGGCGGCGAGTGCGGCGACCCTGCGCCTGCTGCTGGACAGGGCCGTCGCGAGCATCCCGGTGTTCCCCACGCTCAAGGCGGTCGGGGCCGTGATCGACGGCGAGGCCGTGATCGCGGTGCCCTACGAGATCGACGCCGACCGCCTGACCGCACTGCTCGCACAGCCGGCGTTCTCCGAGCTGCGCGCAGGGATCGGCGGCGCGCACGCGCCGCTCGCCTCCGCCTTCCGCTCACTCAGGGAGGCGCGGATCGCCCAGCGCGCCGCCGTCGTCGACGACGAGCGCGGCCGAGTCGCGCACTGGGCGGACCTGGGTCTCGACCGCGTGCTGCTGCAGCTGCCGCTCGCCGAGCTCGCCCTGACCGATCTTCCCGAGGCCGTCCAGCGGCTCCTCGATGCGCAGTCCGGTCCCGATCTCGCGCACACGCTCGAGGCCTATCTGGACTGCGGGTGCGATGCCCAGCGCACCGCCCAGGAGCTGCACGTGCACCGGAGCACCCTCTACTACCGCCTCGACCGCATCCGGGCCATCGCCGACCTCGACCTCGCCGACGGGGGCGTCCGCCGCGAGCTGCACACCGCCCTGCGGGTCGCCACGCTCGCCGGTCTGCGGTGATCGGCAGACACGGATCCGTCAATTGACTATATTGATTAGAGTTGATTGCGGACGCCCTCCGACCGCCCCGATCCCATCGCATGCAAGGGAGCTGCCATGAACGCACTGCTGACCTCGGTCTCCGTCCCCGACGGCCGTCCGATCCTGGATGCCGCGACCCGCGCGGAAGTGGGACGGGCTCCGGTCCGCACGGTGGCGGACCTGGACCGCGCGATCGACGCCGCCCGCGCCGCACAGCCCGGTTGGGCCGCCCTGGGGCACGCCGAGCGCTCGCGCCTGCTGCGCCTCGTCGCCGACGACCTCGACGCGCACGCCGAGGAGCTCGGCGAGATCGTCACCGCGGAGCAGGGCAAGATCGACGGCGCCGGAGAGGTCCACGGCGCCGCGCACTGGCTGCGCGCGGCGGCCGACACCGTGCTGGATCCGCAGGTGCTGCGCGAGGACGGCGCCTCCCGCACCGAGCTGCACTACGTCCCGCTTGGCGTGGTCGCGTCGATCGGGCCGTGGAACTTCCCCGTCATGATCTCGGTCTGGCACATCGCCCCGGCGCTGCGCATGGGCAACACCGTCGTCATGAAGCCCTCCGAGAACACCCCGCTGAGCGTGCTGGCCCTCGCCGAGATCTTCCGCCGCCATCTGCCCGCGGACGTCGTCACCGCGGTCTCCGGGGATCGCGAGGTCGGTGCGGCCCTGGCCGCCCACCCCGGCATCGCCAAGATCGTGTTCACCGGATCCACCCCCACCGGCCGGCGCATCGTGGAGAGCTCCGCGCACAACCTCGCCCGGCTCACCCTCGAGCTCGGCGGCAACGACGCCGGGATCGTGCTGCCAGGCACCGACGTCGCCGCGATCGCCGACCGCCTGTTCTGGGGCGCCTTCATGAACACCGGCCAGGTGTGCGCCGCGCTCAAGCGCCTCTACGTGCACGACTCGGTCTACGACGACGTCGTCGCCGCTCTCGCCGAGCGTGCCGAGGCCGCGCCGATGGGGTCGGGTCACGACAAGAGCAACCGGCTCGGCCCGGTGCAGAACCCGGCGCAGTTCGACATCGTCGCGCGCCTCGTCGACGACGCCCGCGACCGCGGGGGCAGGATCATCACCGGCGGCGAGCCGGCCGCCGAGCTCGGCCCGCTCTTCTACCGCGCCACGATCGTCGCCGACGTCGAGGACGGTGCGGCGATCGTCGACGAGGAGCAGTTCGGACCCGTCCTGCCCGTCGTGCGCTACTCCGACGTCGAGGACGCCGTGCGCCGTGCGAACGGCACCGAGCAGGGCCTCGGCGCCTCGGTCTGGGGGCCCGATGTCGATGAGGCCGCCGCCGTGGCGCAGCGCCTCGACGCCGGCACGGTCTGGATCAACCAGCACGGCGGCGTCGATCCGTCGATCCCCTTCGGCGGCACCAAGGCCTCCGGCTACGGCCTGGAGTTCGGCGTCGAGGGTCTCAAGGCGATGGCGGCGACGAAGGTCATCCGCCGCTGACGTACGGAGCACCCGGCCCAGATCCGCTCGCTCCACCCGCTCCCGTCGCGAAGACTGCCGCTATTCATCGTGGATAGCGGCAGTCTTTGCGACGGGAGCGGTTTCCTGGGCCGGTTCAGGCGGCGCCGCGCAGCAGCTCCCAGAGCGCGGCGGCCTCCGGTGCGGTGGGGGCGGCGCCGCGCCAGACCACGGTCTGGTCCTGCCGCACGAGCGTGATCGGCCGGTCGTACTCCGCCGGCAGCCGAGAGGCCTCGACGACCGCGAACGGGATCCCGCGGAGTTCGGCGGCCGCCGCGAGCACGTCGAGGTGCGCGCCCGGCGCGCAGACGGCCGTGTACCCGGGCGAGAGCAGGTCGTAGAGCGAGGTCCCGTCCTCGAGCCGGAAGTGCGGGGCGCGGCAGCCGGGCGCCGTCGACGGCGTGTACGTGCCCATCGTGTAACCGGGCGCCGTGCCGCCGTCGTAGCGGACGATCGGCGAGGCATCGTAGCTGTAGCCGTAGTTGAGCCCCGCGGCCGCGAACTGCGGCTCGTTGAGGGCGCGGACGGCGGCGCCGAAGGCGCGGCGCGCCTCCTCCCTGTCCGGCCCCTCCGCCTCGAGGGCTGCGGGCAGCCCCGGCTTCGCGAGCTTCTGCTGATGGCTCATGGCGAAGTGCGAGACCTGCTCGGTGATCGGGCGGCGCTCGGCCTGATAGGCGTCCAGGATCCGCTCGTCCGCCCAGCCGGCGATCCTCGCGCCCAGCAGCCAGGTGAGGTTCAGCACATCGGCGATGCCCGCGTTCATGCCGAAGCCCGCGAACGGCACCCAGAGGTGGCATGCGTCCCCCGCGATGAAGACCCGGCCGTCGCGGAAGCGGTCGGCGAGCAGCCGCCGCGCGATCCAGTCCTCCTTGGAGACGACCTCGTAGGAGAAGTCCGCGTCGACCCCCAGGATCGCCCGGATCGCGGCATCGCGGTCGACGGATCCGGGATCCTCCGCCTCCTCGGGCGAGAGGTAGGTGTGCACGAGGAACGTCCCGGTGCCGTCGATCGCGTAGACGTGTCCGACCCGGCGCGGGTTGAACGTGTAGTACCCCCACGCGCGCGGCTCCTCGGCCGACATCAGCGCGTACAGGTGCGGGGCGCGGATGCACGTCGACTGCACGTGCTGCAGCACGGGATCGCCGCTGAGCTTCGCGCCGATCTGCTTGCGGACGGCGGATCGCCCGCCGTCCGCGCCGATGAGGTAGCGGGCGCGCAGGGTGCGCTCGTTCTCGCCGTCGAGGTCGCTGATCGTC
>NZ_NCKN01000169.1 GCF_002257455.1 Microbacterium sp. 13-71-7
ATTCGGTCTCCTCGAGCCGCGAGGTCTTCAGGATGCGGGCGTCGTCGCGGAACAGCCGTCGCCCGAACCGGCGGCCTAGCAGGTAGCCGACCTGGTCGCCCAGGAACGCGGCGGGCACGCCGACGAGCACGACCTGCCAGGGCTGGATCCCGAGCGGACCGGCGAGGATCGCGGCGGTCACGAGCAGCGAGTCGCCGGGCAGGAACGGGAACAGCACGCCGGACTCGATGAAGATCAGCAGGGCGATGCCCGCCAGCACCCAGGGGCCGAAGGCGTGCAGCATCGACGAGGCGTCCGGAATCAACGCAACGTGCACGGCATCGTGTAACAGGACCGTCATGTCCCAGACGCTACGCAAAGCCAACCAAGGAACCACCAAGACTCCGCAGTCATGCCTGTCGAGCTCCCGCAGCCAAAGGCATGTGCGCTCGGTGCCAGGCAGCCGCTCGTGATCATGCGGGCGCAGCTTCTGTCCAGGCTGACCGGGGAGATCGCGAGATGCTCGGAACGGGGCCGTGTACGGGCTTAGCCGAGGGCGGAGATCAAGGGACGGTATTGGTAGCAGCAGCGATAGAATAGCGGGATCTCAATCGTCGAGGGGGCGTGAGGAACGGATCGGTGACGACTGATCGTTAGTGCCGGGAGGCGCTGGCGGGGAGGATGTCATCATGCCCGGTCCCTATCCGAAAGAGTTCCGCGAGGACGTCGTCGCGGTCGCTCGTAGCCGTGAGAGCGGCGTCACTATCAAACAGATCGCCACCGACTTCGGTATCAGCGAAGCAACGCTGCAGAACTGGCTCCGCCAAGCCGATATCGAAGACGGCAACCGGCCCGGTCAGACCGCCGCCGATGCCGCCGAGGCCCGGGAGTTGAAGAAGCGGATCCGACTGCTCGAGCAGGAGAACGAGGTGCTCAGAAGGGCTGCGGCGTATCTGTCGCAGGCGAACCTGCGGCTCGGTGGCTCCCCAAAATGACGTACCCGCTCGTATCTGAGCTCGCCGACGCGGGGATTCCCGTGACGGTGTCGTGCCGGGTCCTGAAGCTCGCAAGACAGCCCTACTACCGGTGGCGCAACGACCCGATCCGGGGTGCCGATGTGCTCCGCGCGTATCGGATTAACGCGCTGCATGACGCGCACCACGACGACCCGACGTTCGGCTACCGCTACTTGGCCGACGAGGCGCGGCGTGCGGGGTGGCGGATGAGTCGGCGGACGGCGTGGAAGCTGTGCTCGCAGGCCGGGCTTCTCTCCTCGGCGCAACGGCGGCGACGCGGGAAGGGCAAGAAGGCCGGGCCGCCCGTGTTCGACGATCACGTCCAGCGTGTGTTCCGCGCCGACGCCCCGAACAGGCTCTGGCTCACCGACATTACGGAGCACTGGACTGCCGAGGGCAAGCTCTACTGCTGCGCGATCAAAGACGTGTTCTCCAACCGGATCGTCGGCTACTCCATCTCGGATCGGATGACCGCGAAACTCGCCGTCGACGCCGTCCGAAACGCAGTCGCCCGCCGCGGTGAGGTCGCCGGGTGCATCCTGCATGCCGACAGAGGCAGCCAGTTCCGCAGCCGGGCCATGGCCCGCGAACTGCGCCGGCACGACATGGTCGGATCGATGGGACGCGTCGGCGCCGCCGGGGACAACGCCGCCATGGAATCGTTCTGGTCGCTGCTGCAGAACGTCGTGAGGTCAGGGGTCGCGAAGGTAGCGTGGAGCACGTCGAGGTCTTCCGGATGGGCAGTGTAGGAACTCCCATCATCGGAAGGCCTCGACCCTCATCCGGGCACCGACGCGCTCAGCCGGCTACCCGCTCATCTGCGAAGAGCCCGTATACCGTCTGATGTTCGCCTTCAAGGTTGGACACGACTGAATGAGGTAAGCGCTCCCGTCTGGAGAGTTACGAGTTGTGCAAAACGGTTAGAAGACGTTCGCCTCGAGCCAAGCTAGCGGGTCGATGGCGTTTTCGTTGACCCGCACTTCGAAGTGCAAGACGGTACCAAATGTCCATCCGGTGTTGCCCACGCGGCCGAGGAACTGGCCGGCTGTAACGCAATCTCCGACTTGCACTGCCCGCGAGCCCGACTCCATGTGCGCATACAGTGAAGAAAGGGAATTGCTACTGCTGAGCTGAGGATGGCTCAACTCCACCGCTTCTCCGTAGCCTTGGTAGCTTTGCTGCGAAATCTTGACACAGCCGTCTGCAATGGCGTAGATCGGGGACCCCATGGGTGCCGCAAAATCCTGTCCCATGTGCGAGCGACCTGGTCTCGCCGCACCGAATTCATCGGTCAGCGTGTAAGAGCCGGATGGCATTGGATAGATCACCTGTCCGGGTTTCGCGATGGAGGCGATACCGGTCTTTTCTGCCGCGGCAGTTGCCGCCTGCATCGCTGAGAGTTCAGCGGGAGTTGTTGCGGTGAACACCCCATGCGCCTCCACATCGGGGAGGACACTGTTCGCCGCCGTGAACGACTGGGCCCGAATGTCCGACGTCGCGAGAGCTGTGCCGTTACCCATCGGGAGGGGCACGACTCCCATGGCTGGGAGCGTTGTGCCCACTGCAAGAGCGGCGATGGCGAATGCCGCACCCGCACCTTTGCTGGCACGCCTGACGGCTTGCTGAGCTCTCATCGGGCTCACAGCCGCACCGGCTGGGGGCGCATCGCTCTGCGGGGGTCTGGTGGTGTCTATAGTTCCTGTCCGCTGGCGCCCAGAAGTACGCGCCTGGGGACGAGCACTGCGCTGACGCGGCACGGCACCTCGATCCGGAACTGGGCTGCGGAACGGCGATGGATCGGTGAGTTCTGTTGTCGGGTCCGCATTCTGAGCGGCCTGCCGACGCAGGTATCGGCGGGAGCCGGGGATAGGAATGTCTGTGCTCGTGTCAGATGTGTTCGCCATTGACGCGTCAGCGACGTGAGGTTCAGTATTTCGCAAGTTCATGATTGCTCCTCGGGTAAGCGGCCTACCCCGTATGGCCAGCTCGGTCCCGACCGGCGAAACAAGACGACTCTGGCGTCTCATTTCTTGTTGGAACTGAGCGGAATGCACTGTCGTGGGGTTAGTTCGAGTAGCCGATGACGGTCATCATTCCGGATTCGGCGTGGTAGAGGTTGTGGCAGTGCGCGACCCAGAGACCCGGGTTGTCCGCGTCGAAATCGACTGTGAGGCTTCGTCCGGGCAGGATGATCGAGGTGTCTTTGCGTGGCCCGTTGTCGGAGTGCTGGAACGTGTGGCCGTGCAGGTGGAATGGGTGCCACATCGTGGTCTTGTTCGTCACGGTCAGCCGAACTCTTTCCCCGCTTCGGACTTCGTACGCGTTGCCGAGCGGCCGACTCATGTCGAAACGCTGTTCGTTGATCGCCCAGTCGTATGCGTCCATGCTGCCGGTGAGGGCGAGGGATATCTCGCGGTCAGGTCGCCGCTCGGGCAACACGACTTGCTTCGATGCGGTGAGCTTGGTCGCGGTTCCCACCCGGGCTGTGGTGCCGATTCTCTTACTGGACAGCTCAGGGAGGGAGACATCGCGGTCGGGTGGGGTTGCGTCGGCGGTGCGGACCAGTGCAAAGCCGCGGTCACGTTTGCCTTCTGCTTGCGCTACGAGTGGGAAGATGCCGTCGCCGAGGGTGAGGAGCGCGTCGTACCGTTCGCCCATGCCGATGAGGATGCTGTCGACTTCGACCGGGTTGACGGGGAACCCGTCGGTGTGGGTGATGGTCAGGGCGTGGCCGCCGATAGCGAGTCGGAACGCGGTGTCGCTGCCCGCATTGATGATCCGCAACCGAATGCGGTCGCCAGGTCGGCCTGTGAACTGGGACGGGTCGGCGGGAGGTTTCCCGTTGATGAGGTAGTACGGATAGTAGACGTCGCCGGCGTCACCGGCGAGAATGTCTGAGGTCGCGCCCATCAGGGCGTTGCCCATGCGCATGAACATGTCACCCATTCCCCCCATGCCGGCCATCCCGGCGGAGAGTTCTTTGAGGACTTTGTCGGGTGTGGCGGTGACACCGTCGAGCCAGTCATCGAGGACGATGACCCATTCGTTGTCGTAGCGTCCCGGTTCCGCGGGGTCTTCGACGATGAGCGCCCCGTAGAGGCCGCGATCCAGTTGCACACCCGTGTGGGGATGGAACCAGTAGGTCCCAGGATCGGGGGCGATGAAGTCGTAGCCGAAACTGCTTCCGCCCTTGACGGCTTGCTGCGTGATCGGCGGAACCCCGTCCATGTCGTTGCGCAACGCGACTCCGTGCCAGTGGATGGAGGTGTCCGTGGGGAGCTGGTTATGAACGGTCGCTTTCAAGGTGTCTCCGGCACCGACGCGGATCACCGGAGCCGGGACGGCACCGTATGCCCAGGTCGATGCGGTCACGCCGGCCAGGTCCAGTTCTATTCGGGCAGCGGTGAGGGTGACGTTGGTGACTCGGCCGGTGCCGCGTCGGCGACGTTCCGCGTCCCGCACCTGTGAGCTGTCCGGTTGGATCCACGTTGGGGCAGGGGCGCAGGAGGCCAGGGCGACGGTGGCTGCGGCGCCGACACCGAATCCGAGGAACGTGCGGCGATTCATAGAGGTGCGCGGCAGAAATCCCCGGGCGGTCATGGGCGGTCCTTTCCGGCTGCTGCGGGTGCCGCGGGTGCGGGCGCGACCTGTGCGGGGAGGCGGAGTCGCTTTAGCAGGAGTGCGTTGACGGCAACGATTACGCTCGACCCGGACATACTGATCGCGGCGATCTCGGGGGTGAGCATGATCCCGAAGGCGGGGTAGAACAGCCCTGCCGCGATCGGCAGCGCGATCGTGTTGTACCCGACGGCCCAGCCGAGGTTCTGCCGCATCTTCCGTAGGGTGCCTTTGCCGATTCTCAGCGCGATCGCCACGTCCAGCGGGTCGGATCGCATGAGGACGACGTCGGCGGTTTCGATGGCGACGTCAGTGCCGGCGCCGATCGCGATGCCGAGGTCGGCCTGAGCGAGAGCGGGAGCATCGTTGACGCCGTCGCCGACCATCGCGACCTTCCGCCCCGATGCCTGCAGCTCGGCGATCTGGGCGGACTTGTCCTTCGGAAGCACATCTGCGATCACGGTGTCGATGCCGAGCAGCGCAGCGATGCGGGTGGCGGTGGGCTTGTTGTCTCCGGTGAGCATAGCTACCTGAATGCCCTGCTTGTGGAGGGCGTCGATTGCGGCTTTCGCTGTGTCGCGGGGCGCGTCAGCGAGAGCGATGACGCCTGCGGCCTTCCGATCGACGGCGAACAAGATTGCTGTTCGCCCCCCGTCCGCGAGAGCCTTCTGGGTGGCGGCGACCGGGGAGATATCGATGCCTTGGGCCGCCATCAGTCGCGCGTTGCCGACGATCACCTGTCGGCCGTCGACGGTCGCGATCGCGCCCTGTCCGGTGACGTTACGGAACGCGGTCGCCGTGCGCCGGGGAATGTTCCGACTGTCGGCATAACTGACGATCGCCTTCGCTAGTGGGTGCTCCGACTCCCGCTCGAGCGCGGCGGCAAGGGCGAGCATTTCGAGGTCTTCCATCCCGACCGGGAGGTAGTCGGTGACTTCAGGTTCGCCCCTGGTGAGCGTGCCGGTCTTGTCCAGCACGACTGTGTCGATCCGCGCGGCGGCCTCGATCCCGGACGCGTTCTTAAACAGCACGCCGCGCTTGGCGCCCAGGCCGGTGCCGACCATGATCGCCGTCGGCGTCGCAAGACCCAGAGCGTCGGGACAGGTGATGACCACCACGGTGATGGCGAACAGGATCGCCGTGGGCAACGCGGCGCCGGCGAGGAACCACACCAGGAACGTGAGAGTTCCTCCGACCAAGGCGACCAGGACCAGCCAGAACGCGGCGCGGTCAGCGAGCCGTTGCCCTGGAGCCTTGGAGTTCTGCGCTTCCTGGACCAGCTTCACGATCTGTGCGAGTGCCGTGTCCGCGCCGACCTTCGTGGCGCGAACCCGGAGAGTGCCGACGGTGTTCACAGTCGCGCCGATCACCTCCGAACCGGGTGCCTTCTCGACCGGCATGGATTCGCCAGTCACCATCGACTCATCGACCTCGGACTCGCCGTCCTCGACTCGCCCGTCGGTGGGGACCTTCGCGCCGGGGCGGATCAGCATGAGGTCGCCGGGAACGACCTCGGATGTCGGGACCTCTACCTCGTCACCGTCACGGATCAAGACCGCACGGGCGGGGGCCAGCTCCAACAGCCGACGGATGGCGTCGTTCGCGCCGCCCCGGGCGCGCATCTCCACCCAATGCCCGAGCAATACGAAAGTGGTCAGAACCGTGGCGGCCTCGTAAAACACCTCACCACCGCCAGTGAGGGTGATGACCAGGCTGTAGAGCCAGCCGGCGCCGACGCCGACCGCGACGAGGACCATCATGTCCAGGGTGCGGGCACGCAGCGCGCGGTAGGCGCCGTCGAAGAAGATCCACGCGGAGTAGAAGATCACCGGAAGCGACAGGATCAGCATGAACACGTCGTCGCGCAGCCCGAACGGCGCGGACACGGAGAATCCGATGACCTTCCGTCCGATCGGTGACCACAGGGTGATCGGGATCGACAGGATCAATGCCACCAGGAACCGGTTGCGCATGTCCCGGACCATTGCGTCCATGGACATCGGACCGTGATGCCCGCCGTGGCCCATCATGTCCTGTGGGCTGTGCGCGGCCGCCTCGGCGTGATCCTGCCCCCCTGTCGCGGGGGCTGCGGCGTGCCCGGCGTGGCTGCCGGCAGCGCGCGTGCTGGGGGCTGCGAGATCTGCCGGATCGTGTTGGACATGGTCAGCATGATGTGCGCCGTGGCCTTCGTCCTCGGCAGGGTCGCAGATGTGGTCCGGGACCGATTGTCCGGCGCAGTGGTAGCCGCACTCGATGACCCACCGTCGGAGTTCAGCGACCGACGTGACCGAGGGATCGTAAGTGATGTTTGCTGTCTGGGCGACGGGATTGGCCTCCACGGCGACGACGCCGGGCCGGCGAGACAGAGCGGACTCGGCGACGGCCTTCGACGATGCCCATTGCACTCCGGACACCTCTAGCACGACGGTGTTGCGGTGATCGTTCATGAGAGCCTCTCATTCGTGGTTTCGGCATTCCGCGGGCGGGCAAGGTCGCGATTCCAGTCGGTCGTCATGATTTCGGGCCGGACAGTTTCAGCACGATGGCCTTGTCGTCGCGGATCTGGACGACGCCGCGATCATCGACCAGCACGATCGTCCCGTCCCTAAGCGCTCCGAGCGCTTGGACGGTCCCGGTCGCGGTCCCGAATCGAGTCCACACCCCCGTGGCGAGACGCCACAGGATGCCGTCGGTCGAAACTCCTACCAGCGCTCCGGATGAGTCAACTTGAACCTGATAGAGCAGTGGCGCCCCCGGGGCCGTGGTGAATGTCGCACCGCTGTCCTTGCTCTGGAGCACCCCCTCAGGCGTTGCCGCATACAGGGTGTTGTCCGCGGCAACGGCGATATCGGCAGCGGGAATGGTCGCGCCGTTGGGCCACGTAACTCCCTTGTCGTGACTGATTCGCAACGCGGGCGAGGTCGAGCCGATCGCGTAGATCGTGCCATCGGAGGCCGCGGTGAGGACGTGGAAGTCCTCTATTCCGGTGAACGCGACAGGCCTCCACGTAACTCCGGAGTCAACGCTGTCGATGACGCCGAGGTTCGGAGCCCCCAACTGGGTGGCCGTCTGTGGACCGGGGTGTCCCGATGCGAAGAGCGTGTCTGGTGTTCCGGTCAGCCCCATCGCGTCGAAGCCGTTGCCGCCGATCGGCCCCGTGACGATGCCCGTTTTGGTGACCTTGTACAACCCGTTGTGAGTTCCCAGGAGCACCGCGTCATCGGCGAGCCCGACAATGCCGTGAACGTGACCGAACGAGGCCGCAATGGGCGGGGAGGCGTCCGGGGCGACGGCGGCCGTGCAGCCGACCAGCAGCAGTACTCCACCTATGGAGATACCGGCCAGTGCGACGGCGCGCCTCTTGAAGTGGGGGAGGTGAGGACCGATGCGCGCGTCATTCTGGACGCGGTGGATACCGCGGATGGCGCGGTGAAGCCATGGTGTCATGGATCGCTTCTTTCAAAGGTGGTTCCGCGGCGTGCGTGACGACGCTAATGCGGACGACACCCGGGCCGGGCGGTAACGGACACCGCGCCCGGCCCGAGATGTCAGGTCAGAGGGAGCCGAGAATGTCCTTCATCGTGGTGATCTCGGCGGTCTGCCCGTCGACCACCTTCTGGGCGAGGGCGCGCATGTCAGCGTCCTTGCCATCGCTCAGTTCGGAGCGGGCCATTTCGATAGCACCCTCGTGGTGCGCGATCATGCCACTCAGGAACAGTCGGGCTGCATCCGATCCAGTGGCGGAGTCCAGCGTGGTCATGTCATGGTCGGACATCATGCCCATCCCGGTCATCGGGGCGGAGTCGGCCGACGTGCCCTTGTCTTTCAGCCAGGCCTGCATGGTCTGAATCTCTGGGGCCTGCGCCGCTTTGATCTGCTTTGCGAGCGCGGTCACTTTCGGATCGATCCCGGTCTTCTTGAGGATCGCGTCGGACATCGCGATGGCCTGTTCGTGATGCGGGATCATCATCGTCACGAACATCTCGTCAGCCGTTTTGGCTGTCGTGGATGACGGTCCTGACGTGCTGCTGGGCGTATCGCCCGAGCCCATGTCCATGCCCGGCATGGAACCGCCGGTGCCGGTGCAGCCTGCGAGAACGAGGGCGACAGCGATAACGCTGCCGGAGAGCGAGAGGGTGCGGAAACGCATGAAAAGGTCCTGTCGTATTGGTCGAACGATGAAGATTCTGTGCGCTGGGTAGCGCGATGGTTCCTCCTCGCGGCGTGCGAGGCGGACCACAGAATCAGGTTCGACTAATAGAAAGGACGATCAGTGAGGGCGGTCGCAGGTGCGGTAGCGCGAACAGAACAGTCCGTCCGCGCCTCCACGGAGGCAGGAACACTGAGGCGAACAGGGATGTCAGTGCTGGAGCCAACAGGGTGATGACCGCGGTCAGCAAAGCCAACACGCATATCATCATCAGCACGGAATG
>NZ_NCKN01000170.1 GCF_002257455.1 Microbacterium sp. 13-71-7
CCTTGCCGCTCAGCCTGGGCGGGCAAATGATCGTGTTCGAGACGCTGTTCGGCCTGCTCTATGGCTTCCTCTGGCAGCAGCGCTGGCCGTTGCCGCTGGAGCTGCTGGCGGCCGGCTGCCTCCTGGCCGGCGTGGTGCTGTACGCGTCCGGCGCGCTGTCGCAGCTCAGTCCGGAGTACCTGGTCGCCCATCAGGTCCGCATGCGCGCCGAGATCGCCGCCAACCCGTGGCTGGCCAGGCTCAGCTACATCGGCCTGCTCACGCTCGGCATGGCCACCGGCATCCCGGGCACCATCGTGATCATCCTCGCCGGCGGCTTCGCGTTCGGCGTGGTGGAGGGCACGATCTACTCCTCGATCGCGCTCACGCTGGGCTCGCTGATCCTGTTCCTGGCCAGCCGCTATGCGTTCGGCGCCGGGCGCAAGCATCCGCCGGCGCTGGTCGAGCGGCTGCGCCACGGCTTCGCCCATCACCCGGTGAGCTACACGCTGTTCCTGCGCTTCGTGCCGGTGCTGCCATTCGGCGCGGTGACCGTGTGCCTGGCCTGGCTGCGTTGCCGGCTGTGGCTGTTCCTGGGCGCAACCTGGCTGGGCGGCACGGTGACCCTGGTGTTCGAGACCCTGGTCGGTGCGGGACTGGGCGACGCACTCAGCCAGGCCGACCACATCGGCCTGGGCATGCTGCTCCACCGCAACGTGCTGCTGCCGCTGGGCGGGATGCTGGCCGTCGTCATCGCGTACGGCGCCACGACCGCGCTCTGGCCGCTCAACGCCGTGCAGCCCGTCGCGGCGCCCGTCGCGTTCCAGCCCCCCGCCGCTCCCGCCGCCGCCGCGGCCTGGCCAGCGACGGGCAGCGCCGCCGTGGGCGTCGCCGGCATCGGCACCATCGCCTCGGCAGAGCAGCACGCTCCGATGGCGAGCATCACCAAGCTCGTGACCGTGCTCGCCTCGCTCGACAAGATGCCTCTCAAGGCCGGCGAGCAGGGTCCGTCCTTCGCCTTCACGCAGGCCGACAGCGACGAATACTGGGGCTACCTCCGGCAGGATCAGTCCGCGCTCGACGTCCCGGTCGGCGGATCCCTCACCCAGTATCAGCTCTACGAGGGGATCCTTCTCGGGTCGGCGAACAACTACGCCGACCGCCTCGCCCGCGAGGTGTGGGGCTCGGATGAGAACTACGCGGCTGCTGCGAATCAGTGGCTCAGTCAGCACGACCTCGCCGACATCACGGTCGTGACCCCCTCGGGCTTCGACTTCGGCAATGTCGCGACTCCGCGCGCGCTCATCCAGCTCGGTCAGATCGCCGAGAAGAACCCGGTCATCGCCGGGATCGTGAAGCAGAAGAGCGTCGAGCTGCCCGGCGCCGGAGTCGTGAAGAACACCAACGGGCTCATCGACGACGCTGGCATCGTGGGGATCAAGACCGGCACGATCGGCGACGGCTCCGACACCCGCTACAACCTGCTCTCGGCCAAGGACGTCCCCGACGGGGACGCCATCGTACGGATCTACGTCGCCGCGCTCGGCCAGGACACCGACGCGGGCCGGGTCGACGCCTCCCGCGCGCTGTACGCGGGGCTCGAGGCGGCTCTGAAGGACCAGCCGCAGACGGTGGACAAGGGCGCGACGCTCGGCACGGTCGACACGGCGTGGGGCGAGACCACCCAGGTGGTGGCCGCCGAGAGCGCCAGGGTCGTCCTGTGGAACGGCGCGTCCGCGACGGCGACCACGAAGTTCTCGCTCGGCGAGGGCTGGAAGGCCGGCGAGAAGGCGGGCACGCTCAGCCTCAAGGGCCCGCTGGACTCCGCCTCGGTGCCGCTGGAGCTGCGCACCGCGCTGCACGGCCCGAGCTTCTGGTGGCGTCTGACGCACCCCCTCGAGCTGTTCGGCCTGACGAAGTAGCGCCCCGGCGTCGGATCCCGCCCGGATCCGGCCTCACCGCCTCCGTTCAGGTCGCGCTGTCTCCGCTCAGGTCGCACTTTCTGCTGCTGTTGCCGCCCCGGAGGAGCAAGAATCGCGACGTGAACGACGCCGCAAGGCGCCGGATACGCCAGCCGCCCCGGGCCAGGCGAGGGCGAGCCAGGCGAGGCCGGGCCAGGCCAGGCGAGGCCGGGCCGGCCTGGCCACGAGCAAGCGCCGCCGCCCTGCGAACAGGACGACGGCGCTCACGTCGGTGCGGACGAGGTCAGACTCTGTCGTCCTCGATCTCCCACGACGAGTCCTCCGGCGATTCGGCCGACTCGATGACGCGCTCGGCGACGGCGACCGGGGCGGCCCCGGATCCGATCGCTGCGGCGGCGCCGGCCTCGACCTCGGACGCGACGGATCCGTCCGCCGGAACCGCGACGGTCCCGGTGACGAGAGCCTCGTCGGCGTCGGTGTCGCTCGCGGCCTGCTCGAACTGCGACTGGTACAGCCGCCAGTACGCGCCCTGCGCCGCGATGAGCTCCTCGTGGTTGCCCTTCTCCACGATGTCGCCGTGCTCCATCACGAGGATGAGGTCGGCGTCGCGGATCGTGGACAGGCGGTGCGCGATCACGAACGACGTGCGTCCGTGCCGGAGGGCCGCCATCGCGTGCTGCAGCAGCAGCTCGGTGCGGGTGTCGACGGCCGAGGTGGCTTCATCCAGGATGAGGATCGACGGCTGGGCGACGAACGCACGCGCGATCGTGATGAGCTGACGCTCACCGGCCGACACGTTCGAGGCGTCCTCGTCGAGCTTCGTCTCGTAGCCCTCGGGGAGAGCATGCACGAAGCGGTCGACGTACGTCGCCTTCGCGGCGTCGATGACCTCGTCATCCGTCGCGGTCGAACGGCCGTAGCGGATGTTCTCCCGGATCGTGCCCGCGAACAGCCACGGATCCTGCAGCACCATGCCCGTGCGCGAGCGCAGGTCGGAACGCTCCATCTCGGCGATGTCCTGCCCGTCGAGGAGGATCCGCCCGCCGCTCAGCTCGTAGAACCGCATGATGAGGTTCACCAGCGTGGTCTTGCCCGCTCCGGTCGGGCCGACGATCGCGACCGTCTGGCCCGGCTCCACGCGGAACGACAGGTCCGTGATGAGCGGGCGGTCCTCCGTGTAGGAGAACGCGACGTGCTCGAACTCGATGACGCCCTTGCCGTCGGTGACGGTGGGTGCGTCCTCGGCGTCGGGATCCTGCTCCTCCGCGTCCAGCAGCTCGAACACGCGCTCGGCCGAGGCGGTGCCGGACTGCACGACCGCCGCCATGCCGCCCAGCTCGCTGAGCGGCTGGGTGAACTGCTGCGAGTACTGGATGAAGGCCTGCACGTCGCCGAGGCGGAGCTGACCGCTCGCGACCATGAGTCCGCCCAGCACCGCGAGGCCGACGTAGGTCAGGCTGCCGATGAAGGTCATCGCGGGCATCATCAGCCCGGACAGGAACTGGGCCTTGAACGCGGCCTGGTAGAGCTCCTCGTTCTCGACCTGGAACTTGTCCAGAGCGTCCTTCTCGCGGCCGAAGACCTTGACCAGCGCGTGGCCGGAGAAGGCCTCCTCGACACGGGCGTTCAATCGGCCGACCTTCTTCCACTGGATCCCGAACGCCTTCTGCGAACGCGGTCCGATGACGCCGAAGATCACGGCCATGAGGGGCAGCGCCACGAGGGCGACGAGCGCCAGCTGCCACGAGATCGAGAACATCATGATCAGCACGCCGACCACCGTGAGCACCGAGGTGAGCGCGCCCGACAGCGATTGCTGCATGGTCTGCGTGATGTTGTCGATGTCGTTCGTGACGCGGGAGATCAGCTCTCCGCGCTGCACCTTGTCGAAGTACGACAGGGGAAGGCGGTTGATCTTCGCCTCGACGTCCTCACGCAGGCGCCACATCGTGCGCACCATGATGACGTTGATGACGTACCCCTGGATCCAGCTCAGCAGAGCGGATCCGACGTAGATCGCGAGCACCGCGGTGATCACCCAGCGCAGCTGCTCGAACTGGATCCCGTCGCCGACCTTGAACGGCCCGAAGGCGGCGACCATGTCGGCGAACTGGTTCTGCTTCGCGGCGCGCAGCGCCTCGACGACCTGCGCCTGGTCCGTCCCGTTCGGGAACCCGGGGAAGCCGTTCTGCGGCTTGGCGAGCTGGAGGGAGGTGAACCCCTCGTAGATGATGTTGGTCGCGTTGCCGAGAACCTTCGGCGCGGCCACGGACAGCACGACGCCGAGCGCCCCGAAGATCGAGACCAGCACGAACCACACGGCGCTGGGCTTGAGCAGCCCGATCATCCGCTTGAAGCTCGGACCGAACTGGTTCGCCTTGCCCGGAGCGGGCCCGTCGAACATGCCGCCGCCCTGCTGGCGCGCCTTCTCGGCCTGCTCGGCCTCTTCCTTCTCGGCGTCGGTCATCTCGGCGGTCGCCGATGCGCCGGCGAACTTCGCCCGACGGGCCTCCATGCGCTCCGCGCGTGCGGCCTTCTTGTCCACGTTGTCGCTCATGCGTCCACCCCCAGCTGCGACTCGACGATCTCTCGATAGGTGTCGCTGGTCTCGAGCAGCTGCTCGTGCGTGCCGACGGCCACCATGGTGCCGCCCTCGAGGACGACGATGCGGTCGGCGTCGGTGATGGTCGAGACGCGCTGCGCCACGACGATCTTGGTCACGTGCGGAAGCTCCCGCCACAGCGCCTGGCGCAGCCGGGCGTCCGTGGTGAGATCGAGCGCCGAGAACGAGTCGTCGAAGACGAGGATCTCGGGCTGGTGGATGATCGCACGGGCGATCGCGAGCCGCTGACGCTGGCCGCCGGACACGTTCGTACCGCCCTGGGCGATGGTCGAGTCCAGGCCGTCCGGCATCTCCGAGACGAAGTCCCTCGCCTGGGCGATGTCCAGCGCGGCCCAGAGGTCCTCGTCGGTGGCATCCTCGCGCCCGTAGCGCAGGTTGGAGGCGATCGTTCCGCTGAACAGGAACGGGCGCTGCGGCACGAGACCGATGCTCTTCCACAGTGCATCGACATCGGCCTGGCGCACATCGGTGCCGCCGACGAACGCGGCGCCTCCCGTGACGTCGAACAGCCGCGGGATGAGCGAGATCAGCGTGGTCTTGCCCGCGCCGGTGGATCCGACGATCGCGACGGTCTCGCCGGGCTCCGCCGCGAAGCTGATCCCGTGCAGCACCGGCGACTCGGCGCCGGGGTACGTGAAGGACACGTCGTCGAAGGCCACGGATCCGGGGACCGGGAAGCTCGTGACGCCGTTCTCGGGCCGGGTCATGCTCTGCTCGGCGTCCAGCACCTCGCCGACGCGCTCGGCGGAGACCGCGGCGCGCGGGATCATCATGGCCATGAAGCTGGACATGATGATGCCCATCATGATCTGACCGATGTACTGCATGAACGCGAACAGCGTGCCGACCTCGACCGTGCCGTTGTTCACCTCGATGCCGCCGAACCAGATCACGCCCACGATGGTGACGTTCAGGATCAGCATGAACAGCGGGAAGAGCAGGACGAAGAGCGATCCGACGTTGCGACCGACGACCATGATGTCGGTGTTGGCGCCGCGGAAGCGGTCCTCCTCGATGCGCTCGCGCACGAAGGCGCGCACGACGCGGACGCCGGTGAGCTGCTCGCGCATGATGCGGTTGACGTTGTCGAGCTTGCCCTGGTAGCTGCGGAACAGCGGGACCATGCGGCCGATGATGATGCCGGCCACGATGAGCAGCGCGGGCACCGAGACGGCGATCAGCCAGCTCAGGCCGAGGTTGGTCTGCAGCGCCATGATGATGCCGCCGATGGCGAGCAGCGGGGCGGTGATGAACATCGTCGAGCCCATCATCGCGAGCATCTGCACCTGCTGCACGTCGTTCGTGTTGCGGGTGATCAGCGAGCCGGCGCCGAACTGGGACACCTCGCGCTCGGAGAAGCCGCTCACGCGGGCGAACACGTCGGCGCGGATGTCGCGGCCGAGGCTCATCGCCGCGCGCGCGGCGAAGAAGGTCGCGATGACGGAGGCGATGATCTGGCCGAGCGAGACCGCGAGCATGAGCGCGCCGTGCGACCAGATGTACGCGGTGTCGGCGTTGGCGACGCCCTTGTCGATGATGTCCGCGTTGAGGCGCGGCAGGTACAGCGAGGCGAAGGCGCTGCCGAACTGGAACACCAGGACGCCGAGCAGCAGCCATTTGTAACGCTTCAAATAGCGGAAGAGGATCTTTCCGAGCACAGGCGGACTTTCCTTGTGGGAGCGGACTTCCCGAGGGGAAGTGGAAGATGTCGAGAAACGACCACGAAACACCCTGCCACGCAGCACCGACATTCACATCCCCCTTGAGGAGGATCGACTCAGATCTTCGCTGAGGGCGAAACGAATCCCTGCTCGCGCCGAGATTTACGGATCCGGTTGAGAAACCGCGGCGCCCCGGGGAGCGCCGCTAGGCCCAGAGCGGAACCGGCGGCACGTAGTCGCGCGCCTCGGCGGAGGCGTCGGGCCCGAGCTCGGCGAGGGTCTGCGGATCCCAGTGCGGATCGCGGTCCTTGTCGACGAGCTGCGCGCGGATCCCCTCGACGAGGTCGGGGTGGTTGTGCACGAACCACAGCACCCGGCGGTACTCCCCCGCCAGGGCGTCGCGCACGGAGTCCATCGCCCTGGCCTCGCGCACCGCGTCGAGCGTGACCACGAGCGCCGTCGGAGCGAGGGATTCGAGCAGGTCCGCGGTGTCCGCCGGAGCGGGCTCGGGAGCGCCGCCATCCAGAACCTCCGGGGCGGGCCTTGCCCGCAGGCGGGCCACGATCTCCGGCACGCTGTCGGCCGAGAAGGCCTCGTCGATCCACCCCTGCTGCGCGGACAGCGGCGAGGGATCCGGCGTCTCGTCGAAGAGCATGACGATCTCGCTCGGACCGGTGGGATCCGCCCTGTGGGCGAGGGCGTCACGCAGCGCCTCGAGCCGCTCGGACGGGACGTAAAAGTCCGCGAAACCGGCGTAGAGGGCGTCGGAGCCGTTCATCGTGCCGGCCGTGAGCGCCAGGAACTCGCCCAGGCGACCGGGCGCGTGGCCGAGCAGCCAGGTGCCGCCGACGTCGGGCGTGAAGCCGATCCTCACCTCGGGCATCGCGAGCTGCGAGCGCTCCGTGACCACGCGGATCGCGGCGTGCCCCGCGACGCCGATGCCGCCGCCCATCGTGATGCCGTCGGCGATCGCGACGATCGTCTTGGGATACTCCGCGATCGCCGCGTTCATCGCGTACTCCTCGCGGAAGAACTCCACCGTGTCGGCGCTGCGTCCCGCGGTGATCTGCCGGTGCAGCTCGCGCACGTCGCCGCCCGCGCACAGGCCGCGGTCCCCCGCGCCGTCGATGTAGACGATCTCGATGTCGCTGTCGTCGCGCCAGGCGTCGAGCGCGGCATGCACCGCGCGGATCATCCCGACGCTCAGCGCGTTGAGCGCCCGCGGGCGGTTCAGCGTGATCCAGCCCAGCGCTCCCTCGGTGCGCACGAGCACCTCGTCGTCTGCGGCGGCGGATCCCTGGGCGTCCTCGACGATGCTCACGGATGCCACGTTACCCCGCGCGGCGCTCCGCCCGAGCCGTCGGCGACCGGGGGGACGGAGCGTGCGTCCGTCTTCCCGCGGAGCGCGCGACGGCCCTCGCATTGCGCGGAATGCCCCGGATCAACGAGCGTTTTCATGTCGCATCCGACAAGATAGAGGGGTACTGCTGTATCTATGAGAGGCCGCGGATGACCGACGGACAAGTGCTCGAGTTCTCGCATGCGACGAAGCGCTTCGGCGTTCTCACCGCTGTCGACGACCTCTCCGCCCGTATCGAGCCGGGGGCGGTGACCGCGTTCCTCGGGCCGAACGGCGCCGGCAAGACGACTTCGCTGCGGATGATGCTCGGTCAGATCCGCCCGACCTCGGGCACGGCGACCATCGGCGGCGTCGCGCACGCCGAGCTGCGCCACCCGCTGCGGACCGTCGGATCCGTCCTCGAGGAGGCCGTCTACCGGCCTCGCCGCACGGCCCCGCGCCAGCTCACCATCGCCGCGAAGGCGAACGGGATCCCGCTCTCCCGCGTGGACGAGGTGCTCTCCCTCGTGGGCCTGCAGAACGAGACCGAGACGCGCATCGGCGCGTACTCCCTGGGCATGCGGCAGCGCCTCAGCGTCGCCGGCGCCCTGCTCGGCGATCCAGGGGCTCTCGTACTGGACGAGCCCGCGAACGGCCTCGACCCCGAAGGCATCCGCTGGATGCGCCTGCTCATGCGCCGCCTCGCCGACGAGGGCCGCACGGTGCTGGTCTCCTCGCACGTGCTGAGCGAGATCGAGCAGATCGCCGACAACGTGCTCGTGCTCTCCAAGGGCCGTCTGGTCTATGCGGACAGCATCGGCAAGCTCTCGGATCCGACCACGGGGTCGGTCGTCGTCGACGCCGACGACCGTGCGGCCCTCGCCACCGCCCTGCAGAACGCCGGGCTGACCTTCGATGTGCTGCGGTCCGGGCTGACCGCGCACAACACCGACGCCGCGGCGGTCGGCGCCATCGCCGCCTCCGCAGGGCTCGCGCTCACCACGCTGCTGCAGCGCGGACCGAGCCTGGAGGAGGTCTTCCTCGACCTCGTGCACGGCCGGCGCGATCCGCTCACGGGTTCGGTCCCGGTCGTCGGTGCGCCCGTCGTCGCCGCCCAGGAGGCCGGTGCAGAGCCGGGCGCCGGCGCCGAGCCTGGTGCGGAGGCAGGCGGGACCGAGCTGGCGCACGCTTCGGGCGAGGACGGATCGGCGGATGCCGAGCACGTCCCCACCGCGGGACTGTTCGGCGCCGCAGCGGCGGTGCCGGTCGTGGCCGCCGCGAGCGCCGGCGTCGCCGGCCTCTTCGGAGCCGCGGCCGAAGCGGCGGCCGAGTTCGCCGCCGCGCAGTCGGCGGCCGGCGAGGACGAGAGCGCGCCCGGCGCGGAGGGCGCATCGACCGACGGGTCCTCCGCGGACGTTCCGGCGGCGGATGAGGCCGAGGGCGCCGAGGTTGGGTCCGTCGAGGGCGCCGAG
>NZ_NCKN01000171.1 GCF_002257455.1 Microbacterium sp. 13-71-7
GGCGGAACAGTTCGGTGCGCTCGGCCAGTCCCTCGGGCAGGTCGGCCGAGGTGTCGGTGACGATGGCAACCGCTCCGGCCCGCTCCGCCGAGCGCGCCTGCGCATGCATGTCGTCCGCCTTGGTCGACTCGACCCGGCCGAATCGGGCCGCCGTTTCGAACAGGGCCTGCGGCGAGGCGACGTGCGCATGCAGGCGCATCCTGGTGACCGACCCAGCAACCACGATGCAGGAGGCACCCAGCGCCTGGACCGCCTCGCGCACGGCAGCGGGATGCAGGTCGCTGCCGGTGATCAGGCACTCGCTGCACCAGCGGTGCGCCGGGTCGGCGTCGGCCAGTTCGTCGTCGCCGTGGGCAAGCAGCGGATCGAGCTCCGGCACGGCCGCGGCGATCGGCGCCGCCTCCCCGCCGAGCACCGCGCCAATACCCTCGAGCAGATGCACGAAGCCCTGTGCCCCGGCGTCGACCACACCGGCCTTCTGCAGCACCGGCAGTTGCTGCGGCGTGTGGGCCAGGGCGCGGCGGGAGCGTTCGAGCGCGGCGCCGAACCACGCGCGGAGATCGCCCACGTCGTCGCGTGCCTCCAGCGACTCGGCGAAGGCGGCGATCACGCTGAGCATGGTCCCCTCGCGCGGCTCGGCCACCGCCTCGCGCGCGGCGCGTGCCCCGGCCTGCACCGCCTGCGCCAGTCGCGCCGGCGCCACCGCGACGCGGTCGCCGAGGTGCGGTCCTGGCTGCGGGAGTCGATCGCCGCCGGCGCCGGCCTGCAGGTCGGATCCGGACACGGTCCGGTCAGCCACTTCGCCGGGCTGTGGCGGCGCGGGGGCCTCGAGGCCGGTCCGGGCCGCGCGGCGATCGCGGCGGAGTGGTGGTCGTCGATCGCCCCGATCCGCACCGCGATCGACGACCTGCCGTTCCTGCACGGCCTCGCCGACGGGACCCTGCCCGAGGCCTCGTTCCGCTGGTACCTCGCGCAGGACGCGCTGTACCTGCGCGACTACGCGCGCACCCTCGCGGAGGCGGCGCGGCTCGCGCCGGACTCGGCGGAGCAGGCCTTCTGGGCGCACTCCGCCGAGCAGTCCGTGATCGGCGAGCTGCAGCTGCATGCGAGCCTGCTGTCGCCGGAGGGCATCGGCGCGGCGACGTTCCGTGCGGATCCCGCCCCTGCGACGGTCGCCTATCTCGACCACCTGCGCGGCACGGCGTTCGACGGCGACTACCGGGTGCTCATCGCCGCGCTGCTGCCGTGCTTCTGGATCTACGCCGACGTCGGCACGCGACTGCACGCGCAGGCCGGGGGCGACCCCGCGCATCCTTTCGCGTCATGGCTGGACGAGTACGCGGATCCGCGCTTCGCGGAGGCGACCGAGGAGGCGATCCGGATCGTCACCGCGCATGCGGCCGCCGCGGACGCGCACACTCGTGAGCGGATGCGGACCGCGTTCCTGCGCTCGAGCGAGCATGAGCGCGCCTTCTTCGCCGCTGCGGTCCTCTGAGCACGCGCCGGGCACGATGACGCGCGGTGGCGCCCCCGATTTGGTCGAGGGCGCCACCGCGCGATATCGTCGCCGCATGCTTCCGGCTCCGCACACGACCACCCCGAAGGGTGCTGCCGTGGTGCGTCGACGCCGTACGGGCGACCGCCGACTCTAGGCGACCCTGCGCTCCCGCGTCGAAGACGGCGGGGTGCCGGTGTCGCCGCCTCCGGCCCCGCATCCGCACTGCTGCCGCACGCCGCCATCTTGGGCGTCGTCGGCAGGCCCGACCGTTAAGGTGGAAGCATGACGTATTCCGTCGCCGTCTCCGGCGCATCCGGTTATGCGGGCGGCGAGATCCTTCGCCTGCTCGCGAACCATCCCGACGTCGAGATCCGCACCGTCACGGCGCACTCGAACGCCGGACAGCAGCTCTCCGAGCACCAGCCGCACCTGCGCTCCCTGGCGCACCTGACTCTGCAGGACACGACGCCCGAGGTCCTCTCCGGGCACGACATCGTCTTCCTCGCGCTGCCGCACGGCCAGTCGGGGCAGTACACCGACGCACTCGGCGACGTCCCGCTCGTGATCGACGCAGGCGCCGACCACCGGCTCACCTCGCAGTCCGCGTGGGACGCGTTCTACGGCGGCGCGTTCCACGAGCCGTGGGCGTACGGCGTCCCCGAGCTCCTGGTCGGGCCGGCCTCCGGGGGCGGGGTGAAGCAGCGCGAGCATCTCCGCGGCGCCACCAGGATCGCCGCCCCGGGCTGCAACGCCTCCACCGTGAGCCTGAGCCTGGCCCCCGGCGTCGCGGCCGGCGTGATCGATCCCTCCGACATCGTGACGGTGCTCGCGGTCGGCCCCTCCGGCGCCGGCAAGAGCCTCAAGACGCACCTGCTGGGCAGCGAGATCCTCGGATCCGCCAACCCGTACGCGGTCGGGGGCACGCATCGGCACATCCCCGAGATCCGCCAGGCCCTCGCGGCCGCATCCGGCGCCGATCCGGACGGGATCCGGATCTCGTTCACCCCGGTCATCGTGCCGATGGCGCGGGGGATCCTCGCGACCTCGACCGCCCCCATCGTCCCCGGCGCCACCGACGCGCAGATCCGCGACGCGTGGCAGGCCGCCTACGGCGACGAGACCTTCGTGCAGCTGCTGCCGGAGGGATCCGTCCCGCGCACCGCCGACGTGCTGGGCGCCAACACGGCGCTCATCGGCCTCGCGATCGACCGCGCCGCGAACCGCGTCGTCGTCGTCACCGCCGTCGACAACCTCGTCAAGGGCACCGCCGGCGCCGCCATCCAGTCCATGAACATCGCGCTCGGCCTCACCGAGACCACGGCGCTCAGCATCAACGGAGTCGCCCCATGAGCGTGACCGCACCCCAGGGATTCGAGGCGGCCGGTGTCGTCGCGGGCCTCAAGTCCACCGGAAAGCCCGATGTGGCGCTGGTGGTGAACCGCGGCCCGCGCAAGGTCGGCGCCGCGGTGTTCACCAGCAACCGCGCCAAGGCCAACCCGATCATCTGGTCGCAGGAGGTGGTGAAGGACGGCGTCATCGAGGCCGTCGTGCTGAACTCCGGCGGAGCCAACTGCTTCACGGGGCCCTTCGGATTCCAGACCAGCCACCTCACGGCGGAGCGCGCCGCGGAGCTCCTCGGCGTGAGCGCCGGAGACGTCGTGGTCTGCTCCACCGGCCTCATCGGCACGGGCGACGAGGTCTTCCGCAGCAAGGTGCTCGCGGGCGTCGAGGACGGCGTCGCACAGCTGAGCGCCGACGGGGGCGAGGCCGCGGCCGAGGCGATCATGACCACCGATACGGTCGCGAAGACCGTCGTCCTGAGCCGCGACGGCTGGACCATCGGCGGCATGGCGAAGGGTGCGGGCATGCTCGCCCCTGGGCTGGCCACGATGCTCGTGGTGCTCACCACCGATGCCGATCTCGAGGCGTCGGAGGCGCATGCCGTCCTGCGGCGCGCGACCGGCGCGACCTTCGACAGGCTCGACTCCGACGGCTGCATGTCGACCAACGACCAGGTGACGCTGCTCGCCAACGGCGCGAGCGGGATCCGCCCCGACCTGGACGCGTTCGCCGCGGCGCTCACCGAGGTCTCGGACGAGCTGGCCCGCAAACTTCAGGACGACGCGGAGGGCGCGAGCCACGCGATCTCGATCGAGGTCGTGCACGCGGCGGACGAGCGGGACGCCGTCGAGGTGGGCCGCGCGGTCGCGCGCAACAACCTCTTCAAGGCGGCGATCTTCGGCAACGACCCGAACTGGGGCCGCGTGCTCGCCGCGATCGGCACCACAAGGGCCGCGTTCGATCCCTATGACGTCGACGTGTCGATGAACGGCGTGCGGGTGTGCACCGCCGGCGGGCCGGATCGCCCGCGCGAAGAGGTCGACCTGACCCCGCGCGCGACGCACGTGCTGATCGACCTCAAGGTCGGCGAGGCTGCGGCGACGATCCGCACGAACGACCTCACCCACGACTACGTGCACGAGAACAGCGCCTACGCCTCATGAGCGATCTCCAGGACACCGCGCCCGAGGAGGCAGCGCTCAAGGCGCAGACCCTCATCGACTCCCTGCCGTGGCTCAAGCGGTTCCGCGACCAGATCGTGGTCGTCAAGTACGGCGGCAACGCGATGATCTCGGACGAGCTGCAGGAGGCCTTCGCACAGGACATCGCGTACCTGCGCTACGTCGGCGTGCTTCCCGTCGTGGTGCACGGCGGCGGCCCCCAGATCTCGAACATGCTCGACCGCCTGGCGATCCCGAGCGAGTTCAAGGGCGGCTACCGGGTCACCTCGACCGAGGCGATCAGCGTCGTGCGGATGGTGCTCACGGGGCACATCAACCCGCAGCTCGTCGCGAAGATCAACAGCCACGGCCCGATCGCGACCGGTCTCAGCGGTGAGGACGCCGGCCTGTTCGGCGGCCGCCGCCGCGGCGTCGTCGTGAACGGCGAGGAGGTGGATCTGGGCCGCGTCGGCGACGTCGTGCAGGTGGATCCGACCCCGGTGCTCGACCATCTCTCCGCCGGCCGGATCCCGGTCGTCTCCAGCATCGCGCCGGACCTCGACCATCCGGGCCAGTCGCTCAACGTGAACGCGGACGCGGCCGCCTCGGCATTGGCCACGGCTCTCGGGGCGGTCAAGCTCGTGATCCTCACGGACGTCGCCGGCCTGTACGCGGATTGGCCGAACCGCGACTCCCTGGTCTCGCACCTCACCACGGGGGAGCTGAAGAAGCTCCTCCCGTCGCTCGAATCGGGAATGATCCCGAAGATGACCGCGTGCCTGGAGGCCGTGGAATCCGGCGTGCACGCGGCGGCGATCATCGACGGGCGGGTGCCGCACTCGGTGCTCGTCGAACTGTTCACCAGCAAGGGAATCGGAACGGAGGTGGTGGCGGGATGACGTCGCCGGCCGAGGGAACATGGCAGCAGAGCGCGGACCGCGACCTGATCTTGAATGCGGGGCCGCGGTTCGAGCTGCTCGTCCGCGGTGAGGGATCGCACCTGTGGGACGGCGAGGGGCGACGCTACCTCGACTTCCTCGCGGGGATCGCCGTCACCGCGCTCGGGCACGCCCACCCCGTCTTCGTCGAGGCCGTGTCCCGCCAGGCGGGCACGCTCGCGCACGTGTCGAACTACTTCGCCACGCCGCCGCAGCTCGAGCTCGCGGCGCGGCTGAAGCGCCTCGCCGGAACCGGCGACGAGGGGCGCGTGTTCTTCGGCAACTCCGGAACCGAGGCCAACGAGGCCGCGTTCAAGCTGGCCCGTCTGCACGGCGGCACCGAGCGCCCGCGGATCCTCTCCCTCGACAACGCCTTCCACGGCCGCACGATCGGTGCGCTCGCGCTCACGGCGAAGGCGTCGATGCGCGATCCGTTCCAGCCGCTGCCCGGGGGCGTCGAGCACATCCCCGCCACGATCGAGGCGCTCGAAGCCGCGATGGACGACCGCGTCGCCGCGCTGTTCGTCGAGCCCATCCAGGGCGAGGCCGGCGTGCTCGAGCTGCCGGAGGGCTACCTCCGCGCGGCGCGCGAGCTCACAGCGAAGCACGGTGCGCTGCTCATCGTGGACGAGATCCAGACCGGCGCCGGCCGCACCGGCGACTGGTTCGCCTTCCAGCACGACGGGATCGTGCCCGACGCGATCACGCTGGCGAAGGGCATCGGCGGCGGCTTCCCGATCGGCGCGCTCGTCGCCTTCGGCGAGGCCGCGGCGCTCCTGCAGCCCGGATCGCACGGCTCCACCTTCGGCGGCAACCCGCTCGCCACGGCCGTCAGCAACGCGGTGCTGGAGGAGATCGAGAAGTCCGGCCTCGTGCAGAACGCGCGGGAGCGCGGCGCGCAGGTGCGCGACGCCGTCGAGGGGATCGGTTCCCCGCTCGTCACCGGCGTGCGCGGCCGCGGTCTGCTCATCGGCGTGGCACTGGCCGCGCCCGTCGCCGGCGATGTCGTCGCCGCGGCGCAGCGCCTCGGGCTCGTCATCAACGCCGCGAACCCGTTCTCGGTGCGGATCGCTCCCGCGCTCACGATCGGCGACGCCGAGATCGCCGAGTTCACCGCCCTGTTCACGGCCGCCCTCGCCGAGGTCGCCGCCACCGCTCTCACGGAGACCCACGCATGACCCGCCACCTGCTGCGCGATGACGATCTGACCACGGCCGAGCAGACCGAGATCCTCGACCTCGCGCTCGAGCTGAAGAAGGACCGCTGGGCGGACAAGACCCTCGCCGGTCCGCAGACCGTCGCGGTGATCTTCGACAAGTCCTCGACCCGCACCCGCGTCTCGTTCGCGGTCGGGATCGCGGATCTCGGCGGATCCCCGCTGATCATCTCGACGGCGAACAGCCAGCTCGGCGGCAAGGAGACCCCGGCCGACACGGCAAGGGTGCTCGAGCGTCAGGTCGCCGCGATCGTGTGGCGCACCTATGCGCAGGCGGGTCTCGAGGAGATGGCCGCCGGCACCAGGGTGCCGGTGATCAACGCCCTGTCCGATGACTTCCACCCGTGCCAGCTGCTCGCCGACCTGCTCACGATCCGCGAGCACAAGGGCGACCTCAAGGGACTCACGCTCTCGTTCTTCGGTGACGGACGCAGCAACATGGCGCACTCCTACGTGCTCGCCGGCGTCACCGCCGGAATGCACGTGCGGGTCGCGTCTCCCGAGGACTACGCGCCCCGTGCCGATGTCGTGGCCGACGCCCACCGCCGTGCGGCGGAGACCGGCGGATCCCTGACCCTGGTCGCGGATCCGGACGAGGCCGCGGCCGGCGCCGACGTCATCGTCACCGACACCTGGGTGTCGATGGGCAAGGAGGAGGAGAAGGCCCAGCGCCTCCGCGACCTCGGCGCCTACAAGGTCACCAGCGCGACCATGGCGCTCGCCGACCCCGAGGCGATCTTCATCCACTGCCTGCCCGCCGACCGCGGCTACGAGGTCGACTCCGAGGTCATCGACGGCCCGCAGAGCGTCGTCTGGGACGAGGCGGAGAACCGCCTCCACGCTCAGAAGGCCCTGCTGGTCTGGCTCATCGGGAAGTCTTCCGCGTCGTCGAGCGAGGGATCGAAGTGACCGAGACGAAGCACACCGCCGCGCACGGCACGAATCAGGGCGCCCTCTGGGGCGGCCGATTCGCCGGGGGACCCAGCCCGGAGCTCGCCGAGCTGAGCCGGTCGACGCAGTTCGACTGGATCCTCGCGCCCTACGACATCGCGGGTTCGCACGCGCACGCCACCGCGCTCGAGGCGGCGGGCTACCTGGAGGCCGACGAGGCCGTCCGGATGCATGCGGGTCTCGACGCCCTCGCGGCGAAGATCGCCGACGGCACGCTGCTCCCGCAGCCGGCGGACGAGGATGTGCACGGCGCGCTCGAGGCGGCGCTCATCGCCGAGGTCGGCGCGGATCTGGGCGGGCGCCTGCGCGCAGGCCGCAGCCGCAACGACCAGATCGCGACGCTCGTCCGCATGTACCTGATCGACCACGCGCGGGTCATCGCGCGTGAGGTGCTCGGCCTCGTCGACGCCCTCGTCGCCCAAGCGGTCGCGCACGACAGCGCGATCCTGCCGGGGCGCACGCATCTGCAGCACGCGCAGCCCGTGCTGCTCGCGCACCACCTGCAGGCGCACGCCTGGCCGCTGGTCCGCGATCTCGAGCGGCTCGTCGACTGGCGCGCGCGTGCCGGCGTCTCGCCGTACGGCGGGGGAGCGCTGGCCGGATCCACCCTGGGGCTCGACCCCGCGCTGGTCGCCCGGGAGCTCGGTCTCGACCGTCCCGCGGAGAACTCGCTGGACGGCACCGCCGCGCGCGACGTCGTCGCGGAGTTCGCCTTCATCACGGCGATGATCGGCGTCAACCTGTCCCGCATCTCCGAGGAGATCATCCTCTGGAACACCCGCGAGTTCGGCTTCGTCACGCTCGACGACGGCTACTCGACCGGATCCAGCATCATGCCGCAGAAGAAGAACCCGGACATCGCCGAGCTCGCGCGCGGCAAGTCCGGGCGGCTCATCGGCAACCTGTCCGGCCTCATGGCGACGCTCAAGGGCCTGCCTCTCGCGTACAACCGCGATCTGCAGGAGGACAAGGAGCCGGTGTTCGACTCGGTCCGCACCCTCGAGGTCGTGCTGCCGGCGTTCACCGGGATGGTGGCGACGCTGCGGTTCGACACGGCGCGCATGGCGGAGCTCGCTCCCCAGGGGTTCTCGCTCGCGACCGATGTCGCCGAGTGGCTGGTGAAGAACCGCGTGCCGTTCCGCGAGGCCCACGAGATCTCCGGATCCCTGGTGCGCGCGTGCGAGCAGCGGGGCATCGGCCTCGAGGATGCGGATGACGCGCTCCTCGCCGAGGTGTCGCCGCACCTGACCCCCGCCGTGCGCGAGGTGCTCACGATCGAAGGATCCGTTGCGAGCCGGGACGGCGCCGGAGGCACGGCCTCGGTGCGGGTCGCCGAGCAGCGCACCGAGCTCGTGGCCAGGGCGCAGGCCGCCGCTCACGCCCTCGGGATGTGACCGAAGCCGGCGCCTCCGACGCTCGTCAGGACCATCGAAACCCCCTTCCAGGCCTTCGCCTGGGCGGGGGTTTCGGCGTTCATCTGGTCTTTCCTCCGCGCGAGGGAGGGCGGAGGGGGCATGCGACACGCCCGGGCTGCGACCAGGATTTGCCGGAACCCCGGGATCCGCGTAACTTATTACTTGTTCGCCCCAAGCGGTAGAGCGAAAGGCCGGAAGGTCTGACTCCCCAAGCGGCGAACGAATCCCGATCTCGATGAAGAACTTCCCTCGTGGAAGATCTTCGACTATGATTGGGAACTCCCACCTCAGGTTCGCCGCAAGGCGCAGCGAGGGGGAGTGAGATCAAGCCCCACTTGTGATGCCGCGAGGTTGAACTGTGGGAGCATCCGATCCTTGAGAACTCAACAGCGTGCACTTGTCAAATGCCAATTTATTCCTCGTCCAGCTTTCGGGCTGGTTGAGAAATTCCTTTGGATCA
>NZ_NCKN01000172.1 GCF_002257455.1 Microbacterium sp. 13-71-7
GCCGGCGCTGGTGCGCGCCCTCGCCGCCGAGGCGTCCGCCATAGGGGCGGCCGTGGTCGGCGAACTCGTCGCGCACGAACACGAAGCGCCAGTCGCCCGCGGTGAAGCGCGCACCGGTGTGCAGCGTCTCGACGGGACGGCCCTCCTCCTCGGCGGCCTTCGCGATGTTCGCGCTGGTCTGCCCAGGGCCCACCATCTCGAGGTCGTAGTCGTCGTGCCCGTCGTGCCGGATGATCGCATGCACCGGGTCGATGCCCGCGAGGCGGATCTGGCAGTCCGGGCCGGATCCGATCCGCGTCTCGTCCTCGGTGATCTCGTGCACCAGATGGGTGTCCTCGAGGGTGATCAGCAGATGAGGATGCCCTGCGCCCCAGTCGGCGTGCGTGGTGGTTCCGCGCTCCTGCGTGTTCATGTCGGACCTCCTTCGCGGAGGCCGGGCGGCGCGGATCATCCCTCCAAGAGGCTCAGCGGGGTGTCGCCCTGGTCTCTCGCATACCGCGATCGTAACCCCGCCCGCGACCGCGGGCGCCGGATCGCGCGAAGCCGTGCCGATGCTCCGCTCGGCCTCTCGGCCGCGCGCGCTCAACCGCCCGGAGAGGGCCTCGGCAGCGGGTCAGCCGTGATGGTCGTGCTCGTGCCCGTCGTCGTGGGCGTGCGTGCCGCCGCCGTGGCCGTGGCCCTCGCCGTGATCGCAGCGGCATTCCCCTCCTTCGCAGGCGCACGCCGCGCCCTTGACCGTGCGGGGCGCGTCGAGCGAGGGGTTGCGATCGAAGAACCCGAACGGCTTGAGCCAGAACGAGATGGTGTCGGCCGGCATGATCGGCCAGTCCTCTGCGCGCGTGATGTGGTGGATCCCGAAGTTGTACCAGAGCACGACGTCCTCGTCGACGAGGTTCTCGTCGTCCGCGATCCACGCCGTCATGCCGTTGCCGAGGTCGTCGACGGCCTGGGTCGGGTAGTCGCCCGCCGGCCAGAACTGGTCGTCGTGGTGCCGCGTCACCCAGAGCGTCTTCCCGATGACGGGGTTGCGCTTGAGGATCGGGGAGGACTCGTCGAACATCGAGGGGAAGGACGCCGAAGGGACGAGCTTGTACGCGACGGGGGCGCCCCACGCGTTGAGACGGTTCGGGTTCTGCACCTTCCAGCCGCGCTGGCGCTCCCAGTCGTACCGGCGCCCCGCCTCCGCCTCGGAGCGGATGACGGTGGCCTGCGTGTGCAGGTCGAGACCGAACGGATTCGTCTCGGAGATCGGCGCCGGCATCGAATCGGACTCGACGACGGTGTTGCCGTCCCCGTCGACGTCGAGGTCGAGCCGGGCGATGAGGAAGTGCTGGTGGAAAGGCGCATAGGTGCGCTCGTCGATCGTGGTTCCCGTCGCCTTGCCCTGCTCGCCCTCGGCCATCGGCGTCGTGACCATGATGCCGGTGGCGCGCACCTCGCATTCGATGTTGCCGTCCTGGTAGAAGCGCCAGTACACGAGGTACTCGTAGTTGGCGACCGTGGCGTGGACCGAGACCACGAACCGGCGCTGGCGGCGCACCTCGGTGCCGGAGTCCGGGTCGACGTGCTTCCACAGCACCGCATTGTCCTCCTCGTGCAGGCAGATCGCGTTCGTGATCGTCCAGGGCTGACCTGCGGTGTCCGGCAGCACGGCGTCGAGGTACGTGATCTCGCCGAGGCAGTCGCAGCCGAGCTCGAGCGAGGTGCACATGTATCCGAGCCCCCATTCGCCGATGTCGAATGCGGTGCGCCGGTAGTGGTCGAAGCTGGAGTCCCGGTACGGCACGATCATCTCGGCGAACGAGAGCCGGTAGGCGACCTCGCGCCTGGTGCCCTGGTCGTCGAAGCCGACCTGGTAGATGACGGGCCCCTCGCGGTAGTTGAACCCGAGCCGGAAGTCCCAGTTCTGCCAGCGGATCCGGGATCCCTCGACGCTGAACGAGACGCCCTCGGGCTGCACGATCTGCAGCGGCTTCAGATCCTCGCGCGGCGTGATGCCGGCGAGCTCCGGCACGTACTCGCCGTGCACCTCGGGGAAGCCGAAGTCGTGGTGGTCCTCGATCTCGAGCACTTCGAGCGTGTTCATGTCGACGATGATCTTCAGCCCGCTCACCGGGTGCGCGTAGGGGTTGCCGTCCGGCGTCGCGCGCATCCACAGATCCACCCAGCCGAGGCGGCGGTCGCGCCACTTCTCCGGGATCACGGCCCCGCCGTACGTCCACACGTCGAACAGGACGAGCTCGACGTCATCGATCCCGCGGGCCGCGAGCGCCGCGCGGACCTCCGGGTTCTCCTTCATCGCGTGGTCGCAGTCGTGGTACTCGTCGATCGTGAAGTTCGGGGTGACGCCCGGCACGTGCGTCCACGACTCCACGGCGTCGTCCGTGAGGTTCACGACCGCCTCGTAGACCTCGTTCGTCTGCTTGCGCCACAGCACGGAGAGCGAGCGGCGCACGATCGGATCCCCTTCGCGCCAGGCCTTGACCTCGGCCTTCGGCGGCTCCTTGAGGATGATCGAGGCGTAGCGCCAGCCGGCGTCGATGCCGTGCTCGCGGGTGAGCACGGCGGCGGTGGCGGAGAACTCCTCGCCCGTGAGCGAGTCCAGAGGGTGCGACGGCGTGGGCTGCGACGACATGTGGGTCCCGATCGTTCGATCCCCGAGAGCGCCACGATGCGCGCCCCGGCGGACTTCGAGTCTGCCATCCCCGCACGGAGTTCGCATCGGCGGGATCAGCCGACCGGGATCTCCGCGCCGGTCTTGGCATCGAACCGTCGGGTCGTGGTCTTGTACACCCCGTCGCTGTCGACGTCGATGACGATCGGACCCTGCAACCGGCGGATCATCACGTCCGAGATCGCGATGCCGGGGTGGTCCCCGCGGACGGTCGCGACGACCCTGCGCACGACGACCGGGTCCACCTCGTCGATCGAGAATCCGCCCTGGGACGAGATGAGCTCACTGGTCCAGGACAGATTGAGGGATCCGTTCCGGTAGGAGTAGCTGTCCTCGCCCTCCGGGTCCGTCGCGCTCATCGCGTCGATCGACCAGTAGGTGTCGAAGAGCACCACGGACTCCAGGCTGCGACCGTGCAGCTGCCGGCGCAGGTCCGCGAGGTCCAGGTCGAGGACGGCGGAGTCCCAGACGCCCTGGACCTGCCCGCCGAGGCGCTGCGGCACCTCCCCGATCAGCGCGGCCGCGCGCTGCGGCGTGGAGAACACCCAGACCGTGCCGAGCGCGAATCCACCGGCGAGGCAGAGCGCGATGATGACCGCGTTCGCCAGGATCCGGCCGACGAGGCCGCCGGCCCGAGGCGCCTCCGCGGATGACGGACCCTTCGCCCGCGCCGTCGAAGGCGCCGTCGCCGCGCCGGCCGGGGGAGCCACCGCGTCGTAGCGCGAGGGCGCGGCGCGCAGCTCGGCCGCCCAGTGCGGGTCGGGCGCAGGATCCAGCACCGGAGGCGCCCCGGGGGTGGTGGTCGCGACGACGACGTAGCGTCCGGTGAAGAAGCCGGGCAGCTCGCCCATCGTGATGAGCTGGGAGAACACCTCCCGCCGAGGGGAGCCGGCCCGCGGGAACACCGTGACCGTGAACTCGTACAGGTGGTGGAAGTTGCGCACCGTCAGCCCGGCCTCGCGCAGCGACTCGATGCGGGCGATCTCGCGGGGCGCGGTGGGGGCGAGCATGGGGGGAGCCCCGAGTGGACCGCCGCGTCGCAGCCCCGATCCCGCACCGAGCTTCGACACGATGCCGAGGACCAGCGCCGTCGGCACGACGGTCGTGGCGACCAGGAGGGCGATCACGAACGCGATCGTCGCGGTCTCGGCGCTGCCGAGCACGAACCCGAGGACCGAGGCGAGGATGGTGCCGATCGCCATCCAGAAGAGGACGAGGATCCCTCGTCGCACCCAGCGGTT
The DNA here is from genome assembly GCF_002257455.1 of Microbacterium sp. 13-71-7. Lineage (GTDB taxonomy): Bacteria > Actinomycetota > Actinomycetes > Actinomycetales > Microbacteriaceae > Microbacterium. The sequence continues at coordinate 3,916 of NZ_NCKN01000172.1, forward strand.
CATGTCGTTCTCCTCGTTCTCGGTCTCTGGACCATAGCGGTTCGGGAAGGCGGGCGTCGTACGGGCACGGCGGGTGCTCCCTGGGTCATCCGAGCAGCAGGGCCTGCGGATCGTCGGGCGAGACGCGGAACGGCAGCACCGCGCCGGGCTGCCAGTTGTATCGAGCGCCCTCGGCGATGACCGTGCGGTAGGTCGCCCGATAGGGCTCGCGGCCCTCGATCCGCACCTGGAGGAGCACGGCGTACACCGTCGGCCCGTCGATCGAGGATCCTTCCGGCGTGCATGCGATCACGGTGCCGGATGCGGGAAGGCCGTTCTGGTGGAACGCGAGATTCGCGAACGGATCCGCCGTCGCCGCGCCGTACGGTCCGCCGGGCCCCGTCGGGGCCGCCGCGGTCGTCGGGTGCGCGAAGTCCTCCGCGACGCGGCCCCACTGCTCCGCGATGTCGGCGGACTGGCGGATCGCCTCCCGCGCGGTCGGATGCGGCGGCAGCTCGCGCGCCACGCGCATCAGGCGCAGCAGATCCCGGATCACGCCCATGCCGCGCTCAGCTCGTGAGGGCGATGTTCTGCGGGTCCGCCGGGTCGACGGCGACGCCGTGCGCGGATCCGATCGCATAGTTCGCGAGGAACTGCGCGGCGACCATCTCCCGCTTGGCGACCGTGTACGGCGCGGACCCCGGGATCGTCACCTCGACGTCGATCCGGTACCAGGCGTTGCCCGCGGTGCGCTCGCCCGTGTCGACGGCGCCCGTGATGACGCCGGTGGCCGGCGTGCCGACCGCGATCACGCGGTTGAGCTCCTGGCCGTAGGCGTTCAGCACGTCGTGGTCGGCCTGCATCCGCTCCCGCAGGTCGGCGCCTTCGGCGGCCGTGGGCAGGGTGCCGTCGGAGTACCCCGCCCGGGCGAGCTGCTGCGCGGCCAGCTGCTGTGCGGCCTGCGCCTGGGCCGCCATCGCCTGAGGGTCCATGCCGGCGAGTGCGTTCTTCGCACGATCGAAGAGTCCCATGATCCGTACCTCCTGTGTGTCCGTGTGGATGCACTCAGGCTGCCGGGAGGCGAATGCTCCCGATCACAGGTTTCCCGGATCACGGGTCCTGACGCGGTGGCGGAGACCAGGTCGTGGAGATCGCCGCCCACATCAGCGGCGAGTGCTCGACGGCGCCGGTGCGCGCCCAGGTCTCGGCGCAGGTGCGTTGCCAGGCGTTCAGCGCCGCGACCGGATCCGTGCTCTCCTGGGCCGCGTCCACCGCGTCGACGGCGGCGCTGAAGGCCGGGGCGTCCGCACCGGCGGCGCGCGCGAACCCCGCGTCGGTGGGCAGCGTCCACCGTGCGGCGGCGACGTGCTCCGCTCCACCGCGGACCAGCGCCGCGACGAGCGCCGTGGGTTCCGCGAAACCCGAGTCCCCGCCCGACTCGCAGGCCATCAGCGCGACGCGGGCCGGAATCAGCCAGCCGCCCTCGGTGTCTGCCCCCGGCGCCCCATAGGCGATGTCGGCGGCCGCGAGCGGGCGATGAGCGCCGAGCAGCGCGGCGCGGCCGGGCTGGGCCGCGTCGTCGGACAGGTGCATGCGCACGTCCAGACCGTGGTCGGACGACGACACATGCCCGACGTAGAGGAGGCGGGACGCGTCCGCGAGCAGCGTGCGCAGGCGCACCCGGTCGATCGCTCCTCCGAGGAGGGGCTCGGCGCCACGGGCCCTGGATCCGAGTCGCTCCTGCAGCGGGCCGAGCCTCGCACCGGCGCCCGCCGGGCCGAGCACCGGGGCGAGCATCCCCCCGGGGACGGGCGGATCCAGCACGGCGACGACCGGACCGCGCGGATCCCAGCGCGAGACGCGCCGCGATGGCGCGTTGCGCACCCCGGCCGGCACGAGCAGAGACACCTCCGCCTCGTGCACCATCCGTCGGTCCGCGTCGACGATCAGCGCCTCCCAGGGGACCCTGCCGAGCGAGGGGGAGCCCTGGATGCGCAGATGCGGGCGTCGCCCGCGCGCGAGCATCGCGTTCAGCTCCGCGGCGAGCGGGGCGGGCAGCAGCGCGCCCGCCAGCTCGGCGGACAGTCGCCGTTCGCGGTCCGGATCCGCGAGCGCCCCACGGAAGGCGCGGTCGAGTGCGGCGACGATGCTCTCCCCGGGCAGGGGCGAGGGCAGCGACTCGTGCAACCGGTCGAGGGCCGGCTGGACGGCGGCGCGGGGGATCGCGTACGCGCGCGGTCGCTCCCGCGCGTGCTCCCAGCGCCACGTGACGTAGAGATCGCCGACATCGGCGAACTTGACCTGCACGCGCGGGCGATCCGGCGCGCCCTCGGCGACATCTCCCACGGTCACGGCCTCACCAGGCATCGACGGCCTCCGCGGATCGGATGACGACCCCGTAGCGACGCTCGGCCTCGGCGATCCAGACCCGGAACGACTCGTCGCCGGGCAGCGCCCGCACGAACGGCGGAGGCGTCGCTTCGCCCTGGGGAGTGGGCGAGGCGGGCCCTGCCTCCCCGGAGGCGGCCAGCGCGTACGGCTCCTCGAGGACGGCGACGCGGACAGGGCCGTGCTCCGGCGCATCATCGGAGCCCGCTGGGGAGGGCGCGACCGCGTCCAGGGAGGGCGAGGAGCACAGGAACTCGATCACCTCCACGGCGAGGCGGGTCTCGGCGAGAACCGTGATGCTTCGCAGGGCGACCTCGAACGCGACCGTCGAGACCGTGCGGATCCAGCGCTCCCGCATCGGTCCGGCCGGGAATCGTCCGCGCAGCGCATCGGTCGCGAGCGCGGCGGGCAGCGCGAGATCGAGCGCGGCGCGCCGCATGCGCTTCTTCTCCTCGCGGAACAGCGAGCGCTCGGCGGCCGTGAGCGCCGCGAGCGCCCGGCGCACATCGACCCGGGCGACCTCGTGCAGGGCGCCCGCCGACGCGGATACCGCGCGCGCCCTCCGGTAGGCGGCATCCGCGGCGGGGAAGCGCCACTGGGCGACGAGGATGTCGCCCCGCAGCAGCTCCGCCTGGAACTGCGCCCACACATCGCCCTGCGCCCCGACCTCCGCACCCACGCTCTCGGCGAGCCCGCGTGCGGCGGCGAGCTCTCCGCGGGCGAGCAGCACGGCGGCGCGTCCGAGACGCGAGGTCGACGCGGAGCGCGGGTCGCCGCCGTGCCGGTATCCCTCCTCGGCGGCGAGGAAGCGCTCTTCGGCGGCATCGACCTCGCCGCGTTCGAGCAGCAGTCGCGCGAGGTTCTCCTCGGTGCGGGCCAGGGCGAGCGGTCCTGTCGCCTGCAGCTGCCGCGAGAGCTGCAGCTGCTCGGCGGCCAGACGAGGGTCCCCGGTCCGGTGGGCGACGGCGGCGAGACCGGAGTACGCATACGAGGCGAATCGCGGTTCATGCGTCAGCGCCGTGTGCAGAGCGGCACGGAAGGCGACCTCGGCGTCGGCGAAGCGCTCCTGATCGAGCAGGATCCCGCCGAGCGTGTTGTGACGCCCGAAGACCAGCACCGGCGGCGTCGTCTCGTCGAACTCCGCGCCGAGGAGCTCGAGGTCCCGGATCGCCTCCGTCGAGCGGCCGACCAGGGCGAGCGTCTGCGCGCGATCGATCACGGCCCCGAAACGCACCTCCGGGGTGCGGCGTGCGGATCCGATCGCGGCCTCGGCGGCCGTGCAGGCGGAGATCGCCCTGGTGGCGAGGTCGATCGCCGCAGGAGCGTCCCCGCGGGCCTCGGCGATCGCGGACAGATTGGACAGCGCCCGGCCGCGCAGGTCGAGGCCGACCGCGTCGACGTCCGCCACCTCCGTGGCCGCGAGGATGCGGCGGGTGACCGGCTCGGCCGCGATCGGGCCGCCGGAGGCGTACGCCGCGCTCAGCTCTGCGAAGAGCGGCGCGACGTGCCGCCACCGGGCCGGCAGCTCCCCGGAGCCGGGCAGGCCGAGGATCTCCGCGGGGAACGCCCCGGCTTCCCCGTCCGTCGACTCGGCCCTCATGAGCGCCTCACGGCCTCCTGCTCGGCGAGCAGCACCGTGCGATCCGGGATCCCCGTCTCGTCCGGCACCGTCTGCCGTGCCCGGTCGAGCCGCTCGCGGGCGAGGGCGAGGAGCACTCCGGCATCTACATCGCGGCGGCCGCGATACCCCGGCGAGGCGAGTGCGAGCGTCCGCGCGGCAGGGGGCGTGAGCAGGATCGTGGCGGGAACGGCGACGCTGCCCGCGAAACGCCCCGGCTCGGGCGCCAGGGTCAGCGCGACACCCGCGAACACGGCGTCGAGCGGCCCGTGGTCCGCGGGGGAGACGGCCGGCGCCCGCGGCGCGGAGATCTCCAGCACCACGCCGCCCTCTCCGGTATGCACCTGCCAGTGCGCCGATCCGGCGGCATCGACCGTGCCGGGGGCGAACGCGGAGAGGTCCAGGGCTTCGGCGCCCTCCGCGAGCACGTCGGCCGCGGGGCGCGCGGTCGCGGAGGCGGCGAGCGCGAAGTCCTCGCGCGCGGGCATCGCCGCCGGGATGCCGTCGGTGGCGACGCCGCGGTCCGCGGCCGCCTCCTCGACCCTGGCTCCGAGCGCGGCGAGTCCCGCGCGCACGGCGGCGTCGATGCCCGGCGCGAGGCGGAGGGTCCGCGCCGCGGAGGCTCCCTCGGTGAGCGCCCGGAGCAGGACCTCCTCGCCGTCGAGCAGATGCTCCACGGCGAGGAGCGCGTCCGCCCGCTCGACGGCGAGGATCCGCGGATCCAGCGGCGGGATGCCCGCGAGGGCCGAGGCCGGCCACCACGCCGCCGCCCAGGTCGCCAGCGCCGCGCGCCGAGCATGGTCGAGCGCGGGAGCGGGACCAGGGGCGAAGGCCCCCGTCTGCTCCAGGAGCACCGGCACCGCGCCGGGGCCGTACACCTGCCAGGCGACGTCGACGGCGAGCTCGGGATCCCACACCGTCGCCGTCGGGGGAGCGGCGGGATCGACCGCATCCCAGATCAGGAGCGCCCCGGCCGTCTCGAGCAGTGCCGCGTGCGCGGGCGCGGGCGG
>NZ_NCKN01000173.1 GCF_002257455.1 Microbacterium sp. 13-71-7
GTGCAGCCGAGCTGGCCTTCACCGGCGAAACGGCCCTGCCACCGGCCACACCCGTGGCGTCCGCATCCAAGGGCGTCGCCCTCAAAGTCTCAGCCCTAGGCCTGGCCAGCGCCGTCGCAGTCACCATGGCGATCGCCGCGGTCGCAGCCCTCACCCCGCAGGACGCACCACCGACAATCGCGGCGAGCGCTCCGGATGCAGCCCTGCCAGCCCCTCGACCGGCCGTCACCCCGCCGCCCACGCCTGGACCCGTTGCCGGGGTTCCGACCAACCCTGCACCACCGCCGACGGTCGCGCCGCAGCCCGACCCTGCAACGCCAACCCCACCGCTCTCCCCCGCAGACACCCCACCCACGGCCGGCACGGCACCGACGCCACCACCAGCCAGCGCGCCACCAGCTCCCGCCCCGCCCGCCCCAGCTCCGCCGCCGAGTGCCGTGCCCTCGGCGCCAGTGATCATCTCGCCCCGGCAAGACGTCGTGAAATCGGACCTGCTCGTGGTGCATGGAACCGCGGACCCAGGTGTGGCGATCACGGTGCAGCTCGTCGACGCGGCCGGACACGTCGCCGCTCAGGCCTCGGATTCTGCGAACCCGTCCGGGGTCTGGACCACGCCGATGAAGATCACCGGAGTCCCCGACGGGCAGTACACCCTCGCCGTGACCGCCACCCTCGGTGCACAGGTCAGCCAGCCCGCTTCAATGCCGGTCACCATAGGCCGCACGCTGCCGGACGTCGTCGTGACCGCGGTCGACGGCGATGGGCGGCTCTTCCCGATCCTGACCGGCACGGGCAGTCCCGGAGCGACGGTGCACGCCGCCGTCGGATCGGCGGAGAGGACCACATCGGTGGATCCCCAGGGGAACTGGACGATGACCGTCATCGACGGGCTCACCGCCGGCGACAACACCATCGCCCTGACGCAGACCCTCTCGGGCCACACGTCGTCGCCACTCGCCGTGAGCCTGCCGATGCGCGCACCCGTTCTCTCTCCGGCGTCCACATGGAGCGGCGTCGTCTTCGCGGGCGACGCGGGCGCGGGCATCGAGCAGCGCACCGACGGCGGAGCATGGGTGCCGGGCATGCTCGACACGACAGGCCAGCTCACCGTACCGATCCCCGCGGGGACCGCGATCATCGACGTCCGCTACGCCCAGGCCGACCGGTACGGGCTCACCAGCACCCTCGCCATCCCCTGACCGGCCTTGCCCCGATGCTGCTCTGGCGGCGTTATGTCTCCCCGCGACCCGGCAATGGGACGCTGGTGAACATGAAGACTCTGCTGCTCGCGCGTCACGCCGAAGCTGCTCCTGCGGCGTTGGACCTGACCGATCACGACCGGCCTCTCAACGACCGTGGCGTTCGAGCGGCGCACGCCATGGCCCAACGCCTGCTAGACGAGGGCATCCGTGTGCAGCAGGTGGTGACGAGCCCGGCGATCCGGGCACGCAGCACGGCCGACGCCTACGCTTCGGCTTTCGATCTCCCCGTGATCGAGAACACCGCACTCTATGTCGCTTGGGACTCCCCTAGTGGGATCCTGACCGCTGCATCGTCACTCAACGATGATCTCGACGTCGTGCTGCTGGTCGGCCATGCACCGGGCATGGGGTCTGCGGTCACGAGGCTGACCGACTCATTGGTGGAACTCCCGACCTGTGCGGTCGCGGAGTGCTCGGTGGAAGTGGACTCCTGGGGCGAGCTGGTCAACGGGTCTGCGCGGCTTGCTCGGTTATTTCTGCCGGGACGCTGACTGCCGGCTTCGGGGAAGCGGTCGCTCATCATGCTGGTCTCGAGCGGCGAACACAACACCCGGATGCGCAGGCACTTCCACCAGCCCAACCTCTTCTTCATCCGTCGTCGCGCCTGCGGCGCCTGAGCACAGCACCGATCGATGACGGCAGTCACCCTGCTGCATCGTCCGCGCGCTCAGTCGGCATTGCGAGGGCGGAGTTTCAGCGTGTGGCGTGCTCTCGCGTGTCGTCGCTGTGCGCGACGAGCGGACGCCAGCTCTGCCTGACGCATGACACGAAGCCTGGGGAACAACACGCTTCCCGGATCCAGAGACATCAGCGGGCGGATGGCACCCACACCTGCCACGGTCGGCGTCATGCGTCCGTTCGCGCGGCGCACCAAGCCCACTGCGACAAGCCGCCCGAGAACGGCTCGACGACGAATTCTCCGGAACGAATCGAAGGGCGAGTCAGTGCGCAGCAGCACGCCCTCGTCGACGCCTCCGTCGGTCACGATGCGATTCAGCATCGCCCACTGCCCCGCAGAGAGGTCGACTCCGCGCCCCACCCCACGCCTCAGTTCGCGCTGCACCTCGACGTCCAGCGCATACTCGCTCATCGCGTTCAGCGTCGCCTCGTCTCGTGGAGACGTCGTCGAGTAGTTCATACATGGGAGACGTCGAGATCCTCGATCTATTACGCGAACCGACGCCGTGGCCCTGGCTCAGCGGAGGCCCGCCGTAGAGCCTCCGCGTCGCTGAATCGGCGTCCACCTGTGAAGTCTTCCGCGTCTCCGGCGGGATCCCCGCTGCCCTTCTTCTCAGCTCGCCTCATCGGCCGCGGCCCGCGACACGGCTTCGCGCCAGACGAGCTGGAGCGCGCGAGCGGACCGCTCGTCCACGCCCGTGAACACCGGCCCGGGGCCGGGGTCCAGGCTCGGTCGCCCTTCGGCATCGAGCACGCACCCGCCCGCCTCCGCGACGACCAGCAGAGCCGCCGCATGGTCGAGCGGACTGTAGCGGTGCACCATCGCCGCGACGCCCCGCCCCAGCGCGACACCGGCGAGCGTCGCTGTCCCCGACCCGGGGATGCGGACGGTGCAGTGCCGATCCGCGAGCAGGTCGAGCATGCGGCTCAACCCGGGCCACGCGGCGGTGCCGGCCAATTCGGTGGTGACGATCACGCCGGACAGCGGATCCTCCCCCGTGCCCGGCGCAGACGCGAGCCGGCTGCCCCGCCGCCACGTGCCTCCCCCCTCCCCGGCGATGACAGGCACGGGGGTCGAGACGCCGTCCCGCGCCTCACCGACCGGATCCAGCACCGCACCGACGACCGGACGCCCGTCCTGCACGAGGGCCAGGGAGAAGCTCGTCCAGGGAACTCCGTTCGCCAGGTTGGCGGTGCCGTCCACGGGGTCGAGGTACCAGCACGGCCTGGTGCCGTCGCTCTCGCCCCCTTCCTCCTCGCCCACGACGTCATGCGAGGGGAACTGCGCGCGGAGCGCGATCCGCACGCCGCGCTCGATCTCTCGGTCGATGCGGGTGACGTGATCGCCCGGATCCTTCTTCGTCTGAACCGGCCCGATGCCATCAATCCGGGCCAGCGCCGTGCACTCGGCAGCCCACTCGGCCAGCTCCCGCACGATCCCGACCGTGCGCTCCCGCTCGTGCGCGTCCGGCGACCCGGTCTGGAGACCGGCGACGGCGGCCCGCAGGCGCGGCAGCACGTTCGTCGTGATCGAATCCACACCGAGCCGTGCCAGATGCGCGGCCTGCGCCGGCTCATCCACGGTCCAGACCGCGACCTCGATACCTCTGGCGTGCACGGCGGAGACGAAGTCCGCGCCGACGATCAGATGCGGAGCATTCACGACGCTCGGTCCGATCTCGGCGAGATCCTCCGCGGAGGGCGGCAGCGGGCTCGCCCAGGGCAGCCAGATCGCCGCGTCCGGAAGCACCACCCGCACCCGGCGCATCGCGTCGAGGTCGCCGCACCAGGCCGTCGCCGTGTCGGCCGGGGACGAGCGCACGACCTCTGCGGCCGCCTCGGCCGGCGCCGCCTCGTCCATGTCGATGAGCAGAACGACGCCGGTGCCGTGCAGGAGGCCCAACGCCTCCGACAGCAGCGGGATCCGACGCTCTCCTCCGCCTCGCTCCCTGACCTCCGCGAGGTCGAGGTCGGCGATCGCCGTCCGCTCGCCCCACAGCCGCTCCAGGGTCGGATCGTGCAGCAGCACGACCGCGCCGTCCCTCGTCCGGCGCACGTCGACCTCGATCCATGCGGCGCCCGCCGCAACCGCCGCGCGCAGCGCCGCGAGCGTGTTCTCCCGCGCACCGCCCGCGTCCTCCCCGTGCAGCCCGCGGTGGGCGACGAGGCGGGGCGTGCCCAGCCGGGTCATGCGAGCACCCGCCGCTCCGACGCGGCGACGGCGCTCGAGCTCGCCGGCCCGGATCCGAACGGCACCGGGCCGTCCTGTCGCGCGGAATCCGGATCCAGCACCCCGTCCCGGTAGCGCAGCGCCCTGACGACGCGCGCACCGACGACCGCGCCCGCCCCGGGAACGGCACCGGACGCGAACGCCCGCAGCTCGAGCCCCTCTCGCACGTTCAGGACGATCTCCGCGAAGTGCCCGTGCGGCAGCACGCGCGAGACGGTGGCCGTCTCCGTACCCGGCGCCCCGACCGCTTCGAGGACGATGTCCTCCGGCCGCGCGATCCAGTGCACCCCGTGCTCGACCGTGCGGAGATCGGGGTGCGGGATGCGGTTGCTGGCGCCGATGAATCCGGCGACGAAGTCCGTCGCGGGGCGCCGATAGAGCTCGGTGGGCGTGGCGACCTGCTCGATCCGACCCCCGTTCATCACGGCGATCCGGTCCGAGACGACCAGTGCCTCCTCCTGATCGTGCGTGACGAGCACCGTCGTGATCCCCAGTCGCTGCTGGATGTCTCGGATCTCCTCCCGCACCCGAACCCGCAGTTTCGCGTCCAGGTTCGACAGCGGTTCGTCGAGAAGCAGCAGCGAGGGCCGGCGCACCAGCGCACGGGCGAGCGCCGCGCGCTGCTGCTCGCCGCCCGAGATTCGAGCCGGACGGCTGTTCGCGTGATGCGAGAGGCCGACGAGCTCGAGCGCCTCGGCCACCCTGCGCGCGATCTCGGCGCGCGGCGTACGGGCGATCCGCAAGGGGAAACCGACGTTCTTGGCGACCGTCATGTGCGGCCACAGCGCGTAGTTCTGGAACACCATCGCACTCGGCCGACGCTCGGGGCCGAGCGCGGTGACATCCTGCTCGCCGACTCCGATCCGCCCCGAGTCGGGAACGAGGAACCCGGCGATCATGCGCAGCGTGGTGGTCTTGCCGCACCCGGAGGGACCGAGCAGCGAGACGAGCTCCCCCGGTGCGATGTCGAGGTTCAGATCGTCGACGATGGTGCGCCCGCCGAGGACTTTGGAGAGCCCTTCCAGGCGCAGCCCGGACGGGGCGGCATTCGCGATGTCGGTGGACATGGGAGTTCCTAACGGATCTGGAAGCCCTCGGCCAGCTGCCCGTCCATGATGTATTTGCGGGTCAGCAGCAGAAGGACGACGGAGGGGAGGGAGAGCAGGATCGCGAACACCGCGGCCACCTGCTTCGGATAGTTGAGGACGAGCGTGTACATCTCTGTCGGCATGGTCATGAACGTCGGTGCTCCCACGAGGTAGGTCCCCTGCGCCTCGTCGAACGAGGCGAGGAAGCTCATCACGCAGGCGACGAGAATCCCCGGGAGCGCGAGCGGGAGCGTCACCGTGAGGAACGTCCTGATCCGGCCGGCACCGGCGTCCCTCGCCGCCTCCTCGAGGGATCTCGGGACCGCCGAGAACGCGGCCGCCGGGATCCAGGTCATGAAGACGACCGTCCCGATCACGTGCACGACGATGACGCCGAACGCGGTCCCCATCAGGTGCAGTCCGTAGAAGACGGTGGCCATCGAGACGAAGAGGCCCATCTTCGGGAAGGCATTCGTGGCGAACAGGCCGATGAGGAAGATCCGGCGGCCGGGGAACCGGAACCGGGAGAACGCGTAGGCGGCGGGCAGGCAGACGATCGCGGAGACGAGCACGGTCACCGGTGCGAAGAACAGCGTGTTCTGCATCGAGGCGAACAGCGTCGGGTCGGAGAAGACCACCCCCCACCAGCGCATCGTGAAACCGTCGGGCAGCAGGTTCGGATACGTCCAATCGCTCGCGAAGGCGTGCATCCCGAGCCAGATCAGCGGTCCGAGGACGAAGAGCGCGACCAGAGTCACGAGCACGGTGGCGAGGAGCCGCCCTCCGGCGCGGCGCAGCAGTGCGGGCATCAGGCTCGTCCCTCCTTCTCCGCGGTCCGGAAGTTCGCCCACACGTACAGCGCGGCGACACCGGAAGCGATCAGGAACACGACCACGGCGATCGCCGCCGCCTGCTGCGGATGGTTGAAGGACTGGAAGTACTTGCTGATGTCCACGCCGAGCTGCTGTGGCGCACTCGGCCCCGTGAAGTACGGGACGGTGAACTGCCCGAGCACGCCGATCGCGGTGAAGGTCGCGGCGATGACCAACGGGATTCCCGCCATGGGAACGAGAATGCGGCCGATGATCGCCGAGGTGGAGGCGCCCGCATCCCGAGCCGCGTCGATCAGCGCATCCGGGACGCCCTGCATGCCGGAGGCCGCCATGAGCAGCGCGAACGGCAGATTCACCCAGACCGAGGCGATGATCACGCCGGTCACCGTGAAGCCGAGGACCGGCCCCTCCCCGCCCCACTGCGCGAACAGACTGCGCACGAATCCGTCGCCCGAATAGAAGGTGAGGATGGCCCACGACGCGATGACCACGGGGATGAACAGCGGCACCACCCCGAGCCCGGAGAGCACGCTCCCGGCCCATCCGCCGCGAAGGCGCAGCGTCACCGCGATCCCGATCGCCAGCGCGAGTGTGAGGACCGTCGTGCAGACCGTGACCAGCACGGTCGCCACGAGATCCCTGCCGAAACGCGCATCCGCGAAGAGGTCCGCATAGGCCGCGAGCGTGAAGGGCGCTCCCTGGTGCACGTCCTGGCCGATGGCTGCGACGGTGCTGTTGAGGCCGCCGGTCATCCCGAAACTGAAGCCGATCGCCAGTACGACGGGCAGACCGACGAACAGCGCAAGGAGCAGCACAGGCGGCAGTGCGAGCGAGAACCCGGCGGCGGCACTGCGACGCTCGGCCCGCCGGGCCGGGGCGACACCGGGGCGCGCGCGGTCTGCGCGCACCCCGGTCGACAAGGAGGACTCGATCACGGGACCCGGGAGTCCCACTGGTTGGCCATGTCGCCGGCGACCTCGGCGAAGTAGCTCGGGCGCAGCGCGGAGGGGTCCGCGTCGGCGAAGGCCTTCGCCGTGTCGTCCGGGAGCTTCTTCACGTCGATCACGGGGTAGCCGGAGATCTTCTCCGCGATGATCCGCTGTCCGGCGGGGCTCAGCACGAAGTTGACGAGGTCGATCGCGCCGGCCGTGTTCTTGCTGGTCTTCGGGATGCCGAGGTACGACGCGGATCCGGTGAAGCTGGGGCCGCTGATCTGCGTGTACTTCACCGTCTTCGGGATGAGGCCGTTCTTGACGGAGGTCATGATCTGGTCGCTCCACACGGGCGCCATCGAGATCGCGCCCGTGCCGAGCAGATCGATCACCTGGGTGTTGCCGTTCGGGTAGACGCCGTTCTGGTACATCGAGGCGCCCAGCTGCTTCAGGCGGTCGAAGCCCTTCGCCCAGCCGGCCTCCGCGGCCGTGTCGTGGCCGGTTCGCAGAGCCTGCTGCTCGGCGTCCGAGAGGTAGCTGTCCAGGACCGTCGTCACGAAGGCGCCACCCGAGCCGCCGGTCGCGGGCGAGTTGTAGGCGAACTTGCCCGGGTTGGCCTGGATCCAGGCGAGAAGCTCGTCGAGGGTCTTGGGCGGCGTCTGGACCTTGGTGCTGTCGTAGGCGAGGAGCACCGAGGAGGCGCGGTAAGGGATGCCGGTGCCCTTGCCCGCCTTGACGGTGGCCGCCGGGACGTCGGCGAGACCGGAGACCTTGCCGTCGATGTCGAGCAGCGTGCCCGCCTCGGTGGCGCTGCCGGTCACGAAGCCCGCATCCACGAGGTCGTAGCCCGGTGCATCGCCGGCTTTGGTGGCGGTGACCAGCTTGGCGACCGTCTGCTGGTCGTGCTCGCCGTGCAGGTCGATCGTGGTGCGCACCGAGGCGCCGGGGTGCGCGGATTCGTAGGCGGGGATGATCCCCTTCTCCCAGAGATCCTGGACGTTGGTGTCACCGGAGATGAACACCGTGAGGGAGCCGGCGCCCGCAGAGGACGCGGGGGCGCCCGCGGAGCTCACCGGCGCGCAGGCGGCCAGGGCCACCGCAGCGGCCGCGAGGCCGAGGGGGATCGAGAGGACACGCTTCTTCATCGCGGGTTTTCCTGCTTTCGTGGAGGAATCGAACGCTTCGGGAAGGAATGCAGATGGGATCCCTGATCTGGATCGCATCGTTTCGATTGAAAGCGCCGGACGTGACGAGGGCGTGAACTCGGCATGTACTCTCCGTGTGAGCAGACGGAACGAAACGATGCGATCCACCGCTTCACTAAGGTGGCCCTCGTGGATCAGGTTCGGTTCTCCCCCGCACGGGGGCGTGGGCGCCAAGGGCGCGTCACCATCGCGGACGTCGCCGACCTCGCCGGGGTATCCACCTCGACGGCGTCACTCGCCTTCCGCGCCCCGGATCGCGTGCAGGAGGCGACGCGCCGCGGCATTCTCGATGCGGCGGAGGCTCTCGGCTACGAGGGTCCGCACCCCGTCGCCAGCTCCCTGCGAAGCGGGCGGACCGGCATCGTCGGCATCGTGATCACCGATCGGATCCAGCGGGCCTTCGGGAACCCGGTCGCGCAGGCGACCATGAACGGCCTCGCCGAGGTGCTCGATCGCGAGGGCTACGGAATGCTCCTGCTTCCGGGCCGCGATCCCCGCAGCGGCGGCCCGGTGCTGCTGCGCACGCTTCCCGTCGACGCGATCGTCTTCGCCACGCGCGGCGAGGCCGCCGACGCACTCCTGCCGGTAGGACGGGCGCGGGGCGTGCCGATGGTGGGCGTCGAGGGTCCGCACGAGGACGACGTGAC
>NZ_NCKN01000174.1 GCF_002257455.1 Microbacterium sp. 13-71-7
GACATCACCCGCGGCGCCCCCACCCGGCTCCTCGACATCACCGACTCCGGCTGGCCCCCGCTGACCTGGCACCACCCACCTTCGAGTCGTCCCCATGAGCGCACCCCAGAGGGTCCCCTCACGGGGACGACGCGAGAAGTGGAGGGGGTGCCGGCTCTGGAGATCGCGGCGACGTGCCGGATCGCGGAGCTGCGCGCCCTCGCCGATGAACCGTCCCCCGGAGGCGTGCCCCGGGCGGCGCTGCCGGGGCTGGACCTGATCCCGCCCGCGTGCGACTCCTTCGTCGCGTCGTGGAAGATCTGGAACGTCTCGACCGTGGGCGGGAACGTCGCGACGGGGCTCCCCGCCGGCCCGATGATCTCGCTGCTGAGCGGCTGGGGCGCGACCGCGCTGATCCTGTGCCCCGATGGCTCCGCACGGCGCGCGCCCGTGGCCGAGCTCATCGTCGGCCCCGCCCGCACCCGGCTCGCCGACGGCGAGCTGATCCGCAGCTTCCTCGTGCCGGGTCATGCCCTGGCGCAGACGCCCGCGTTCCGCCGCATCTCGCTCACCGAGCGCGGACGTTCGGCGGCCCTGCTGATCGGGCGGCGCACGTCGGCGTCGGGGCTGCGGCTCGTCGTCACGGCGTCCACGTTCCACCCGATCGTGCTCGACGTGACGGCGGATCCGGACCCCCGCAACGGGACCGCGGGGAGCGGGACCGCCGGGAGCGGGACCGCCGGAATCGCCGCCCGCGCCGACGACGCCCGGGGCGGGACCGGGATCGCGGTCCGCGCCGACGGCGCCGCCTGGCGCGACGCGATCGACGCCGCGGTCGCCCGCACGCGCGGCTGGTACGACGACATCCACGGCGAACCCGCCTGGCGGCGGCTGATGACGCACCGCCTCGGCGAGGAGATCCTCGCCGAACTGCTGCCGGAGTCCGCCATCGGCGTCGACGACGCGATCGGGCGGGTCACCGGCGACCTGCGCCTCGAGAGGAGCACCCGATGAGCACCACCTCCCCCGCACGCCCGGCGCGCGCGGCACACGAGTGCGAGACACCGGATCCTGCACGAGACGCCCCGGCTGCCGTGGTGTCTCGCGCGGAAAGTGGTGTTTCGCGAGGATCCCACGCCTGCGGACCGCACGCGACCCTCGACGGGCGCCCGGTCCCGGTCGACCCGGAGCCCGGACAGTG
Organism: Microbacterium sp. 13-71-7; assembly: GCF_002257455.1. Lineage (GTDB taxonomy): Bacteria > Actinomycetota > Actinomycetes > Actinomycetales > Microbacteriaceae > Microbacterium. The sequence goes on from NZ_NCKN01000174.1 coordinate 1,181, forward strand.
CCTGCGCACGTGGCTGCGCGATCAGGGCTCGTACGGCGTGAAGAAGGGGTGCGACGGCGGCGACTGCGGCGCGTGCACCGTGATCGTCGACGGCGAGCCCGTGCACAGCTGCGTGTACCCCGCGCACCGCGCCGCCGGCCGGGACATCGTCACCGTCCAGGGCCTCGGCACCCCCGAGGATCCGCACCCTGTGCAGGAGCGGTTCCGCCGCGCGGCCGGCTTCCAGTGCGGGTTCTGCACCGCGGGCATGGTGTGCACGGTCGCCGCGATGCCGAAGGGCGCCGAGGAGGACCTCGGCCGCACGCTCAAGGGCAACATCTGCCGCTGCACCGGGTACCGCGCGATCGAGGACGCGGTGCGGGGCACGGTGAACATCGACGACCGCGCCGGCGGCGTGGGCCGCGCGACGGGCGCCCCCGCGGCGGCCGGGGTCGTCACCGGCACCGTCCGCTACACGATGGACATCGACCCCGCCGAGCTCCCCGCCCCGCTGCTGTACGCCGCGGTGGTGCGCAGCCCGCACGCGCACGCACGGGTCGTCGGGATCGATGCGACCCGCGCCCTCGCCTCCGACGGCGTCGTGCGCGTGCTCAGCCGCGGCGACGCCCCGACGACGGTGTTCTCCACGGCGCAGCACGAGATCGAGGCCGACGACCCGTACGACACCCGCGTGTTCGACGAGTACGTGCGCTTCGTCGGGCAGCGCGTGGCCCTGGTCGTGGCGGAGTCGCAGCGCGCGGCGGACCGCGCCGCCCGCCTCGTCGACGTGGAGTACGAGGTCCTCCCGGCGAACACGGATCCGGAGCTCGCCGACGCCGCGGGGACCGTCGCGCTGCACGGCGCGGCATCCCCCGCCGGGCAGCGGGCCAGGGCGGCGGGCGGATCCGTGCCCGACCCCGAGGGGGTCGCCCGCGCCGAGGCGAACATCGTCATGGAGATGAGCTCCGAGGTCGGCGACCTCGCGGCCGAGCTCGCCGCGAGCGACATCGTCGAGGAGCGCACCTTCCACACCCACCGCGTCTCGCACACGGCGCTCGAGACCCACGGATCCATCGCCTGGCAGGATCCGGACGGCCGCTTCGTCGTGCGCAGCAGCACCCAGGTGCCGTTCCTCGCCCGACGCACGCTCGCCCGGATCTTCGGCATCGACAGGGAGCGGCTGCGCGTCTACTCCGCCCGCGTCGGCGGCGGCTTCGGCGGCAAGCAGGAGGTGTTCACCGAGGATCTGGCCCTGCTCGCGACGATGGCGACCGGCCGCCCCGTGCGCGTCGAGTTCTCGCGCAAGGAGGTGCTGACCGCGACGAGCGTGCGGCATCCGTTCCGGATCAGGGTGCGCATGGGCGCGACCGCGGACGGCCGCATCACGGGCATCGGGGTCGACGTGCGCTCCAACACGGGCGCATACGGCAACCACGGCCCCGGCGTGATGTTCCACGGCGTGGGCGAGTCGATCGCCGTCTACCGGGCGGCGGCGAAGAGGATCGACGCCGACGTCGTCTACACGAACACCGTGCCCTCCGGCGCCTTCCGCGGCTACGGGCTGAGTCAGATGATCTTCGCGATCGAGTCGACCGTCGACGAGCTCGCCCGCCGGCTGGGCATGGATCCGCTCGCGTTCCGCACCGCGAACCTCATCGGGCAGGACGACGCGATGATCGCGGCGCACGAGGAGCCCGACCTCATCATCGGCAGCTACGGCCTGGACGAGTGCGTGCGGATCGTGCGCGATGGCCTGGCCCGCGACCGGGACGAGGATCGTCGCGCGCTCGCCCAGGGCTGGCGGCTCGGTGAGGGATCCGCGGTCGCGATGATCGCCACGGTCCCGCCGCGCGGTCATCACGCGCACACCGTGATCCGGCTCGAGGCGGACGGGGCGTTCGGCCTCGACGTCGGCACGGCCGAGTTCGGCAACGGCACCTCCACGGTGCACCAGCAGATCGCCGCGACCGTGCTGCAGACCACGACCCGCGCCGTGCGGCTGCGCCAGTCCGACTCGGATCTGGTGCCGCACGACACCGGCGCGTTCGGCTCCACCGGAACCGTCGTCGCGGGGCGGGCCACGCACGCCGCCGCGACCGCCCTCGCCGAGCGCATCCGCGGCCGCGCCGCCGAGCTGCTGGACGCGCCGCCCGCCGAATGCGTGCTCGCCGGATCCCGCGTGATCCGCGGCGAGCAGTCGGTCTCCCTGGCCGACCTCGCCGCCGACGCCGAGCGCCGGGGCGTGCCCCTCGAGGCGAAGGGGTACTGGGGCGGCACGCCGCGGTCGGTCGCCTTCAACGTGCAGGGGTTCCGCGTCGCGATCGACGAGGCCACAGGGGAGCTGCGGATCCTGCGGTCGATCCACGCCGCCGACGCCGGCGTCGTGGTCAACCCCGAGCAGTGCCGGGGTCAGGTCGAGGGCGGCATCGCGCAGGGCATCGGCGCCGCGCTGCACGAGATCGTGCGCGTGGACGAGACAGGCACGGTGGTGTCGGACATCCTGCGGCAGTACCACGTGCCCGCGTTCGCCGACATCCCCCGCTCCGAGGTGCACTTCGCGCAGACCTCCGACGTGCTGGGCCCGCTCGGCGCCAAGTCGATGAGCGAGTCGCCGTTCAACCCGATCGCCCCGGCACTGGCCGCGGCGATCCGCGACGCGACCGGCATCAGGATGACCGCGACGCCCTTCACGCGCGACCGGATCCACGCCGCGATCCTCGAGCGGGATGCGGAGGCCGCCCGATGACGACGCGCTCCCGCCACGCGATCGTACTCGCGGCCGGACGCGGCACCCGTCTCGGCCGCGGGCCCAAGGCGCTCCTCCCCTGGAACGGCGAGGTGCTCGTCACCCGCGCCGCGCGGGCCGCGGCGGAGGCCGGCTGCAGCGTCACGGTCGCGGTCGGCCCGGCCGCCCGCACGGCGCGCAGCTGGCTCCGCGCCCGCTGCCCCGCCGCGCACGTGGTCGAGGTGCACGACGCGCGGCTGGGCATGTCCGCCTCGCTGCGCGCGGCCGTGCTGCCGCTCGTCGTGACCGACGCCCCGCCCCATGCCGTGGTCGTGCTGCTCGTGGACCAGCCGGGCGTCGACGCATCCGTGATCCGGCGCCTGTTCGCCGCCCACGTGCCGGGGCGCGTCGCCCGCGCGATGTGGCACGGCGTCCCAGGCAACCCCGCGGTGTTCGGCACCGGCGACCTCTGCTCCGCCGCGGCCCTGGCCGAGGGCGACGCGGCGGCGCGGGCGTGGATCGCACGGAACCGCCATCTCGTCGACGACGTGGAGTGCGGCGATCTGGGCCGCGGCGACGACATCGATGAGCCCGCCGACCTCGCGTCGTGGCCCGAGCTGCGCGTCCCCCTCTGACCCGGATCGGGCCGGCGGCCGTGCGGCCGGCGGCCAGTGCGGTCGGCGGCCCCGGCGGTCGGCGGCCCGTGCGGTCGGCCGCCCCGCGAACGTCGAAGCCCCCGACCCGCGCACGCGGATCGGGGGCTTCGACGGACTGCTCAGTGGCTGAGGAACTGCTCCACCGGCCCCCGCACGAAGTAGAGCGCGAACCCGGCGGCGACGACCCACATCAGCCAGTGGACTTTCTTCGCCCGGCCGGAGAGGACGTTGATGAGCGCCCAGGAGATGCAGCCGACGCCGATGCCGTTGGCGATCGAGTAGGTCAGCGGCATCGTCACGATCGTGAGGAAGGCCGGGAGGGCGACCGCGAAGTTGGTGAACTTGATCTCGCGGATCTGTCCCATCATCATCGCGCCGACGATGACGAGGGCGGCCGAGCCGACCTCGATCGGCACCACGAGCGTGAGCGGCGTCAGGAACATCGACAGCAGGAACAGCACGCCGACCACGAGCGAGGCGAGACCCGTGCGGGCGCCCTCGCCGATGCCCGAGGCGCTGTCGACGTAGACCGTGTTCGACGAGGTCGAGGTCATGCCACCGGCGACGGCGCCGAAGCCCTCGACGACGAACGCGGAGCGCAGCCGCGGGAACGTGCCGTCCTTGTAGGCCAGGCCCGCGTTCTTCGCGAGGCCGGTCATCGTGCCCATCGCGTCGAAGAAGTTCGAGAACACCAGGGTGAAGACGAGCATCGTCGCCGACAGCGCGCCGACGCGGCCGAAGGCGCCGAACAGGTCGAACTGCCCGACCAGGCTGAAGTCCGGGATCGTGACCAGCGAGCTCGGCAGCTCGGGGATCGTCATGTGCCAGCCGTTCGGGTCCTTGAACGAGGGACCGAGCTGCAGCACCGCCTGGGCGATGAGCGCGACGACCGTGGTCGCGACGATGCCGATCAGGATGCCGCCCGGGACCTTCCGTGCCACCAGGATCCCGATGACGACGAGTCCCAGCAGGAAGATCAGCGTCGGGACCGAGGTGATGGATCCGCCGTTGCCGAGCTGCACCGGCGGACCGCCGGGGCCCGCGGTGCGGTTGACGAAGCCCGAGTCGACGAAGCCGATGAAGGCGATGAACAGGCCGATGCCGACCGTGATCGCGGCCTTGAGCGGCTGCGGCACCGCGTGGAAGATCGCGGTCCGGATGCCGGTGGCTCCGAACAGCACGATCAGGATGCCGTTGATGACCACGAGACCCATGGCCTCGGCCCAGGTCACCTGGCCCACGACCGCGACCGCGAGGAAGGAGTTGATGCCGAGGCCCGCCGCGAGCGCGAAGGGCAGTCGTGCGATGACTCCGAACAGGATCGTCATGACGCCGGCGGTGAGGCCGGTCGCCGCGCCGATCTGCGCGGCATCCAGGGCGTGGCCGGCGACGTCCTTGGTGCCGCCGAGGATCAGCGGGTTCAGGATGACGATGTACGCCATCGTGACGAAGGTCACGATGCCGCCTCGGATCTCACGGCCGACGGTCGAACCGCGGCGGGTGATGCTGAAGAACCGGTCGAGACCGTTCCTGGGCTCGACCTCGACCGTCGAGGTGGCGCCGGTCTTCAGGGGAGGAAGTGCTTCCTCCTGGCGGGAGAACAGCGCGGTGGCCTCGTTCTCGGGTGTTCCCTCTGCTTCGGGGGTGGGAGTGGGGGACGTCATTGTCTGCTCCTGGGTTCGTCGGGTCGGGTCAGTACTCGATGCGGGTGGTGGTGAGGTTCCATTCGGTGAAGGGCGCGACGCGCTCCTCGGCGGGCAGGGCGATGTCGGAGACGGGCATGAGCGCCTTGTCCTCCGGTCCCCCCTCGAAATAGCGGTAGAACACCGCGTCGTCGAAGCCGGCGTCGGCGGCGTCGTCGCGGTTGGCCGCGAAGTACACCCGGTCGACGCGCGCCCACAGCGACGTGGCGAGGCACATCGGGCACGGCTCGCAGCTCGTGTAGAGCGTGGCGCCGGAGAGGTCGAACGTGCCGAGCTGCTGGCACGCGTTGCGGATCGCGGTCACCTCGGCGTGTGCCGAGGGATCGAGGTTCGCGGTGACCCGGTTGACGCCTTCGAAGACCCGGCCGTCGGCCGAGACGATGAGGGCGCCGAAGGGACCTCCGGCGTTTCGGACGTTGTCCGTGGCGAGGGCGACGGCCTGAGCGAGATACTCGGCAGGCGTCGTCACACCAGCGGACGAAGGCGCAGCGCTTTGAGAGGGCACAGGGGTGCTGTTCATCGGAGAGCTTCCTTGCTGTCGTCGCAGTGATACGGCTTCCGGTCGGACCCTTCGTCGGGCCCTTCCTCGAGATAAGTACGTCGAACCGCTAGGTTGTCATCCCGCCTCCGGCTGTTGATACGGCCTCGGGCTGGATCGACAGTAACAGCGTTCCCCCGCCACGTCCATCGTTTTTTGGAACCTGGATTCCACATTGTGATAATCCGTGTTGCTTCTCCGCATCCGCGGCGCTATGGTCATCGCCATGACGCATTTTCGGATCCGCGAGGCTGCCGGCCTTCTGGGAGTCAGCGATGACACCGTGCGCCGCTGGGCTGCGGACGGCATCCTGACCCTGTCCACCGACGCGACGGGGCACCAGGTCGTGCCCGGTGTCGAGCTCGCCGAGCGCGCACAGGCTCTGGCGAGCGAACCGGATCCCGGCGACAACGTCCTGCGCAGCGCGCGCAACCGCTTCGTGGGCCTCGTCACGGCCGTGCGCGTCGAGGGGCTGATGGCGCAGATCGAACTGCAGAGCGGTCCGAACCGCATCGTGTCGCTCATGAGCGCCGAGGCCGCCGCCGAGCTCGGGCTCGAGGTCGGGAGCAAGGCCGTCGCCGTCACCAAGGCCACCATGATGATCATCGAGACCGAAAGGACCGAGTCGCGATGACCCGATCCCCCCTCCCGTTGCGCCTGTCCGCGATCGCCGCCACGGCCCTGGCCGCGGCGCTCGCCCTGACCGCATGCTCCGGCGCGGCTCCCGCCGCGACGCCGACGCCCACCGCTGCGTCCTCGACCGCGAGCGGTGAACTCACCGTGTTCGCCGCGGCGTCGCTGAGCCAGGCGTTCGACAAGATCTCCACGGCGTTCGAGGCGGAGAACCCGAAGGTGCACGTCGATCCGATCACCTACGACGGATCCTCGACGCTCGCGACGCAGATCATCGAGGGCGCGTCGGTCGACGTGTTCGCCTCGGCCGACCAGAAGAACATGGACAAGGTGGCCCAGGCGGGCCTCGCGGGCGATGCTCCCGTCTTCACGACGAACGTCCTGCAGATCGCGGTCGCTCCCGGCAACCCGCTCAAGGTCGAGGACCTCGCCTCGCTCGCGGACCCGGGCCTGAAGGTCGTGCTGTGCGCCCCCGCCGTACCGTGCGGCAACGCGGCCAAGACGCTGCTCGACGCGGCGAAGGTGACCGTGACGCCCGCCAGCGAGGAGCAGAACGTGACCGCGGTGCTCGCGAAGGTCAAGGCGGGGGAGGCCGACGCCGGACTCGTGTACGCGACCGACGTCAAGGCCGCAGGATCCGCCGTGACCGGCATCGCGATCGCGGGCGCCGACAAGGCGACCAACAAGTATCCGATCACGGTGCTGAAGGCCTCGAAGAACGCCGAGGCCGCCACTGCGTTCCAGGCCTTCGTGCTCTCGGACAAGGGCCAGAAGATCCTCAGGGAACTGGGGTTCGGCGGCGCATGACGGGGGGCAGGAGGGATCCGCGCGCGGTCGCGTCGTCGACGACGGCCACGCGCGGGGACGCCCCGACCCCCGATGCCGCCCCCGCGGCCGCCCCGCGACGGCGCGGGGAGCACCTGCCCGCCTGGCTGCTGATCCCGGCGATCATCGCCGTGCTGCTGCTGGTGCTGCCCTTCGTCGCACTGCTGGTGCGGCTGGACTGGGCGACGGTCCCGGCGGCGATCACCTCTCCCGCCGCGTTGCAGGCGCTCGGGCTCTCCCTGACCACGGCCGCGATCGCGACCGTGGTCTGCGCGGTCCTCGGGGTGCCGCTCGCGGTCGCGATGGCCCGCAGCCGCGGCTGGCTGGCCTCGGTGCTGCGCACGCTGACCACGCTGCCGCTCGTCCTGCCCCCTCTCGTCGGGGGCATCGCGCTGCTCGCCCTGCTCGGGCGCAACGGCCTGCTCGGCGGAGCGCTGGCCGTCGCGGGCATCAGGATCCCGTTCACGACCGCGGCCGTGGTCATCGCGCAGGCGTTCGTCGCACTGCCGTTCCTGGTGATCTCGATTGAGGGCGCGCTGCGGGCGATCGGCACCGAGCACGAGCGGGTCGCGGCGGGTCTCGGCGCGAGCCGGTTCACGGTCTTCCGCCGGGTGACGCTGCCGCTCGCGGC
>NZ_NCKN01000175.1 GCF_002257455.1 Microbacterium sp. 13-71-7
GCTGGAGCGCCCTCCGAAGAGCACCACCACCGTCTGCTTGTCCATTGCCCGTCCCTTCCCCCTGCGGGGTGTCGTCGTCGGTGGTCAGATGGGGGGCGATGTCGCGCGGATCCATGGCGCCGTCCAGCACCATCTTCACCTGCTCGACGATCGGCATCTCCACGCCGGCGGCGCGGGCCAGCTGCAGGATCGGCGCGACGGACGCGAGTCCCTCGGCCGTCTGCTGCATCTGCTTGACCACGTCCTGGAAGCTGTATCCCTGACCGAGCAGGCGCCCGGCCGTGTTGTTGCGGCTGAGCGGCGACTGGCACGTCGCGATCAGGTCGCCGAGGCCGGCGAGACCCTGCAGGGTGCCCGGCTGCGCGCCGTTCGCCACCGCGAAGTCGGTCATCTCGACCAGCCCCCGGGTGATGATCGACGCCTTGGTGTTCTCGCCGTAGCCGACGCCGTCGACGATGCCGATCGCGACGGCGATGAGGTTCTTCAGCACGCCGCCGAACTCCGTGCCGATGACATCGGTGTTCACGAAGCTGCGGAAGTAGCGGTTGCGCGCGGTGCGCGCGACGATGTCGGCCGTCTCCTGGCTGTTCGAGGCGATGACGGCGGCCGTGGGCTGCTCGCGCGCGATCTCGAGAGCCAGGTTCGGTCCGCTCGCCACCGCGATGCGGTCCGGGTCGCAGCGCAGCTCCTGCTCGATCACCTGGCTCATCCGCAGTCCGGTGCGCTTCTCGACGCCCTTCATGAGGCTCACCACGGGGACGTCCGAGTCCCGCAGCAGCGGGCGCAGCGCCTTGAGGTTCTCCCGCAGGGTCTGGCTGGGCACCGACAGGTACACCTGCTCGGCGCCCTGGATCGCCTCGGCGAGATGGTGGGTGGCCGTCATCGAGCGCGGCAGATTGATCCCGGAGAGGTACTGCGAGTTGCGCTTGGCCTCGGCGATCTCGTGGGCCAGCTCCTGCCGGCGCGCCCACATCGTGACCTGGGCGCCGCCGTCGGCGAGGATCTTGCCGAAGGTGGTCCCCCAGCTGCCGGCCCCGATCACCGTGACGCGAGGCCCGAGCGGGATCGACGCGGTGCGCGGTGCGTTCCTAGGAGTCAAGACGACCCGTCTCCCTCTGGCCGTGCTCGGCCGGGTTCCAGCGCGTGGCCGGGGCCTTCTCGCCGCGCAGCTCCTCCAGGAGGGCCGTGATGGCGATCATCAACCGGTCCGTGGCCTCCACGAGGGCGGCGTTCTCCCCCGCACGGTCGTACAGGTCCGAGATGTCGACCGGATCCCCGATCAGGACGTCGACCTTCTTGCGCGGCGGCCAGAGGCTGAGGCCCTTCTGGTAGCGGCCCATGATGTTCTGCGTGCCCCACTGGGCCATCGGGATGAGCGGGATCCGCCCGGCGAGGGCGAGGCGGACGGCGCCCGACTTGCCGCGCATGGGCCACAGCTCGGGGTCGCGCGTGAGCGTGCCCTCGGGGTACACGATCACGCCGCGGCCGTGCTGCACGAGCTCCTTCGACTGCGCGATGGTCTGCTTCGCGGCGGCGACGGAGGTCGACCGGGCGACGGGGATCATCCCGGTCCCGCGCAACGCCCAGCCCAGCACGGGCACCCGGAACAGGCTCTCCTTCGCCATGAAGCGGGGGGCGCGGCCGAGCCGCCACACCGCGACGGCGACGATCAGCGGATCGAACTCCGAGTAGTGGTTCGGGGCCAGGACGAAAGCGCCGGAACGGGGCACCTTCTCCGCGCCGCGGACGCGGATCTTCGCCAGGAACGCGACGAACGGCACCACGAAGACCGCCAGGAACCAGAACAGGCTCGGGCGGGTCTTCTCGGCGGTCGCGCGCATCTCAGCCGATCACATCGAAGTCGGCGCCCAGCGCGGTGAGCTTGTCGAGGAACTTCTCGTAGCCGCGGCTGAGGATGTCGACGCCGGAGACCTTCGACTCGCCGGTCGCCGTGAGGGCCGCGATGACGTGGCTGTAGCCGCCGCGCAGGTCGGGCACCACGATGTCGGCGCCGTGCAGCGGGGTCGGGCCGGTGATGACCGCGGCCTGCTCGAGATCGCGGCGCGCGACCCGGCGGGGACCGTCCTGCAGGCCGTGCGGGTGCACGACGATGTCGGCGCCCATCTTCACGAGCGCGGCGGTGAAGCCCATCCGGTTCTCGTACACGGTCTCGTGCACGACGGAGCGGCCGCGGGCCTGCGTCAGGGCGACCACGAGCGGCTGCTGCCAGTCGGTCATGAAGCCGGGGTGCACGTCGGTCTCGACGATGACCGGCTTCAGCTCGCCGTCGCGACGGAACAGGATCCCGTCCTCGCGCACGTCGAACCAGCCGCCCGCCTTGCGGAAGACGTTGAGGAAGGTCAGCATCTCCTGCTGCTTCGCACCGCCGACGAAGATCTCGCCGTCGGTGGCGAGAGCGGCGCACGCCCAGGAGGCCGCCTCGTTGCGATCGAAGATCGAGCGGTGGTCGTAGCCGCGCAGCGTCTCGACACCCTCGATGAGGATGACCCTGTTCGGCTCGTAGGAGATGATCGCGCCCATCTTCTGCAGCACCGCGATGAGATCCATGATCTCGGGCTCGATCGCCGCGTTGCGCAGCTCGGTCTGGCCCTGCGCGCGCACCGCGGTGAGCAGCACCTGCTCGGTCGCGCCCACGCTCGGGTACGGCAGGTGGATGCTCGCACCCTTCAGCCCGTTCGGGGCGGAGAGGCGGATGCCGCTGGGCAGCTTCTCGACGACCGCGCCGAACTTGCGCAGCGCGTCGAGGTGGAAGTCGATGGGGCGGTCGCCGATGCGGCAGCCGCCGAGGTCGGGGATGAAGGCCTGGCCGAGACGATGCAGCAGCGGGCCGCAGAACAGGATCGGGATCCGGGAGGCGCCCGCGTGGGCGTCGATCTCCTCGAAGTGCGCCGACTCGACGTCGCTCGGGTCGAAGACGAGCGCACCGGGCTCGTCGCCCTCGGTGACGCGCACGCCGTGCACCTCGAGCAGGGAGCGCACCACTGCGACGTCGCTCAGGTCGGGGACATCGCGCAGCGTGCTCGCGGTCTCGCCGAGGAGGGTGGCGACCATGGCCTTGGTCGCCAGGTTCTTCGCGCCCTTCACGTCGACCCGACCGTGAAGCGGCCGTCCGCCGCGGATTGCCAGGACATCGCCCGAAGGCTTCGAAGCGAGCGTGGTCTCGTGCAGCGGTGTCGTCATTCAGGGCCTCTTCTTGTGGAACGGGCGCGGCCGGAGCCGTCGGGCGGATGCCCCAGGCTCACGGCCGCGTCCGATTCAACGAATAGGAAGCGTACGTGGCCGCCACGACTCGCGGCGGGCCTCGAACTGCGCGATCTTGTCTTCGTTGCGCAGCGTGAGCCCGATGTCATCGAGCCCTTCGAGGAGCCGCCATCTAGTGTAATCGTCGATCCCGATGGTGGTCTGGAAGACGGGCTCGCCTGTCGCTTCCGCCGCTCCGGTCGGAGCGCCGATCGTGGCCGTGCGGGCCTCGAGGTCGACCGTGATCTCGCGGCCGGGATCCTCGTCGATCAGCGCCCAGATCCGCTCGATGTCGGCCTCGTCGACGGTCGCGGCGAGCAGTCCCTGCTTGCCGGAGTTGCCGCGGAAGATGTCCGCGAAACGCGGGCTCAGCACGACCTTGAACCCGTAGTCGCGCAGAGCCCAAACCGCGTGCTCCCGGCTGGATCCGGTACCGAAATCGGGGCCTGCGACGAGCACCGACGCGTTCCGGAACGGCTCCTGGTTGAGCACGAACCCGGGGTCCTGGCGCCAGGCGTGGAACAGCGCGTCCTCGAATCCGGTCTTGGTGACCCGCTTCAGGAACACCGCGGGGATGATCTGGTCCGTGTCGACGTTGGAGCGCTTCAGCGGGGCTGCGACGCCGGTGTGGGTGGTGAACTTCTCCATGCTCAGGCCTCCTGCCCGTTCTCGACGAGGTCGCTCGGGCTGGACAGCGTGCCGCGCACGGCCGTCGCCGCCGCGACGAGGGGCGAGACGAGGTGCGTGCGCCCGCCCTTCCCCTGCCGGCCCTCGAAGTTGCGGTTGCTCGTCGACGCGCACCGCTCGCCCGGTGCCAGTTGGTCCGGATTCATCCCCAGGCACATCGAGCACCCGGCGAACCGCCACTCCGCGCCGAAGTCGGTGAAGACCTTGTCCAGTCCCTCGGCCTCGGCCTCCAGACGCACGCGGGCGGATCCGGGGACCACCATGACGCGCACGCCGTCGGCCTTCTTCTTGCCCTTGATGACGGACGCGAAGGCGCGCAGGTCCTCGATCCGGCTGTTCGTGCAGGAGCCCATGAAGACGGCATCGACCTTCACGTCCTTCAACGGGGTGCCGGGCGTCAGATCCATGTACTCGAGTGCCCGCTCCGCGGCGCTGCGCTCGTTCGCATCGGCGATCTCGGCGGGGTTCGGCACCGAGGCCGACAGCGAGACGCCCTGACCGGGGTTGGTCCCCCAGGTGACGAACGGCTCCAGCGCGTCGGCGTCGATGAACACCTCCGCGTCGTAGGTCGCACCCTCGTCCGTCGGCAGCGTGCGCCAGTATGCGACGGCGTCGTCCCAGTCCTGCCCCTGCGGCGCGTGCGGCTTGCCCTGCACGTACGCGAAGGTGGTCTCGTCCGGGGCGACCATGCCGGCACGGGCGCCGGCCTCGATCGACATGTTGCAGATCGTCATGCGGCCCTCCATCGAGAGGGCGCGGATCGCGCTGCCGCGGAACTCGAGCACGTAGCCCTGGCCGCCGCCGGTGCCGATCTTGGCGATCACGGCGAGGATGATGTCCTTCGCCGTGACGCCGGGCCGCAGCGTGCCGTCGACCGTGATCGCCATGGTCTTGAAGGGCTTCAGCGGAAGCGTCTGCGTGGCCATGACGTGCTCGACCTCGCTCGTACCGATGCCGAACGCCATCGCCCCGAACGCGCCGTGCGTCGAGGTGTGCGAGTCGCCGCAGACCACGGTGATGCCGGGCATGGTGAGCCCCAACTGCGGTCCGACGACGTGCACGATGCCCTGTTCCGCATCGCCCAGGGAGTGCAGGCGCACGCCGAACTCCTCGGCGTTGCGGCGCAGCGTCTCGATCTGCGTGCGGCTGGTGAGGTCGGCGATCGGCTTGTCGATCGCCAGCGTCGGGGTGTTGTGGTCCTCGGTCGCGATCGTGAGATCCAGGCGGCGCAGCAGGCGCCCCTCCGAGCGCAGGCCGTCGAAGGCCTGGGGGCTCGTGACCTCGTGCACGAGGTGCAGATCGATGTAGATGAGATCGGGTTCGCCGTTCTCGCCCTTCACCACGAGATGGTCGTCCCAGACCTTCTCAGCCAGCGTCCGGGGTCGGGGGGATGCGTCGTTCATGCGTTGCTTCTCCTGGGTAGTGGTGCGGCCGTGTCCCCTGAAGAGCAGGGCGCGACTCCGCGGCGAGAGAGGCCTAGATCGAGGTCTCGCCGCGGCTGCTAAGGAGAAGCTGCACCGCCTGCATGCGCACGAGTTTACAACGGCCCAGGGTGGGTGTTTCCCACCCACCCTGGGCCGTTCCGGTGCGCGGAAGGACATGTTGCGAAGAATTCTTCGCACCTTTACGGTGGGTCGCATGGTCGCCGAAGAACTCACCACCGCCCAGCTGCGCGTGCTCTCGCATCCCCTGCGCCTGGCGTTCCTGCGCCGGCTCAGGGAGGGCGGACCTGCGACCTCGCGGGCGCTCGGACGTGAATTCGAGCTGGACTCCGGCGCCGCGAGCTATCACCTGCGCCGGCTCGAGGCGGGCCGGCTCATCCGAGAGGATCCGGCGCTCGGCACCCGACGGGAGCGGTGGTGGCGCGCCGTCGACGACATCTCCCAGTTCGATCCCGCCGTGCACGACGATGACGCGGCGGCCCGCCGGTACGTGCAGTCGGTCGTGCTGGCGGCGGCCGAGGAGCTGCAGCGGGTCGCGGGCGCCGTTCCCGGTGCCGACCGGGCCTGGCTGTCCGAAGCGGCGTTCATCGACCTGCGCGTCCCGCTCGACGGCGAAGGGCGCCGGGCGCTGCGCGATGACCTCGTGGCGGTCATCGAGCGTCACCGGCACGACGCTCGCGACGATGCAGCGGGGACTTCCACCGAGGTGCGCCTGCAGATCTACGAGCAGCCGTGACCGGCCTCGGGGTGCGGCGGGATGCGGCGCGGTGGGTCTTGGCGTACACCCTCGCCGTGCTCGGCGACGTCACCTACTATCTGGTTCTCACCTGGGCGGCCGCGGAGGCGGGCGGCGCGCGCTGGTCCGGCATCATCCTCGCCGCGGGATCCCTGCCGCGGCTGCTGCTGCTCCTGGCCGGCGGCATGCTGGCCGACCGCCTGGACCCTCGCCGCATCGCGATCTGGACCGACTCCACACGGGCGGCGACACTGGCCGTCGCGGTGCTGCTCACGGCTGCGATCGGCCTCCTCCCCTGGTGGCTGACGATCGTCGCGGTGATCTTCGGGATCGTCGACGCCTGCTTCCTCCCCGCCGTCGGAGCCATGCCCGCCAGGCTCGTTCCGCCCGAGGATCTGACGCGGCTTCAGGCCTGGCGGATCACGGGGCTGCGGGTCGCGAACGCCGCCGGGCCCGTGCTCGGCGCCCTGCTGCTCGTCGCCGGCAGCACGATCGCGTTCGGAGCCGTCGCACTGCTGTTCGTCGCATCCGTCCTGCTGCTGCGAACGATCCGTCCCCTTCCCGCCGGCGCCCGGGGCGCGAGAATCGCGGCGGCGGAGTCCGGATCCGGCTGGCGGGAGGTGAAGCGGCTGCGGCTCACGACGCTGGTGATCGGCACCGCGCTGTCCGAGCTGCCGTTCTCCGGGCCGGTCGCCGCCGCGATCGTGCTGCTGGTGCAGGGACGCGGCTGGCCCGCGGGCATCGCCGGGGGCGTGCTCGCCGCGTTCAGCCTCGGCGGGCTGGCGACGAGCGTGCTCCTGTCGATGACGACGCGCACCGGCGGCCGCGCCGTGATGCTCGTCTCCGTAGGGGCGACCGCCCTCCTGCTGATCGCGTTCGGCGCATCCGCCGATCCGGGGGCCGCCCTCCTCTGGGGTGCGGCGCTCGGCGTCACCAGCGGCGTGACCATGGTGCTGTGCCAGGGGCAGGTGCAGCGCGCCACACCACCCGCCCTGCTCGGACGCGTGACGGCGATGCTGACCCTGCTCACGCTGGGGCTGAGTCCGCTCGCCTATGCCGGCGTCGGGCTGGTCGCCGATCTCGCCGGCGTCCCCACCCTGTTCACCGCAGCGGCCATCGTGGTCGCGGCCTCAGGCGCGGTGCTCGCGACAGCGCGCTTCGGGGCTCCCGCGCCGCCTGCCCCTGCCGAGGGGTGATCTCCGCGGGGACGGGGCGAGGCCGCGCACCGCGCCCCCGCGCTCGTCACTCCGCGAGAGCGCGCTCGCGACGCTTCTCGCGTCCCGAGGCGATCAGGCTCGCCCCGGTGGCGCCGAGCATCGCGACGACGATCACGGTGAGCGACAGCCAGATCGGCACGTCCGGCGCCCACTCGATGGGCTTGCCGCCGTTGATGAAGGGCACGCTGTTCTCGTGCATCGCGTGCAGGACCAGCTTGACGCCGATGAAGGCGAGGATCACGGCGATGCCGTAGTGGAGGTAGCGCAGGCGGTCGAGCAGATCGCCGAGGAGGAAGTAGAGCTGGCGCAGACCCATCAGGGCGAAGATGTTCGCCGTGAACACGAGGAAGCTGTTCTGCGTGATGCTGAAGATCGCGGGGATCGAGTCGATCGCGAACATCAGATCCGTGACGCCGATCGTGACGAACACGATGATCATCGGGGTCCAGATCCGCTTGCCGTCCACGACGGTGCGCAGCTTGGGGCCGTCGAACTCGTCGCTGACGGGGACGAGCCTGCGCACCAGGCGCACGGCGAAGCCCTCCTTCGCGGCGGTCTCGTCCTCCTGCTCCTTCTCCGGCATGGCCTGGCGGATCGCGGTCCAGATGAGGAAGGCGCCGAACAGGTAGAACACCGGCGCGAAGTTCTCGATGATCGTGACGCCGAGGAGGATGAACACGCCGCGCAGGACCAGCGCGATGATGATGCCCACCATCAGCACCTCCTGCTGCAGCTTCCGCGGCACGGAGAACTGGGCCATGATCAGCACGAACACGAAGAGGTTGTCGATCGAGAGGCTGTACTCGAGGGCCCATCCGGTGAGGAACTCCCCCGCATGGCGGCCGCCCGCGACCGCGAGCAGGAGCCCGGCGAATCCGAGTGCCAGGGCGACGTAGAACACGACCCAGAGCGTGGACTCCTTGGTGGAGGGGATGTGCGGGCGCCAGCGCACGATCAGCAGGTCGCCGATCAGGATCAGGAGCAGAACGGCGAGCGAGACGATTTCGAACCAGACGGGAACGTCCACAGGGGCCTTTCGAAGAGGTCGGTCAACGGCCGAAAGTCTCTTCCCCGCCGAATGGCGGTCACGCGCCCGGAGACCCGGCAACGGGCCTCGTGATGACGATCGCGTGAAGTCGGAATACTCCCCTTCGCGGAGTCCATTCTACGGCACGGGCGGGAGCGGGAGCTTCGATCGACCCGGAGGGCGTGGGATCCCGCGCGGATCGTCCTCCACAGTTTGGTCTTCGGTCGAGTTATCTCCTGTTTGGAAATCTGGGTTGATCTGGGGTTCGAATGTCGGTGGTGGCGGGGAGGATGGGGGTATGAAGACGTGGGATGCGATCGCGGCGCTGATCCCGACCCTGGCCGGGCGGATCAGTGCGGGTGCGGGCGCGTCGGACGTGCAGGCGG
>NZ_NCKN01000176.1 GCF_002257455.1 Microbacterium sp. 13-71-7
CAGGTCGCGCTCGATGCGCCGCAGCTCGGCGGCGTGCGCGTCCAGCGCGGCGGCGCGGCTCAGCGTCAGGGCGTCGACGCGCTCGGCCAGGCTCGACCGTGCAGGCACGGCGAGCAGGCGCGAGGAGATCAGCGCCAGGAGGCGGGCGACCGCGGGGATGAGCGCCCAGGAGATGAGGACGTAGACGAGGGCCATGAGCGGCATGGTCGCCGCGAGCGGCCACGAGGTGACCGGGTACGGCGCGGTCACCGGCTCGTCGGCCGGGGCGTACTGCCAGTAGAAGGGCACCGCCAGGGAGTTCACCGCGCCCAGCGGGATCACGATCGTCACGATCGCGATCGAGAAGAGCGGGATCGCATCGACCGCGAGCCAGAGCGCGTCGCGCACGGTCGGGGGGGAGAGCGCGAGCTGGATGCGCTCGTCGATCGACCGCAGGTCCCGCGGCACGGGCGCAGGACCCCGGATGCTCTCACCGCGGTAGGAGCCCACCCGTCTGCGCGCCCGATCCGACCAGTCGTGCAGGATGCGGACGGCTCCCGGCAGCAGGAGGACGCCGCCGGGGATGATCATGAGCGGAACCAGCACGAGGCCGGCGCAGAAGAAGAGGATCGACACGGCGGACGTCACGGCCTCGACGGCCACGAAGCGCCAATCCCGCAGCCAACGCCGCACCGGTCCCTGAGTCATTCCGACAAGTCTGCCGGAGCGGACAGCCTCGCGCGGTACAGCCAGCTGCACCATCCGAGCGGGGCCCAGCAGGATGGGCCTCGCCGGCCGTCGTTCCTAGCGTCGAAGCATGACAACTTCATCCGCACCGTCCCGGCCCACGCAGGCCGGTGACGCGCTCCGCCTCGAGAACATCGTGAAGACCTACGGATCCGGAGCGAACACCGTCCCCGCGCTGCGCGGCGTCGACCTCACCCTGGCCCGCGGCACCTTCACCGCGATCATGGGGCCGTCGGGATCCGGCAAGAGCACGCTCCTGCACAGCGCCGCGGGGCTCGACCGGCCGACGAGCGGCCGCGTGGTCCTCGGCGACACCGAGGTCTCGTCGCTCAGCGCACGCCGGCTCACGGAGTTCCGGAGGGATCACGTGGGCTTCGTGTTCCAGGCGTACAACCTGCTCCCGGCCCTGAACGTCGAGGAGAACATCACACTCCCGCTGCGCCTCGCGCGGCGCAGGCTCGACCGGGAGTGGCTCGACTTCCTGCTCGAATCGGTCGGGCTGTCGGAGCGCCGCCGCCGGCGCCCGGCCGAGCTCTCCGGCGGGCAGCAGCAGCGCGTGGCGATCGCCCGCGCGCTGATCACGCGGCCGTACGTGGTCTTCGGCGACGAGCCCACGGGCGCGCTCGACTCGCGGTCGGGCAAGCAGGTGCTCGACCTGCTGGCGCACACCACGAAGGCCCTCGCGCAGACGGTCGTGATGGTCACGCACGACCCCGTCGTGGCCTCGCATGCGGACCGCGTCATCTTCCTCGCCGACGGCGCCTTCGCGGGCCATCTCGATGGCGCGACGCCCGCCGAGATCACGGACCGCATGAGCTCGCTCGGGGAGTGGTGATGGCGGGCGCACGATTGGGGTTCGGCCGGCTCGTCCGCGCCGACCTCCGGCAGAACAAGGGCGGTTTCGTCGGCGTGGCCGTCGCGGTGTTCGTCGCGAGCGCCCTGGTCACGGGCCTCGGCGTCCTGGTGGAATCCGGCGTACGCGGCGGGCTCGCGCCGGTCCGCTACACGGCGGCTCCCGTCATCGTCGGAGCCTCACAGCAGGTGGAGGTGCCCGAGGACCTCCCGGTCCCGCTGCACGAGCGCGCGCCCCTGCCCGAGGGCGCGGCGGCGAAGGTCGCGGCCGTCTCCGGCGTGGACCGCGTCGTCGCCGATGTCACCGTGCCCCTCGCGGACGCGGGCGGGCGCCTCGTGGAGGCGCACCCCTGGGGCGCTGTCGCCCTGACAGGATCGGCGTTGCGGGAAGGGACGGAGCCCGTGGGCGCCGACGAGGTCGTCGTGACCGCCGGCGGCCGGGAGGCGCTCGGCGCCCGGATCCTGCTCGCACACGGCGGGACCTCCGCCGAGTACCGGGTCGTCGGCCTCGTCGACGCGGCGGGCGCCGAGCGCGCCCCGCAGGTGTACCTCAGCAGCGCGCGCATCGCGGAGCTGGATCCCCGCGGCGGCGTCGCGCAGACCCTCGGCGTGTTCCCCGCGCAGGGGGTGGACGCGGCGGAGACCGCGGCCGCGATCCGGGGCGCGGTGCCCGGCCTCGCCGTGCAGACAGGCGCGGGCCGCGGCGACATCGAGTTCCTCGATTCCGGAGCGGCGCGTTCGACCCTGGTGACGATCGGCAGCGCCTTCGTCGGCACCTGCATCCTGGTGGCGCTGTTCATCGTGTCCGGCACGCTGTCGCTGTCGGTGCAGTCGCGCCGCCGCGACTTCGCGCTGCTGCGAGCCGTGGGCGCGAGCCCGAAGCAGGTGCACGCGCTGGTGTCACGCGAGGTGATGTCGATCTCGGTCGTCGCGGGTCTGCTCGGCATCGTCCCGGGATACTTCCTGTCGGGCGTGCTGCAACGGGCGTTCGTCTCCGGCGGCGTGATCCCGGGCGATTTCGCGCTCGCGGTCGGCCCGTCGCCGGCCGTCGGCGCACTGCTGCTCGTCCTCGGCGCCGCGTGGGCGGCCGCGAGGATCGCGGCCCGCCGCCCGGCCGGACTGGATCCGATCGAGGCGCTCCGGGAGTCCTCGAGCGGGCCGACGCGCATCGGGCGGGCCCGGTTCGTGAGCGGCGGGATCCTCGCCGTCGCGGGGCTGGCGGTGTCCGCCGTCCCGCTGTTCGCGCGCGGCGTGGCCGCGGCAGGAGCCTCGGCCGCGGCGGCCCTGATGCTCATCGTGGCGCTGGCGCTGCTGGGCCCGTGGCTGGTCGCCCTCGTGATGCGCGCCGCTGCTCCGCTCCTGAGCCGCCTGTCGGCGGCCGGCTTCCTGGCCTCGGCCAACGGCATCGCGGGCAGTCGGCGCCTGGCCGGCGCGATCCTCCCGATCGCCCTCGGCGTGGGCCTCGGACTCGTGCAGATCGGCGCTCCGTCGATCGTCGCGCACGAGTCGGCCGCGCAGGCGGATGCGGGCGTGACCGCGGCCCTTCGGGTCAGCGCTCCGGCGGGACTGTCGCCTTCGGCGGTCGCAGGGGTCGCCGAGATCCCCGGCGTGACGGCGGTCACTCCCATCGCGCTCAGCGGAGCGATCATCGGGTACAAGGAGTTCGACGGCAAACCCAGGAACGCCGAACCCGTGCTGCAGGGCGTCGATCCGCGGGCGGTCGAGAAGACCATGGATCTCCAGGTGCGGTCGGGGGCGCTGTCCGGTCTCGGCGGTGCGGAGACCGTCGCCGTGAGCAGCGACGCGGCGCAGACCTGGGGCGTGGGCGTCGGGGACGCGATCGAGGGCTGGTTCGGCGATGGCACGCCGTTGCATGCGACGGTCGTCGCGGTCTACGAGCGCGGCCTCGGGTTCGGCGATCTCACGATGGACGGCGCAGCGGTGCGGGCGCGCACCACGAGCGGGCTCGACGCCTTCGCGCTCGTCGCCGTCGACGCCGACCGGGCCGACCAGGTGCAGGCCGCCGCGGCCGCGCAGGGGCTGCACGTGGTCCCCGGCAGCGGGCAGAAGGCCGCGGGAGCGGACGCGCAGTCGCAGCAGGGCTGGGTGAACCTCGTGGCGCTGATCGTGATCCTCGGCTACATCGCGATCGCGGTGATCAACACGCTTGTGATGGCGACGGGCGAGCGCTCCAGGGAGTTCGCGCTCCTGCAGCTGATCGGCTCCTCGCGGCGTCAGGTGCGGGCGATGATGCGGACCGAGGCGGTGATGGTCGCCGTGATCTCGACGGCGTTCGGCGTCATCGTCGCGATCCCGCCGCTCATCGGGATGAGCATCGGGATCTCGGGCCGGCTCGTGCCGGAGCTCCCTGTGCTCGCGGTGCTGGGACTCGTCGGCGCGATGGGCGCCCTGGCGCTGGCGACCCTGTGGGTCGCGACGCTGGGCGCGATGCGCACGCGGCCGATCGAGGAGATCGGATCCCGGCAGTGACGGCCGCTCGGCGAGAAGGCTGACGAAGAAGGGCGGTCCCGCGGATGCGGGGCCGCCCTTCTCAGGATGTCGCGTGAGGTGCTCCGGATCAGAACGTGATCCACTCGGTGCGGACCGTGACCTCCTCGAGCGCCTCCGCGGTCGGCGTGACGCCGATCCCCGGGCCCGTGGGCACCGTGAGGGTGCCGTTCTCGATCACGAACGGATCCGTGATGTCGTGCGTGTAGTAGCGGTCCGAGCCCGACGTGTCGCCGGGGAGGGTGAAGCCGGGGAGGGCGGCGAGCGCGACGTTGGCCGCCCGGCCGATCCCGGTCTCGAGCATGCCGCCGCACCACACGGGGATGTCGTTGGCGGCGCAGACGTCGTGGATCCGCCGGGCCTCCAGATAGCCGCCGACCCTGCCCGGCTTGATGTTCACGATCGAGCACGCCCCGAGGGCGATCGCATCGGCCGCCGCGCGGGCGGACACGATCGACTCGTCCAGGCAGATCGGCGTGCGCACGGCCTTCGCCAGCTGGGCGTGGCCGAGCAGATCCTCCTCGTCGAGCGGCTGCTCGATGAGGAGCAGGTCGAACGGGTCGAGGCGCGCGAGGTGCCCCGCGTCGCCGCGGTGGTACGCGGTGTTGGCGTCCACCTGCAGCAGCACGTCGTCGCCGAAGCGCTCCCGGACGGCGCGCACGGGCTCGATGTCCCACCCCGGCTCGATCTTCAGCTTGATGCGGACGTAGCCCTCGTCCAGATAGCCGCCCACGGCGTCGAGGAGCTCGGGGATCGTGTCCATGATCCCCACGGACACGCCGCAGTCGACCTGGGAGCGCACCGCGCCCAGCTCGCGGGAGAGCGGCACGCCCTTGGCGCGCAGCTCGGCGTCGAGGATCGCGAGCTCGACGGCCGCCTTCGACATCCGGTGCCCCTTGAACTTCGCCAGGGCAGGGGCGACCTTCGACGCGTCGAGGTCGGGGACCGCGGCCAGGGCGGGCAGCAGGAAGCGGGTGATCACGTCGACGCTCGCCTCGACGTACTCGGAGGAGTACAGGGGATCGGCCATCGCGACGCCCTCGCCCCAGCCCTCGGCCTCGTCCGTCACGGCGCGCACGAGCAGCGCCTCGCGCGCGGTGGCGACGCCGAACGACGTGCGGAACGGAGACACCAGGGGCATCTCGATGACGCGGAGTTCGATCCCGCTGAGCTTCATTGCACTTCTCCTCTGTCGATGGTGTAGGCGCCGGAGCGGTCGAAGGAGAGCACGCGCGCTCCCTCGTCCATGAGGTCGCCGAGGGTCGCGCGCACGGCGAGGCGCCAGCGCGTGGCGAGCTCCGGATCCGTGCGGCGGAGGGACTCGATGTCGCGGGGGAGCGAGACGCGGACCAGCCGGGCCGAGGTCTCGTGCGCGACCGGCACCGCGTCGTCCTCGCGGCCGAGCAGGGTGTCGACCGCGGCCGCCGTCGCCTCGGGTGCGGAGCCGCGGCAGGCGGCCGACACCGCGGGATCGTGCAGATACCAGGTGACCAGCATCCGGTCGGTGTCGTCCGCGCCGTTCAGCGCATCGCTCATCTGACCGTAGAAGTTGCGGAGGTAGCCCGTCGGGGTGGCCGCGAGCTTCACGAGATTGAAGTACGCGTTGCGGCTGATCAGCGGATCGAAGGTCCAGGAGATCTCGTCGAGGCCGTGCTCGAGCGCCCAGGACCGCTGGTGCACCTTGAGCGCGAAGCCGACGTTGCGCCCGCGCATGCGCGCCGACACGCCTGCGATGTGACTGTGCAGCGCGCGCCGCTCGGGCGCCGCGAAGAAGCCGAAGCAGGCGCCCACCAGCTCATCGCCCTCGAAGGCGCCTCCGACATAGCTTCCGGCCTTGGAGAGCGCCCGCAGCGTCTCCACGTTGACCGGCGCACGGTCGCCCTCGGCGGTCCAGATGCCGCGGAACAGCGCGGCCACCTGCGCGAACTCCTCGACCCGGGTGAGGATCCGGATCTCGATCCCCGCCTCCGCCGCTGCCGCGTCGGCGGCATCCGCGGCGGCCGCGGTCTCCTGCATGGAGGTCCCCATGATGGTCATCTTCCGCCTCCTGCCAGGACGTCCGCGATGAGTTCTCGCACCAGGGTGATGCGCGCGGGGATCATGCCGACGAGGACGTGCTCGTCCTCGGCGTGCGCGCCCGCGCCGACCGCGCCGAGGCCGTCGAGCGTCGGCACGCCGATGCCGGCCGTGTGGTTGCCGTCGGAGCCGCCGCCCACGGCGACGCCGTCGAGAGGGGCGAGCCCCAGATCGGCGGCGATCGCCCTAGCGCGGGCGAACAGGTCGGCGGAGGCGCTCCGCTCCATCGGCGTGCTCCGCGGGCCGTCCTCGATGCGCACCCCGGCGCCGGGAAGCGTCGCGCCGAGCCCATGCAGCGCCGCGTGGACGCGCTCCTGCTCCGCGCGTGTGACCGCGCGCACGTCGACCGAGAACTCGGCCTCCGCGGGCACCGTGTTGCTCGCGGATCCGGCCCGCAGCAGGGTGGGCGTCACCGTCGTGCCGGCGTCCGGATCGCCGAGCGCCGAGATCGCGAGGATGAGGTGCGCGGCCTCGACCGAGGCGTTCACGCCGCGTTCCGGCTCGAGGCCCGCGTGAGCGGCCCGTCCTGTGACGTGCACGCGGTAGACCGAGACCCCCTTGCGGGCCACCTTCACCGCGCCGCCGTCGGCGGAGGCCTCGAGCACGAGAGCGGCCGCGCAGCCGCGCGCCTCGTCTTCGATGAGGTCGCGCGACGACGGGGAACCGAGCTCCTCGTCGCCCGTGATGAGGATGCTCACGCCCTCGCGGTCCTCGAGTGCGGCGACCGCGTGCAGGGCCATCACCACGCCGGTCTTCATGTCGAAGCACCCTGGTCCCCGCAGGACGCCGTCCTCGACGCCGAACGGGAGGCGCTCCAGGGATCCGAGGGGCCACACCGTGTCGTGGTGCCCGAGCAGCAGCACCCGGGGCGTGCCGAACCGCCAGCGCAGGTGGGGCGTGCCGTCGATCACGAGGCGCTCCGGAGCGATGCCGAGCACGCGCTCGCCGAGCTCCGCCGTGACATCGGCGCTGCGGAGGAGGGCCTCCCGGTCGCGCGAGGGCGACTCGCAGCGCACCAGCGCACCGATGTCCGCGACGATCGCGTCGAGGGCGACCTCCGGAGCCTCCGCGATGCGGGCCTGCGCGGCCATCACGAGACCTTCGGCGCCGCGCGCACGCCGTAGTGCAGGTACTGCTCGCCGGTGGCGAGGCGGTAGAAGACCACGGCGTTCCAGGCCTGCGTGCCCTCGGGGCGGAGGACGAACTCGTTCTCCCGCACCGGGATCAGCGCATGCTCCTCGACCGGATCCGGAAGCAGCTCGGCGAGGGGGCCGGTCGCCGTCGTGCGCAGCCGCAGTCCGTCTGCGGAATCGATCACGTCGATGCGCACGCCGGCCCTGTCGTAGGTGCCCAGCACCTCGGAGAAGTCGGCGACGAAGGGGTCCTCGGGCGGCGCGAGCTCCTCGGGGAGGTGCACGTCGGCGACCTCGGAGAAGATCTCCTCGAACAGCTCGAGGTAGAGGTCGTGGGCCCCTCCGCCGTTGGTCAGCAGGGTCACGGCGACGCCCTCGTCCGGCAGCACCCGCAGGAACGCGGACTGGCCGATCGTGTTGCCGTCGTGGCCGTACAGCCGCCGCCCGTTCCAGTCGAAGAGGATCCAGCCGACGCCCCAGGCGTCGCCGAGCGTGTAGGGGTTCGGCATGTCGACCTCGCGCTGCTGCATGCGCGCCACGCTGCGCTCGGAGAGCACCCGCGTGCCGTCCGCGGCGAGGCCGCCGGTGAGGTGCATGCGCGCGAAGGCGAGCACGTCGGCGGTGGTGGAGCAGACCAGCCCGGCCGGTCCCATCGCGCGGGGCAGCATCCAGGCCGGTGCCAGCTTCGGACCGTCGTCGAGGATCTCGGTGTGCCCCGCGGCCGCACTGTGCAGCAGCACCTCCTCGGGCAGCGTCGCCGAGTGCTCGAGGCCGAGCGGCGTCATCACCAGATCCTTCAGGGCCTGATCCCAGGTGGTGCCGGTGACCTTCTCGATCACCCGTCCGGCCAGCACGAACCCCGAGTTGCAGTAGGACATGGTCGCGCCGATGGGGTGGTTCTGCGCCACGCCGTCGAGGATCCCGACGTACTTCTCGAGGGCGTCGTCCCCGCGGCCGGTGTCGGTGAAGACGTCGCCGTCGATGCCGCTCGTGTGGTTGAGCAGATGCCGCAGCGTCACGGTGCCCGTGATCTCGTCCGCGGAGGAGCGGAACTCCGGCAGGTACTCCACCACGGGGCGGTCGAGGTCGAGCACGCCGTCGTCTACGAGCCGCATGATCGCCGTGGTCGTCCAGACCTTCGTCATGGATCCGATCTGGAACAGCGAGTCGTCGGTCGTGGCGACCCCGGTGCGCGCGTTCAGGATGCCGTGGCGGGCGAAGACGGGGTCCTCGCCGAGTCGGAGGATGCCGAGCGTGGCGCCTGGCACCCTGTGCGCGGTCGCGAGCGCGCTGAGCCGCTGCTGCCAGTGCCGCGCGTCCAGACGTGCGCGCACGGGACGGCCGGCCGCGGGGGCGTACTGCTGGACCCAGTCGATCACGCGCTGGGAGTAGTCGGCACGGTGCGACGGGGGACCGGAGAGTGGGAACAGGTGCGAGCCGCCGGGGT
>NZ_NCKN01000177.1 GCF_002257455.1 Microbacterium sp. 13-71-7
CGCGCAGCCAGATCCGTCGGGGCGGCGACGCGGTGCCGGATCCGATCCGCGCGTACCGCGCACGTCCGCGAGCGCGGCTCTCCAGCAGGAGCAGGGCGAAGCACAGCAGCATGAGCACGCCGGAGAGCATGCTGCCCGCGGAGCCGTTGAAGGTGGACCGGTACTGGTCCATGATCGCGGTCGTGAAGGTGTCGAAGCGGATCAGCGCGAACGCGCCGTACTCGCTCAGCAGGTGGAGTCCCACGAGCAGTGCTCCGCCGAGCAGCGCGAGGCGCAGCTGCGGCAGCACGGTGCCGAAGAACACGCGCACGGGGCCGCGGCCGAGGCTGGCGGCGGCCTGCTCGAGAGCCGGATCCAGCCGGGCCAGCGCCGCGCGCACCGGCAGGTACACGAGGGGGAAGTACGAGAGAGTCGCGAGCAGCACACCGGATCCGAGTCCCGCGAGCGAGGGGATCGCGGAGACCCACGCATAGGAGTTGACGAACGCGGGGATCGCCAGCGGCATCGCGAGCACCGCGCCCCACGCGCCCGCCCCCGCGAGCGAGGTGCGCTCGACGAGCCAGGCGCCGCCGACGCCGATCACGGCGCACAGCGGCACGGTGATCGCGACGAGCAGCACGGTGTTCGTGAGCAGCTCGCCGACGCGGGGCCGGAAGATCAGCGCCGCCGATTCGGCCCAGCCGATCTGCGCCGCGGTCGTGACCACGAACAGCAGCGGCAGCAGCGAGAGCGCCGCGACCACGATGCCGGCGGCGACGACGACCCACGACCCGGCTCCTCGGGAGACGCCGCGGGGCGGCCGGAGCTGTCGCGCTCCGGCCGCCCGTCGGGAGGTGGTCGTCGTGGTGATGTCTGCGCCTTAGAGCAGGCCTGCCTGGGTCATCAGATCGGTGACCTGCTTGGAGTTCAGCGTAGCCGGGTCGATGGTCGGCGCCTGCAGGTCCTTGAGGGGGACGAGCTTCGGGTTGGCGGCGACACCGGATCCGACCGGGTACTCGAACGACGTACCGGTCTGCAGGATCTTCTGGCCCTCGGCGCCGGTGACGAACGCGAGGAACTTCTGCGCCGCGGCCTGGTGCTTGCTCGACTTCAGCACGCCGCCGCCGGACACCGACACGAAGGCGCCGGGATCCTGGTTCTTGAAGTAGTGCAGCTGCACGTTCTTCGAGTTCTCGCCGGTCTGGGCCTGGTCGCCGAACCAGTAGTAGTGGTAGATCACGGCGCCGTCGATCTCGCCCGCGTTCACGGCCTTCATCGCGGTGGAGTTGCCCTTGTACGCGACCGAGTTCGTCTTCATGGCCTTGAGCCACGTCTCGGCGGCGTCGGCGCCCTTGAGCTGCACGAGCGCGGAGACGATGGCCTGGAAGTCGGCGCCCGAGGGGGACGCGGCCCAGCGGCCCTTCCACGACGGGTCGGCGAGATCCATCAGGGACTTCGGCAGCTGCGCCTCGGTGAGCTTCGACGTGTTGTACGCGAACACGGTCGAACGGGCGGCGATGCCGACCCACTTGCCGGAGGACGGGCGGTACTCGGTCGGCACGTTCTTCAGCGCCTCATCGCCCGGCGAGGTGAACAGGCTGGCCTTCTCGACGGCCGACATCGAGGGCGAGTTCTCGGTGAGGAACACGTCGGCGGGGGAGCGGTCGCCCTCCTGGATGAGCTGCTGCGACATCTCGGTGTCGTCGCCGTTGCGCACCTGGACCTTGATGCCGGTCGCCTTCGTGAACGCGTCGGTCCACGACTTGGTGAGCTCCTCGTGCTGCGCGTTGTAGATCGTGATGGTCTGGCCCGAGAGGTCGTCGCCGCCGGCCGTGCTCGACGTCGGCGTCGAGGAGCCGCTGCAGGCGGTGAGCGCGAGGGCGACGGCGGAGGCCGCCGCGGCGGCGGAGAGCAGTCGGAGGGAACGGTGCACGGAGAGTCCTTCGTGGAGGGAGAGGCGCGGAAGTCGCGAATCACATAATAGGTAAGGCAAGCCTCACTCACCAACTTGATGACCCTGCTGTGAATGGCATCGCGCCCTTCGCGGAAGGAAGCGCCCTGCGCGGTTCACGCCACGCCGTAGAACCGTGCGGCGTTGCCCCAGAGGATCGCGTCGGCGTCGAGGCCCCGCGCGATGGCCCAGTCCGTGACGGTCCGGGCCCACAGGGCGCGGCTCTCGCGGCGATACTCCTGCGGGTCGCCCGCGAGGGCGGAGACGGGCCAGTCGCCGCCCCACAGCAGGCGGCCGGATCCGAACGCCTCCGCGGCCGCGTCGAGGAACGGGATCACCTGCGCCGGGCTCCAGGCGCCGCCCGTCTCGGCGGGCAGCCCCGACAGCTTGACGGACACCTGCGGGTGCGCCGCCAGCGCGCGCAGGTCGCGCAGCCAGGCCGGGGAGGGGCGGAGCGGATCCGCGGCCGTGCCGATCGCGGGCTTCCCGAGGTGGTCGAGCACGATCGGCAGCGCGGGGACCGCCGCCGCCAGGTCGGAGACGTCGGACAGCTGGTGAGCCCGGACGCATGCGTCGAAGCGGAGCCCGTGCGCGGCCAGCGCCGCCGCGCCGGTGCGGAACGCGTCGCTGCGCGCGGTGGCGTCGGGTTCGTCCTGCAGGTTGTGCCGCACGCCGACGACCCCGTCGAGACCGGCGAGCGCGGCGAGGTGCGCGGTCGTCCGCTCCCCGCGATCGAGACGCGCACCCGCCACGATGCCGAGGACGCCCGTGCGCGCGGCGGTCTCGGAGACCCAGCGCACCTCGTTGAGGAACTGCGACTCGACGCACTCCGCCTGCACGAAGATCGCGGCCGTGCGCTCTGCGTCGTCGACGCCCGCGTGCGCGAGCTCCTCGGCGGCGAACCGGTGCGCCAGCGGCCCCGCGAGCCACTCGTAGTCGAGGCGGGACGGATCCCACAGGTGCAGATGGGAGTCGAGGAGGCGCATGGTGACATCCTTTCGCAGATCGGGGCGCGTGTGGCGAAGACATCCGATGTTCTCGAAAGCCCCTAGGATGACGCCATGGCAGTCACCGACGAGGCGATCGAGAAGATCAAAGCGATGATCGTGTCGGGCGAGCTCGGCCCGGGCGACCGGTTGCCGCCCGAGAAGGAGCTCGCGGAGCGGCTCGGCCTGAGCCGCAACTCGATGCGGGAGGCCGTCAAGGCCCTCGAGGTGATCCGGGTCCTGGATGTCCGCCGCGGCGACGGCACGTACGTGACGAGCCTCGAACCCCACCTGCTGCTCGAGGCGATCAGCTTCGTGGTCGACATGCACGACGACGACTCGCTGCTCGAGCTGTTCGCGGTGCGGCGCATGCTCGAATCGCAGGCCACGGGCCTTGCCGCCACGCACGGCGACGATGACGCGATCGCCGCGCTGCAGGCCGAGATCGACGGGATCGATGCGGGTGTCTCGATCGACGACCTCGTGGCGCACGACATCCGCTTCCACCGGGAGATCGTGCAGATGACCGGCAACGGCTATCTGGCGAGCCTCATCGACAGCCTGTCGAGCCAGACCATCCGCGCCAGGGTGTGGCGGGGCCTCACGGAGCAGGGCGCCGTGGAGCGCACGCTCTCGGAGCACCGCGCCATCGCCGACGCGATCGCGCAGCACGACCCGTCGCTCGCGACCTCGCTCGCGACCGCGCACATCGCCGGCGTCGAGCGCTGGCTGCGCCAGGCCACCCAGGCCACGCAGGCCTGATCTCGTCTCGGCCTCCGTGGGCGGGCTGGATCCGCTCCCGTTGAGGGGCCGGATCTGCTCCCGTTGAGGGGCCGGATCTGCTCCCGTCGAGGGGCCGGATCTGCTCCCGTCGCAGATCCTGCCGCTCTGTGCTCGCGAGAGCGGCTTCTTTTGCGACGGGAGCGGGAGGAATGACCCTGGATTCGTTCCCGTCGCGAATGATGTCGTTCTGGGCGCCCGATAACGGCTTCTTTCGCGACGGGAGCGGTGCGGGAGTGGCCGGTTCTGCGATGGGAGCGGGCGGAGCGGCGCCGGGTCAGCCGAGGAGGGCGCGACGGATCCGGCGTAGCAGTTCGACCTGGTCGGAGAAGAGGGCTGCGGTGACCTCGATCACCGTCCACCCGGCGGCGCGGAGGGCGGCGATCCGCTCCACGTCCCGCGCGTACCGCGAGTGATGCAGAACCCCGTGGTACTCGATCGCGATCTTCCGCTCCGGATACGCGAGGTCGACGCACCCCAGGAAGCGGCCGCGAGAGTCGTAGACGTCGTGATTGAGCGCGGGCTCTGGCAGCCCGGCGAACACGATGAGGCAGCGCAGCGCGGACTCACGGGGAGACCAGGAATCCTCGCGGACGAGTTCGACGGCTTCGCGGAGCCGGACGATCCCCACACGCCGCCCGGATCCGATCGCGAGACGGAACTCATCGAGCGTCGCCAACGGGGCCCGCCCTGAATCGGGCCGTCCAGGGCCATCGCGCCAGGCGCGGCAGAAGTAGTCGCCCAGGGCGACGAGATCCACGAGCGGCACGGTGCCGAAGACGCCGATGTGCACGGGAAGCCGATCGCCGGGAACCGCGATCCCGTCCTTCATCGCGAGCGGCAGCGGCGCGTGCCAGAGGGCCGCCGCGGATTCCCTGCAGAGGAACTGCCCATCACGCAGGCGCGGGACGCACGCATGGATCCGGCTCAGCCGCTCGCGCGCCTGCCGGGCGAAGGGATCCTCGTCCTCATCCGGGTCGAGGTGGGCGGCGCCGGGCCGGGTGCGGATGCCGTGGAACGGGCGTCCGAGGTCGGATCGGCGCAATCGCCCGGCTCCGACACCCGCCGCCATGGCGTCCCGCACGTGGAAGGCCCCGCCGAGCCCTTCGGGCAGACTCCGTGGAGTTCTCATCCCGGCACTCTGACACCATGAGCGCGCGGGCGAGCCGGTTATCCACAGGCCCTGTCGCGCACCGATCGCCGGGGGCCTGTCGAACGCCCGTTCCCGTCGCAGAAGATGCCGCTCTGAATGCGAAATGGCGGCTTCTTTTGCGACGGGAGCGGTGGAGGGCCGCCAGGACCAGCCATCGGCCGGGGCCGAGCGGGGCCGAGCGGAGCCGAGCGGGGCCGAGCGGAGCTGAGCTGAGCGGGGGCGGGTGCAACCGAGTGCGGCCGGGCCGAGCGGTGCCGAGCGCCTCCGGGCCGAGTTACTCCGCCCGGAGGCGCAGCCGGGCCATGCCGCCGTCGACCTCGATGAAGGTGCCGGTGGTGGATCCGGAGGCGGGGCTGACGAGGTACAGCACGGCGCCGGCGACCTCGTCCGGCGACACCAGGCGACCGTGCGGCTGACGTGCGTTGAGCGCGGCGCGCTCCGCGGCCGGGTCTGCGGCGGAGTCGAGCAGCCGGCCGACCCACGGGGTGTCGGCGGTGCCGGGATTGACGGCGTTCACGCGGATGCCCTCGCGGAGGTGATCCGCGGCCATCGCCCTGGTGAGCGCCGAGACGGCGCCCTTCGACGCGGAGTACAGGGCGCGCTGCGGCAGTCCCGTGGTCGAGGCGATCGAGGCGGTGTTGCAGATCGCCGCGGCGGGCGACTGCCGCAGCCACGGCAGCGCGGCGGCGGAGACGCGGGCGATGCCCGTCACGTTGATCGAGAGGACGCGGGCCCACTCGTCGTCGTCGTTCGCCGCGATGTCGCCCTGGGCGCCGATCCCGGCGTTGTTCACGACGATGTCGATGCGGCCGAAGCGCTCGCCGATCGCGGCGACCGCGGCGTCCACGCTCGCGCGGTCGGACACATCGGCGGTGAAGGCGGCGAAGCGCGGATCTGCCCCGGCCACGTCGCGGTCGAGCACCGCGACCTGCGCGCCCTGACCGTGCAACTGCGCGGCGATCGCCGCGCCGATCCCGGATGCGCCGCCCGTGACGATCGCCACGAGTCCCTCGACCTGACCGGTCATGCCTGTGCCTCCCATGCCTTGAATTCCTGACGCTGGCCGCCCAGCCCCTCGATGTCGATCTCGACGACGTCCCCGGCGCGGAGGTACGGGAACTTCCCGCCGAACGCGACGCCCTGTGGCGTGCCCGTGAGGACCAGATCCCCGGGTTCGAGGGTGATGTACTGCGAGATGTGGTGCACGATCTCGGCGACCGAGAAGATCATGTCGTTCGTGTTCGAATCCTGGCGCGGATCGCCGTTCACGAAGCTGCGCAGGCGCAGGTTCTGCACGTCGACCTCGTCGGGCGTGACCAGCCACGGGCCGGTCGGGTTGAACCCGAAGGCCGCCTTGCCCTTCGACCACTGCCCGCCGGAGACCTCCATCTGGAAGGCCCGCTCGGAGACGTCGTTGCAGACGACGTACCCGGCGATGTGCGACTCCGAGTCGGCGGGGGAGTCGAGGTAGGCGGCGCGGGATCCGATCACGACGCCGAGCTCCACCTCCCAGTCGGTCTTCTCGCTGCCCCGCGGGATGGTCACGGCGTCGTCCGGCCCGACGACCGTGTTCGGCGTTTTCAGGAACAGGATCGGGACCGTGGGCGGCTCCGCCCCCGACTCGCGGGCGTGCGCGGCGTAGTTCTGCCCTACGCAGATCACCGCGCTGGGGCGCGCGATCGGCGATCCGATCCGCAGCGCCGCCGCGTCGGCCAGCTCCGGCAGGGCGCCGGCATCGAGGGCGGCACGCGTGCGCCCCACGGGGTCTGCGGCGAGGAAGTCGCCGTTCACATCGGAGGTCACGGACCGAAGATCGTACGTACGGTCTTCGGCGATGACGACCGGGATCTCGGATCCGGGGTCGCCCAGACGCGCGAACTTCATGATTCTCCTGCCTTCTCACGGGGATGGGTGGATCCGCCGCCGGAACGACGGGAGCGGATGCATCCCGCGTTGACAGTATAGACATCCGATGTTTACACTCCAACTGTCCATCCGATGTTTACACTCCAACTGTCGAGGAGCGAACCGGCCTTCTGTGCCGCCGCTCCCGATATCAGGCCCAGAACAGGAGAACCGTGAGCCGCATCGTCGCGCTGGAGACCAGCGACATCCGATTCCCCACCTCGCTCAGCCTCGACGGCTCCGACGCGATGAACCCCGACCCCGACTACTCCGCGGCGTACGTGATCGTGCGCACCGACGCGGCCGACGGCATCGAAGGACACGCGTTCGTATTCACGATCGGCCGCGGCAACGACGTGCAGGTCGCCGGCATCGACGCGCTCGCCGGGCACCTCGTCGGCCGTGAGCTGGAGCCGCTGCTCGACGACATGGGCGGCACGTTCCGGGAGATCATCGGCGACTCGCAGCTGCGCTGGCTCGGCCCGGAGAAGGGCGTCATGCACATGGCGATCGGCGCCGTGATCAACGCCTTGTGGGACATCAAGGCCAAGCGTGCAGGGCTTCCCCTCTGGCAGCTGCTCGCGCGGATGACACCGGAGGAGATCGTCGACCTCGTCGACTTCCGCTACCTCACCAACGCCCTCACCCGCGAGGACGCCCTGGCGATCCTGCGCGACGCCGAGGCCGGCCGCGCCGAGCGCGAGCGGCAGCTGCTCGCGACCGGCTACCCGGGCTACACCACCAGCCCCGGCTGGCTGGGCTACTCGGACGAGAAGCTCGAGCGCCTCGCCCGGGAGGCGATGGCCGACGGGTTCACGCAGATCAAGCTCAAGGTCGGCGCCGACCTCGACGACGACATCCGCCGGTTCCGCAAGGCCCGCGAGGTGTGCGGCCCCGACTTCCCGATCGCGATCGACGCCAACCAGCGCTGGGAGGTGTCGGAGGCGATCGCCTGGGTGAACGCGCTCGCCGAGTTCCACCCCGCCTGGATCGAGGAGCCGACCAGCCCCGACGACGTTCTCGGGCATGCCGAGATCGCCCGCGGCGTCGCGCCGATCCGCGTCGCGACCGGCGAGCACGCGCAGAACCGGATGATCTTCAAGCAGCTGCTGCAGGCGGAGGCGATCCAGGTCATGCAGATCGACGCCGTGCGCGTCGCCGGCGTGAACGAGAACATCGCGAACCTGCTGCTCGCCGCGAAGTTCGGCGTGCCGGTGTGCCCGCACGCCGGCGGCGTCGGCCTGTGCGAGGCCGTGCAGCACCTCTCCATGTTCGACTTCGTCGCCGTCTCCGGCAGCCGCGAGGGGCGCATGATCGAGTACGTGGATCACCTGCACGAGCACTTCGTGGTGCCGACCGACATCCGCGGCGGCTCCTACACCGCGCCGACCGCACCGGGCAACGGCATGGAGATGAAGGCGGCCAGCCGTGCCGCGTTCGCCTGGACCGGCGAGCACCGTGAGGCGGGTGCGCATGTCTGAGTCCGTCGACACGGCCGCCCGGCCCGAGATCCCCGCCCTGGGCTACGGCGCCGCGAACGTCGGCAATCTGTTCCGCCCGCTCACCGACGATGAGGCCTGGGCCGTGCTGGACGCCGCGTGGGAGAGCGGGATCCGTCTCTTCGACACGGCTCCGCACTACGGGCTCGGGCTCTCGGAGCGTCGGCTCGGCGCGTTCCTGCAGACCAAGCCGCGGGACGAGTACGTGCTCTCCACCAAGGCGGGACGGCTCCTGCGCCCGAACCCGGACCACGCCGCAGGCGGGCTCGACACGGCGAACGACTTCTTCGTCCCGGACGAGCTGCAGCGCGTGTGGGACTTCTCGGAGGCGGGGATCAGCGCCAGCCTCGACGAGTCGCGCGAGCGCCTGGGCATCGAGCGCATCGACATCCTCTACCTGCACGACCCGGAGCGGCACGACCTGGATCTCGCACTCGCCGAGGCGTTCCCCGCGCTCGAATCGCTCCGCGCGGAAGGACGGGT
>NZ_NCKN01000178.1 GCF_002257455.1 Microbacterium sp. 13-71-7
TGGCGGCATGCCAGCAACCGGTACTTGCCGACATAGGAGGTTGGTGTCGATGCTCGATCTGCGTCAGCTGGAAGCGCTCCGCGCGGTGCATGCCGAGGGATCCGTGACCGCGGCCGCGCGGCGGCTCGGCTGGGGGCAGCCGACCGTCGACTACCACCTCAAGAATCTCGAGCGCCTCGTCGGCTCGCCCGTGCTGATCCGCTCGTCGCGGGGGAGCCGGCTCACCCCGGTGGGGTCGCTGCTGCTGGAGAGGGCGCAGGAGATCCTGACCCTGGGCGAGCGCGCGGTCCGCGACGCCAGGGAGCTGACCTCGATGGGTCGGGTGCGACTGCGCTTCGGGACCTTCCCGACGGCGGCGGCGAAGATCCTGCCCTCGGTCGTGACGCGCGTCGACGATCTCGGGATCGAGGTCGACGCGATGCTCGAGGAGGTGCCGACGCTCGTGGACCGGATCAATCGCGGCGGCCTGGATGCCGCTCTGGTCTACACCGTGCCCGGGTACGAGCTGCCGTTCCGCACGCACGTCGCCACGAGGGAGGTGCACCGCGATCCGCTCCTGCTCGCCCTTCCCGTCGGGCATCCGCTCGCTACGCCGAGGCCGATCGACGTGCCGACGCTGCTCACGCTGTGGCAGGAGCGCTGGCTCTTCGCCGCGGCGGGGAACGACCCGATGGACACGATCGTGATCGACGCGTTCGCCGCGCGGGGACACGCGCTCGACGTCGCGATCCGCACGGACGACTTCCAGGTCATGCTCGGGATGATCGCGGCCCGCCTCGCGGTGGGCCTGCTGCCGAGTCTCGCCGTCGGCGGCTCCCATCCGGGGATCGTCCTGCGACCGATCGCGGATCCGTCGTTCGTGCGCTCCATTCTCGTGGCGACGTCGTCGGAGGGGTCGACGCGCGGCCCGTCCACCGCGGTCCGGCAGCTGGTGCTCGCGATCCGCGACGCCTTCAGCGCACTGCCCTCCGCGTGATCCGGAGGAGGGGGGACACGCCCGGCGGCCCGCATCCGGTGTCTCGATTGGCGCGGTGAGACAGCCATGTTGTACTCTGAATGAGTTGTCGCGGGAAGCCGCGAACAGCGTCTGGGCCTGTGGCGCAGCTGGTAGCGCACCTGCATGGCATGCAGGGGGTCAGGGGTTCGAGTCCCCTCAGGTCCACCGACTGGGCGCCCGATTGGACATGCGAAAGTGTGTCTGATCGGGCGTTTGGCTTTCATCGCCGGTGCATGTTTGGCCGCGTGCCGCGCTCGAAGAGTAGTCTCCGATATCGCGCTGTTGTGTCTGTCTTGCATCCTGACCGGGTATTTCGGACACGGATTGTTTTCGATCCCGACAGGGTGGCTACCGGCACGCTCCGGGAGCGGCGCCGACAGGTGTTGGGTCTGAGCTCGGTCATCATGAGGCGGAGCCGCCTGATTTTCTTCCAACGGTGGGCTGCCGAAAACGATCGATTACGGGACGCGGCGCGAAGGCGGGTGGCCGATGTGCTGTTAACGCAGTCCGTATCGAAACCCGGTTTTCGGGACGACAGGATTCGGCACGCAGTTTCGGTGCGCGGTCGGCAGCGTCATTTCTTGAGAGCGAGGCGATTCAGGCAGTCGACGGTGTCGATGACGATCCGCCGTTAGCTTCTGCGCCCGGGTGCTTCGGAGCGAGATTCAGCGCGAGTCAAATAGGCAAGGCAGTGCGATAGAAGCCGAGCCGACGATCAGCAGCAGACTCGCCAGTGCGAGAACAAGGGCGCTGTAAGCACGGTCGAGTGTTGCATACGGCGTGATCGCAGAATTGCCGCGAACTCGATCGCCCAGATCGGACAATACCTAGTGTGACCACCCATGACGGCGAACTCATCCGCCGCTCCCTCGAGCAGCCAGCGGCATTCGCTGAGCTGTACGACCGGCACGAGCGCGTCATCTTCCGCTACGCGGCCCGCCGCGTCGGTGCGTTCCTAGCGGACGACATTGCCTCGGAGACGTTTCTCGTCGCCTTCACTCGTCGGCGAGACTTCACTGGTAGCGACGACGCGCGCGCGTGGCTGCTGGGGATCGCTACCACCCTGATGCGGCAGCACGCACGGACGGAAGCAAGAGCATGGCGGGGAATGCTCGCGTCGGACTTGGCTCGCACCGATATAGATCAGATTGACGCCGCCGACGCTCGCCTCGACGCGAAACGCCTAACCCGCCGCCTCGGCAAGACGCTCGCCCGACTACCTACCGGCGACCGCGACACCCTTTTACTGCACGTGTTCGGGGATCTCGATTACGAGGGCATCAGCGAAGCGCTGAGCATCCCAGTCGGCACCGTCCGCTCACGACTGAACCGCGTGCGCCGCAAGCTGCGCGCCGCTATCGAACCCATCTTGAATCAAGAGAAGGAACAGAGCCATGGACGAAACTTCGCTCCTGCGCCGAGCGCGGACTGACATCCCCGAGCGCACTCCGGCGAGCGTTGCCCGCGGAAGAGCAGCCCTGCTCGCACAGATCGAGGCGGAGACACCATACGCGCCGTTCGCAGCACTAGGGGACGACACCTCCTTCACCCCATTGCCGGTGCGGCGCCGTCGACGCCGCACCGTGGCGTGGACCGGGTTCACTGCTCTGGGCGCGGGCGCCCTAACGATCGCTCTCATCGGCGGCAACGTGTTCGGAGTCGGAGGCTGGCACGGCGGCGCCGATCCGGCAGCGGCCGACATGCTTAACGCCGCGGCTGTCGCCACACTTGAAACGACCGACCCTCAGCTCGCACCGGGGCAGTACCTACGCGTGCGCAATGACGCCCAGTACATGACCCCGGCATGGCTGGACGAAGACGTGGACGCCGCCCCCACGCCGGACCTCAGCACCGCCGAGGCTCAGTACTACATGTCACGAGAGCGGTGGGAAGTGTTCCGTCCCGCGGATCGCAACGACACCTGGTGGATGATCCAGTGCCGGAGAAGCGTGGCCCAGACTTTCGGCCCGAAATCCGAGCTCGCAGCGCAGCGGGAGGCCTTGATGACGGAGGGACCCATTGGACACCTCATCGAAATGCCTGGCGGTCGGATCAAGTACGACTTGCCAGACGGGGCAACCGAGATGGGCAACCCGCGGAGCGGGTTCACCGTTCCAGGTGGATCGAGTGACGACTTCAGCCAGCTGCCATTGGAACCGAGCGAGCTACTCGCCGAGATTTATCGTCTTAGCGCCGGATCAGGCCCTTCCCCCGACGGCGAAGCACTCGTCTGGATCGCGGACACCCTACGAGGGGGCGCTGTACCGGCCGAGTATCGAGCCGCGATGTATCAAGCGGCCGCGCTCATCCCGGGCGTCACCGTCACCGACGGCCAGGCGACCCTCAACGGCACTACCGGCACCGCCATAGGGCGTGATGAAACGAACAACAGCTTCCGACAAGAGATCATCATCGATCCCGCGACCGGACAGTTCATCGGGGAGCGGCAAGTAGCGCTGGAAGGCTACCGCGCCAGCGCCGCCACTCCCGCTCTACCCCCTGGCACGGTTGTTGGATGGTCGGCCGTCACGACCGAGATCGTCGATGCCGCGCCGACCGACGTTTCCATCTGCAGCGCGTGACGGAAGGGGCTCGGTGAACAGTCGGTCCGGGGCGCAGCTCATCAGCCCAGCAGACATCGCGCTTCCGCCCACCATCCAGATCAACCTCACCTGGCTCGTCGCCCCGGCCCACGCATCAAGCGATCAACCTTGATCGCACGCCATCACCGGCTGGCCTGGGACCGCGGATCGGCACGCCGGTCGCATCGCCAAAGGGTTGGCACGTGGCCGACTTGTAGATTTCCGCAATCGCTCGAAACTGATCGTTTCGGCACCCACGGTGACAATCTCATCCAACTGCGCGACGCGCCGCGGTCTCGGTCAGATCCCCGCGTTCGTGAACGTTCCGTTCAGCGATCCATCGAGATGGATGCTGTGTCCGCCGAACATGTCGTCATCGTCGAACTCCAGGCTGAACGAACCATCATCGCTTCCGACATGAATCGACAGCAGCCGGAGTCGGGCCGCGAACTCATCCGCGTCGAGTGGCGTGGTGTCCTCACGCCAACTCTCGTTGTACAGCGGGCACAGTTCCTGTGCCGCGAAGGCGGCTGCGCCCGTCTGCCAGAGATCAGCGTCGTCCGCCAGGGTCGCGATCGTTCGGGTCGTCTTCTGCATCTGAGGAGCGCTCGCCCCGTCGACGGACACCTCGATCTCGCGCCCGAACCATGGCATGCGTCGCGTGAACCATCCCACCGCACGGTCCTCGATCATCGAACCCAAGGCGGAAGACTCGAACGTCTGCGGTGTCGTCTGCGCGGCAAGAACGGTCTCGAGCACGGCGACAGCGCGGGGCGGGAGAATATCGACCAGGAGAAACTCGTCGACCGTATCGAACGCGAACCCGATCTCCGCAAGCCTGTTCCTCGCCGTCAATTCCGACGGACTCAGATACCCGTTGCCCTGACGTACCTGAAGCGTGTAGATCTGATCTCGGCGAATGCTCTCCCGCAGCACTGCGAGTTCGCTCTTGTCGACGAGCCGAACCAGTTGAGCCCTTTTCGTATGGAGTTCCTGTCGGGAACCAGGAACGAGAGACACCCATGCGGCCAGGTCGATGGAAGCCGTCCACAACTCGTCCGCCCCGAGCAGATGTCCTGCCTCGGTCCTGTGGCCGGTGACGCCGTTCGGCCCGGTCACCACGGCGATCTCCACGACGTCGGTATCGAATCGTGCTTCCTGCCGTGCGAGTTGCTCAGAGGATTCCGTCACGCCCGCGATTCTAACGACGTAGGGATCGCGGCCCCTGTCGTGCGAGAGGGGCGCAGGTGGATGACCGCATGCGGGAAGCCGTTCCGCGCATCACCGGGGGACTACCTCAGGCGCTTCCGGGGCTCACCGCACGCAGGCCGCGGTTGCCGGGTCGATGCCGTGGATCGTTGCCCATTGCGTCTGCAGCTCATCGCCGAACTGGGCCGCCGGGCCGGACAGCTCCGGTTCGCATCCGGAGGTGCTGAATCTCCCGAGCACCTGCCCCGGGCGGGCGGTGATGGTGACGCTGTAGACGTCGCCGCCAGGAGCGGCGGCCTCGAGCAGGGTGCGGATCGACGCCCATCCGGGGGCATCGGTGAGAGCCGTATCCGAGGGGAGCGCCGGCGCCAGAGCCGTGGGGATCCTCCACCACAGTCGGGGTGGGCCGCTCTTGAACACGTCGACACTGAACTCGAGTTCGTGCTCGGGATCGCTCCCGGCGAGTCCGCGGTAGACGGCGTCGAACTCGCGAAGGATCGGTCCCAATGACGCCGGGACCGGTGACTCGATGGTGGAGTCGGATCCGATCGAAAGGGTGACGAGGTCCGTGCGCGTCTGCATCGAGAACTCGTCGAGAAGGTCGGCCTGCTCCGCGGGGGAGAGGCCGTCCTCGGCCAGCCGGATCCTGCGGCCGTCGTCGACGGAAGCCGAGATCGGCATGCCGTTCTGCGCACGGCCCAGCCATTCCTGGACGAAGGCGACTCCGGTGGGCGCAGAACCGGGGCTGACGGTGAAAGCGGCCTCCGTGGCGGTCGCGATGGTCAGATGCAACGGGGTCGCGCGAGAACCGGGGACCTCGTATTCGTCGAAGCCTCCGTCCTTGGAGGACAGCCAGGTGGTGATCACGCGGTGCGCCTGCTCCGCCGTCGCACTCCGATCCAGTTCGACGTCCGTATCCCTCGAGATCCCCGCGTCGAACCCGCCGTCGTCTACGGCGCAGTGCGCCGACTCGACGCCCGGAAGCGGGCGAAGGATCTCGCAGGTCGCGTGGGCGGCGCGCTCGGCCTCTGTGACGTCCATCGGCGACGAGCACGCCCCCAGCGAGACGGGCAGCACCAGGACGGCCAGAGCCGCCAGCGGACGGGAGAACCGTGGGGAGAGCGCCCTCATCGTCTTCTTCCTCGCCTCGCGTTCTTCTCGCGCCGCGCGAGATCGCGGAGCTCGGCGGGGTCCAGCGCCAACTGCGGCGTCGCGCGGATCCACTCGAAGGTTGCGAGCGCCGAGGAATGGTCGCCGAGCGCGGAGAGGGCGGCGGCGAACTCGAACGCCGAGTCCTTCACCCGGGAGAGGAGCTCTGGCTCCAGCGCGCCCGCGGCGAGATCGAGCACACGACGATGAGCCGCAGCGGCATCCGCGGCGCGCCCGAGAGCGGTGAAGAGCACTGCTTGGTTGCGAAGGGCCTTCGCGACGCGCAGTCGTCCCGTCGGAGTGTCAGTCGACTGGTTGTGGACCGCGACGACGTGCTCGTAGGCATCGACGGCCGCCGCATCACCGAGGTCATCGATCGCCACCGCACGGTTGAACACCGCCTGCTGGCGAGCGACCTGCACGTCGTGATCGGTCGATTCCGCGCCCAGGAGATCGAGAGCCTCGTACGCGGCGATCGCCTCTCGTGAGCGTCCTGATCGACTGAGTGCGACGCCGAGGCGGAAGTATGCGCGGGCTTGCACTCGTCGCGCCCGGGTATCCGCTCCGGGATGCAGCACGGTCGCCCGGCGGGACAGATCCGCGACCTGCTCCCAGCGTCCGGCGTCCTGGGCATGTCCGGCCCAGGCGTCCAGAGCAGCGAGGCGCAGCATCGCCAGGTCCACATCGTCCGCCTGGGACGTCGCATCGATGATCGCCGCCCAGTGCGTCTCGGCCGCGGCGAGCTGCCCCTTATGTGCAAGGTCATCGGCAGCGTAGAGGCGGTCGCTCAGCGACCGGTACAGGGCGCTCCCCGGATCGCCCGTGGTGGTCGTGGTCGTGAGGATGCGGATGTTCTCGCGCGCCAGCCGCACCGTGTCCGCGACGTCCTCGTCGTCGAGTGCGCCGAAGCGCTCCTCGATCTCCCGGAAGAGGGCGATCGCATCGTCCGCCCTCCCCGCCTCGTGTGCGGCGATCGCATCGCTCAGCCGCCTCGTGGCGTCACGTCGGCGGATCGCCGGGTCGGAGTCCTCGCCGAACCAGGTGGCGAACTCCGCTCGCAGCCGCGCGGCGGCGAGGGCGTCGAGACGGCCGGAGCGCCAGGCCGACCAGAGCGCGTTGGCCGCCCACAGGCGCACCCGGGCGTCGGGATCCGCACCGAACTCCTGCAGGCCGGCCCTGATGTCGCCCAGAGCCTCCTGAACCTGACCGGCTTCCAGGCGGAACCTCGGGGTCCAGTACATCGCCTGGGCGCGCTCCAGCCGAGCCTCTTCGAAGCCGGAGGCCCGGACCTTCGCCCGCATCGCCGTCAGCGTTGCCAGGGCCTCATCCCGGCGACCAAGATCGGACAGACGCAGAGCGCGATCCACGAGCAGTGCGGCCATCCACGACACGGACTCGCGACGGTGCCACAAGGTCGCGAACCGCTCCTCCGTCTCGGCCGAGAAGCGCACCGCCTCGCCCGGGTCGCGGCGAGGCAGGTCACGTGTTCGTGCCGCCGCGTCATCCGGATGACCCAGCGCCGTGGCGATCCGTGCGGCGATGGCGAAGCGGGCATGCTCCGTCTGCGGATCCGGATCCTGCCGATACAGCGCGTCGGCGTGGATGAGGACGGCCAGCATCCTCGCGGTCACCTGCGATGCGCTTCCCGCGGCCTGCAGCACCTCCGCCAATACGGTCGATCGCGCGCCCGGATCCCGGGCCGTGGCGTAGGCCTCGAGGAGCCGTCTCCACTCCTCCTCCTCGACGCCGATTCGGGGCTGATCCTCGAGCCGCTCGAGGATCCCGTGGAGATGACGAACAGCCAGACCAGCGCGCCACGCGTCATGATCGGCGGCGTCGTGAGCGATCAGCAGCGCCCGCGCGCGCACCACCGCATCGGCGGGGTCCAGGCCCTCAGCGAGATCGAGGTCGACGAGCAGGAGTGACGCACGCAGTCCCAGACCCGCTGCTCCGGGGACGAGGTCGACATCGCGCAGCACCCCCGACAGGATCTCGCGAACACCCTCGAGGTCGAGCCCGTGCTCCAGACGCAACCGCGACGACGTCACCAGCGCGTCGAGGCGGATCGTGCGGAGCCTGTCATCGCTCTCTCCGCCCAGACGCACAGCCAGGGCCTCCAGCGCGACGGCGATCGACACCGGGTCCTGCTCCAGCCACCTGCGGATCAGCTGCGCCGTCAGCGCCGCCTCCGCCGCCACGCGGCGGACCCCGACCTGCGGCGCATCCCGCAGCCTCTCGTCGAGAGCCGTGGCGCGCTGCAGGATCTCCACATGAAGAACCGGGTCGAGACCGTCCACATCGTGGATGAACTCGATGCGTTCGAGTTCAGCGGCGGCGCGCGCCTCCCTCGTGCGGTCGTCGTCGAACCCGCGCGTCAGCGCAGACATCCGCTCGAGATGCTCGTCGACGATCGACGCCGTCTCCACCGGGACGTCGAGACGCACCAGCAGCCGGGTCGCCTCGGCGATCTCCCACGCCTGGACCGGATCCTCCGCGGGGTGCGCACGCGAGAGCTCTGCGAACAGCGCAGCTCGCGCGGATCCTTGCTCCCCCTCTTCGACGAGACGACGAGCTCGGGCGAGCACCTCTCCGATCGGCGCATCCATCGTTACCCCCCCACCATGACGCAACACCCCGACCCCTCGCAGCTCGACAAGGCGCGTCCCCACGAACCTATCGCCCCGAGCAGAGGACTCTGCAGCAAGGGCCGCCC
>NZ_NCKN01000179.1 GCF_002257455.1 Microbacterium sp. 13-71-7
CGATACTGCGAGGGGGCCTCGACACTGCAAGGGGGCGGCCTGCCCCGGGCCGCCAGCGGCACACCCGCAACGGGGCGCGCCGCCTCACGGGCACCGCTCTGCGTCGAGGCCCCCTCTCAGCATCCACGCCCCCTCGGGGGCGCGCCCCTGCGAGGGGGCCTCGACACTGCAAGGGGGCGTCGGCGCACCGCGAGCACGCCCCAAGCCCGGCGCACCACGAGCACGCCCCGAAACCAGCGCCCCGAACCCAGCGCCCGAACCGGCGCCGGCGCTCCCGCCGTCAGGCCTGCGGCGGGCCGCCCCGCCGCACACCCAGCGTGTCCACCAGCTCCCGCATCCGCGCGACCCCCGCGGCCGGAGAGAACTCCGCGAACCAGCGCTCGAACAGCGGACCCCGGCGGGCGGGCGTCTCGCCCGTCGCCAGCGCCGCGATCCGATCCGCGAGCGCGACGGCATCCCCCGCGGGAACCACCTGCGCGGCGTCTCCCACGACCTCGGGCAGCGCCCCCGCATCGCTCACGATCAGCGGCACCCTGGCGGCCATCGCCTCGGCGGCGACGAGCCCGAACGACTCCGGGACGACCGACGGCACCACGAGCAGGTCGATCGTGTCGAAGAAGTCCGCGGTGTCGACCCAGCCCGCGCGGTGCGTGAGCCGCGCGACGGGTCCCAGCGCCTCTTCCATGACCACGAGGTCCTCCTCCGGCACGAACAGCGGCTCGCCCGCGAGCACGAGCCGGAACCGACCAGGCATGCGGTCCTCGAGCAGCCCGAGGGCGTCGGCCAGGATGTGCACGCCCTTGTCGAGCCCGAGCCGTCCGAGGAACCCGATGCGGATCCGCCCGTCCTTGTCGGGGGCCGGCTTCGCCCGGCGGATCCGCTCGGTCCAGTTCGGGAGCACGAGCGCCTCCGGCACCGTCTCCAGCATCGCGTGGGACGGCACCAGCGTGGTCACCGCGTCGCGCCGTGCAAGCTTCGCCAGCAGCCGGCGGATGCCGGCCGGCTCCTGGTGCAGGTGCACCAGGCGTCCCGCGCGGCGTGCGGTCGCGAGCGAGGGCACGAGGCCGTTGCACCAGAGCAGGCCCTCCGGGCGCACGCGGTCCCACCGCCGCAGCGCCCACATCCAGGTGGCGCGTCTGCGCGCGGCGAGCCCGATCGCGGGCAGTCCGCGATGCAGGGCCTCGTTCAGCACCGCCGACGGTGCGGGCGCGACCACGGTGACGTCGACGCCCAGCGCCTGCATCGCTCCGGCCAGGCGCAGCAGCATGACCTCGCCCCCGCCGATGCCGCCGTTGTTCGCGGCGATGAAGACGCGCTCGAATCGGGCAGGGCTCCGGCGCACGGCCCAGTGCGCGCCTTCGGCGAGCGCCCACGGTTGCGCCCGTTCGGCGAGCGGCGCGAGCGCCGTTCTCGCACGCACCTCGGCGCGGTCATCGATCGTCGGTGTCTCGACCGTCTTCAGCGGTCGCGCAGCGTCGCTCATCAGTGCCTCCCCAGTGGCACAGCAGATGCCTCCCACAGGCATCGCAGCCTCAGGCCGGCTGCACTGTGCAGACTACGTCACAACGCGCGCGACCGATAGCGTCTCGGGCAAAGCCGCGCAGGCGTCTCCCGAGCGACCTACCGGGCGGATGCGAGCCTCCGGTCAGCGCCCACCGTTTTGGAGGATGCGGATCCATGCCGTAGGCTCTGTCTTTGGTGTGCGATCACTGCT
Organism: Microbacterium sp. 13-71-7; assembly: GCF_002257455.1. Taxonomy (GTDB): domain Bacteria; phylum Actinomycetota; class Actinomycetes; order Actinomycetales; family Microbacteriaceae; genus Microbacterium. Next base: position 1,715 of record NZ_NCKN01000179.1, read on the forward strand.
GGTCGCACGCACGAACGTGAGCCCTCCACTGGCGTGTTCCCCTTCGACCTCTCGACAAGCTCGGGAACCGATGAGAACCACCCCGGAGTGGGATTCACGAACCTCTCCGTTCGAACAAGAAAGCAGCACTATTGTGACGCGCACTTACACCCCCAAGGCCGGGCAGGTCCAGCGTGACTGGGTCGTCATCGACGCCACCGACGTCGTTCTCGGTCGCCTCGCCTCGCACGCCGCAGCGCTCCTGCGCGGCAAGCACAAGGCCACCTTCGCCAACCACATCGACTCGGGTGACTTCGTCATCATCGTGAACGCCGACAAGGTCGCGCTCACCGGTCAGAAGCTCCAGAAGAAGATCGCCTACCGCCACTCGGGTCACCCGGGCGGGCTCAAGGCCGTCGCCTACTCCGAGCTGCTCGAGAAGAACCCCGTCCGCGCTGTGGAGAAGGCCATCCGCGGCATGCTCCCGAAGAACAGCCTGGGCCGCCAGCAGCTGGCGAAGCTCAAGGTCTACACCGGCTCCGAGCACCCGCACGCCGCTCAGCAGCCGAAGACGTACACCCTCGACCAGGTCGCCCAGTAAGCGCCGTTACGAATAAGGACATACTCGTGGCTGACAACGACACCACCGAATTCCCGCAGACCTTCTCGACCGAGACCCCTGAGGCCGCCGCCGTCGAGACCGCTCCGCGTCCCGTTCTGACCGTCCCCGGCGCTGCCGTGGGTCGTCGCAAGCAGGCCATCGCCCGCGTGCGCCTGGTCCCGGGCGCCGGCACCATCACGGTGAACGGCCGCTCGATCGAGGACTACTTCCCGAACAAGCTGCACCAGCAGCTGATCAACGACCCGTTCACGGTGCTGAACCTCACGGGTGCGTACGACGTGATCGCCCGCATCTCCGGCGGTGGCCCCTCGGGCCAGGCCGGTGCGCTGCGCCTGGGCATCGCCCGCGCGCTGAACGAGATCGACGTCGAGAACAACCGCCCGACCCTCAAGAAGGCCGGCTTCCTCTCGCGCGACGCTCGCGTCAAGGAGCGCAAGAAGGCTGGTCTCAAGAAGGCCCGCAAGGCGCCTCAGTACTCGAAGCGTTAAGCCGCGCAGACCTCTATGGCTCTGTTCGGTACGGACGGGGTGCGGGGGCTGGCCAACGGCCCCCTCACCGCCGATATCGCGCTCACCCTGGCCCAGGCGACTGCTGTCGTCCTGGGCCAGGGCCGTATTGCCGAGGCTCGCAAGGCCGCCGGCAAGCGCCTCACCGCCGTGGTCGCCCGCGACCCGCGCATCTCCGGGCACTTCCTCAGCGCCGCCGTCGAGGCGGGCCTCGCCTCCTCCGGCGTCGACGTGCTCGATGCGGGCACGCTGCCGACCCCGGCCGCGGCGTTCCTCATCGCCGACATCGACGCCGACTTCGGCGTGATGATCTCCGCGTCGCACAACCCGGCGCCCGACAACGGCATCAAGATCTTCGCCCGCGGAGGCGTGAAGCTCCCCGACGTCGTCGAGCAGCGCATCGAAGAGGCCATGGCCGGCGAGAAGCTGCGCCCCACCGGTGCCGACGTCGGCCGGGTCAGCCGCTTCTCCGACGCAGAGGACCGCTACGTCATACACCTGCTGGCGTCGCTGCCGCACCGCCTCGACGGCATCCACGTGGTGCTCGACTGCGCGCACGGCGCCGCGAGCGGCGCCTCCCCCGAGGCCTTCAGCAATGCAGGCGCCAAGGTGACCGTGATCGGTGCGGATCCCGACGGGATCAACATCAACGACGGCGTCGGATCCACGCATCTCGACAAGCTCGCCGCCGAGGTCGTCCGCGTGGGCGCCGACGTGGGCATCGCCCACGACGGCGACGCGGATCGCTGCCTCGCCGTCGACGCCGAGGGAAACGTCATCGACGGCGACCAGATCATGGCGATCCTCGCGGTCGCGATGAAGGATCGCGGGCGCCTGGCCGAGAACACGCTCGTCGCCACCGTGATGAGCAACCTCGGCCTGCACGTCGCCATGCGCGAGCAGGGCATCACCGTGCGTCAGACCGCGGTCGGCGATCGTTACGTGCTCGAGGACATGAACGCCGGCGGCTACTCGCTGGGCGGCGAGCAGTCGGGCCACGTCATCATGAGCGACTTCGCCACCACCGGTGACGGCGTGCTCACGGGCCTGCACCTCGTGGCCGAGATGGCACGCCAGAAGAAGACGCTGGCCGAGCTCGCCTCGATCATGACCGTCTACCCGCAGAAGCTCGTCAACGTCAAGGACGTCGACCGCACCAAGACCGACGACGAGCACGTGCAGAAGGCCGTCAAGGCGGTCGAGGCCGAGCTCGGCGACACCGGCCGCGTGCTGCTGCGCCCGTCCGGCACCGAGCAGCTCGTCCGCGTGATGGTCGAGGCCGCCGACGAGAAGTCGGCGCACGAGTACGCGCACCAGCTCGCCGAGGTCGTTCGTGAGCGACTCGCTCTCTGAGAACACCACCGGCGCAGTGCCCGGGCAGCCTCGGCTGCGCCGGGCACTGTTCTGGATGATCGCGTACGCGATCGTCGTCGCGGTGATCGTGTTCTGGCCCGAGCCGTTCCTCTCCGCCCTCGACCCCTGGATCCGCAGGGTGACCGCCGGCTTCCCCGGGCTGACGCTCGTGCGCGTCGAGTTCATCGCGAACGTGGCGATGTTCATCCCGCTCGGGCTCTTCCTCGCGATGCTCCTCCCCCGGCATCGCTATCTCGTGGTCCCGATCGGCTTCCTCACGACCTGCACGATCGAGACGGTGCAGGGCCTGTTCCTGTCCGATCGCAGCGCGACCGTCGCCGACGTGATCGCGAACACCGCGGGCGCCTGCGTCGGGCTGCTCGCGATCGAGGTCGCCGACGCGCTCCGACGCCGCTCCGCCGGCCGCTGATCGGACCGCGGCAGCGAGATCCGATATTCCGCCCTATGGATTCCGGGGCCTCTCGGGGCTAGCATGAAGCCACGCCGCATCCTTTGGGAGGGTGCGGTTGCCGACTCGGAAGCTTCTCGACCCGAAAGAGCAGCCCCCGATCGGGGACGGACGACCGCCTATGGGAGGGCTGTGGTCCGGGGAGGATGGCCCTTGCCATCCGCCGTTGTGGGAACGGTTCTGGGGAGTTCTGGGGAGTGTCTGGAAAAGTCGATTTCGTAGCGACGGCGCACGCCGTCGCCCTCTGGCGCCACGCCTATGCGAAGCGCCTCGCCGTCACCGATACGATCGTCGTCTGCGCGGCGGTCGCCTTCGCGCAGATCGCACGATTCGGATTCGGTGACTCCCGCGTCGTGGGGCTCAACCTCCTGAACGCGGAGCTCGAGTACTCGATGTTCTCGATCGCGCTGGCCCTGGTGTGGTCGCTCACGCTGCAGCTGTCCGGCTCGCGGAACGCAAAGGTCGTCGGCGGCGGTTCGCTCGAGTACAAGCGGGTCGCGGACGCGACGATCCGGCTGTTCGGTGTGCTCGCGATCCTCGCCTTCGGGTTCCAGCTGCAGCTCGCCCGGGGCTACGTGCTCGTCGCGTTCCCGATCGGGCTCGTGCTGCTGTTCCTCGGACGATGGCAATGGCGGCGCTGGCTGCTCACCCAGCGCACCCACGGTCGCTTCGCGCATCACGCCGTGGTGCTGGGCGAGCGCGAGAAGTCGCGCCATGTCGGCGCCTCGATCCTGCGCGAACCGGGGCTGGGCGTCCAGCTTCTCGGCGCCGTGACGGAGAATGGCAGCGATCAGGATCTCCTCCCGGGGGTCCCCGTGCTCGCCGGCTTCGACAGCGCGCTCGAAGCGGTCCTCGCTTCGGGGGCGGACACGGTCGTGTACAGCGGATCCGATCGCATCAGCCCCGAGGCGCTGCAGGAGCTCGGCTGGGAGCTGGAGGCGGCGAAGATCGAGCTGCTGGTCGCTCCCGCCCTCACCGGCATCGCCGGGCCGCGGCTGCACTCGATCCCCGCACCGGGCCTTCCGCTGATCCAGGTCGACTACCCCGCCTTCGAGGGGACGAAGTACCTGGCCAAGCGCACGTTCGACATCGTGGGCTCCGTGCTCGCCCTCGTCGTGCTGAGCCCGATCTTCGCGGTCCTCGCCGTGTGCGTGCGGCAGGACGGAGGCAAGGCGCTCTTCCGCCAGCAGCGCATCGGCGTGGGCGGCAGGCGCTTCGAGATGCTCAAGTTCCGCACCATGGTCGTCAACGCCGAGGATCAGCTGCCTTCGCTGCTGGACCAGAGCGACGGCAACGCCGTGCTGTTCAAGATGCGGAACGATCCTCGGGTGACCGCCGTGGGGCGCGCTCTGCGCCGGCACAGCCTCGACGAGCTGCCGCAGCTGATCAACGTGCTGCGGGGCAACATGTCCCTCGTGGGCCCGCGCCCTCCGCTCACCTCCGAGGCGGAGCACTACGACCACCGCACGCAGCGCCGCTTCCTCGTCCGCCCCGGCATCACGGGCCTGTGGCAGGTCAACGGGCGCTCCGACCTGTCGTGGGACGACAGCGTGCGTCTCGATCTCTTCTACGTGGAGAACTGGTCGCTGACCGGTGACCTGGTGATCCTCTGGCGCACGATGCGCGTGGTCCTCACCGGCGCCGGCGCCTACTGACCCGCTGCGAGCGCGCCATGGCCGGGCTGATCGTCACCGAGTGGATCGAGAGCTCCGGCGGCGCGGAGCGGGTGCTGGACTCCATGGGCGAGGTCTTCCACGACTCCGAGATCTTCTGCCTGTGGAACGACGCCCCCGGCCGGTTCGAGGCGGGCCGCGTCTCCGAGTCCTGGCTCTCCCGCACCCCCTTCCGTAAGCACAAGGCCGCCGCGCTCCCCCTGCTGGATGCGACGTGGCGCCGTGCGCCGGTGCGCGCTGACCTCGACTGGGTGCTGGCCAGCTCCTACGTCTTCGCCCATCACGTGCGCGTGCCCGATCCGTCGGTGCCGAAGTTCGTCTACGCCCACAGCCCGGCCCGCTACCTCTGGGATCCGGAGTCGGATGAGCGCGGACGGCACGCGATCGTCCGCGCCGTATCGCCGCTGTTCCGCGGAGTCGATCGTCGCCGCGCGCAGGAGGCCACGGCGATCGCGGCGAACAGCTGCTTCGTCCGCGATCGGATCGCGCGGGCGTGGGAGCGCGAGGCGACCGTGATCCACCCGCCGGTGGCGGTCGAGGCGATCCGCGCGCAGGCGGACGCGGGCGCGCAGGTCCTCGACGCCGAGGAGCGCTGCATCCTCGAAGGGCTCCCCGAGACCTTCGTCATGGGCGCGTCGCGGTTCACGCCGTACAAGGCGCTGGATCTCGTCATCGCCGCCGCCGATCGCGCTGGCCTGCCCGCGGTCATCGTCGGGCGGGGACCGGACGAGTCGCGGCTCCGCGCGTGCGCGGCTGAGGCGCGCATCCCCGTCGAGTTCGTGATCGGTCCCTCCGACGCGCTCATGTACGCGCTCATGCAGCGCAGCGCGGTCTTCGTCTTCCCGCCCATCGAGGACTTCGGGATCGTGCCGGTCGAGGCGCAGGCGGCGGGCACTCCTGTCGTCACCGGGCCGGTCGGCGGCCAGATCGAGACGATCGTGCCGGGCGTCTCGGGGGTGATCGCCGCATCCACGGATCCGACGGACCTCGCCGCGGCCATCGACGCCGCACTGCGGCTCGCCCCGTTCGACTCCGCGATCCTGACCGCGAGGTTCGGGGCCGACCGCTTCGCGCGTGAGCTGCGGGGGTTCGTCCAGGTCTGAGCGCGTCGCGCCGCCTATCCTGCTGTTCGTGCCCCTTGCCTCCCCGCCGATGACGGACGTTCCGGACTCTTCGCGCCCGGCGGCACGACGTCTCGCCCTGACCGCGCGGATCGTGCTCGTGCCGTACGCGATCGCCGTGCTGCTGCTCACGTGGTTGCCCGCGGATGAGGCCGGCAAGGTGACGGGTGTCGTCGCGGTGCTCGCGCGACTGGTCGCGACGTGGGGCGTCCCTGGGGACGCCGCCTACACGGTGTTCGAGTTCACGGCGAACATCGCTCTGTTCGTGCCGCTGGGAGCGCTCCTCGCCGTGGGCTGGCGGCGGATGCCCGCATGGGCGATCGTCGCCGTGGGGTGCGCCGCGAGCACGGTCATCGAGCTCGTGCAGCTGGCCATTCCGAGCCGCTATTCGACGCTCTCCGACGTGATCGCCAACACGCTCGGCACGGCCGTGGGTCTGGTGGTCGCCCGGGCGATCCTCCGCGCGATCGCCCGCGGCCGGACGGCGGACAGCGGATCCTGACCCGACGCTACTTGCAGGTCGGCTCGACGGTCGTCGGCGTCGCCCGGGACATCGGGGTCGTCCAGACCTCGAGCGGCCCGCCCGGCCCCGGCGCCGCGAACTCGACGTTCACGGTGTGCGTGTCGGCGAAGTGGCTGAAGACCTCGATCTTCACCGCCGGACGGCCGAGGTGCTCGCCCTGACTGAGGATGTTCGCGGGCTGCCCGTCGATCGTGATGTCGGAGAGCGATCCGCCGACGGGGCCGTAGAACACGGCGAAACTGCTGATGTCCCCCGCCGCGAAGTAAGGGCCCTTGATGTAGTACGGCAGGCCGGCAGCCGCTTGCTCGGTCAGACTCGAGGTGAGAGTCACTGTGCTCTTGACCGTCTGATCCGTGCGGCACGCGTCGATCTTCATGTCCAGGTAGTAGCTCTTCTTCGAACCGGTGTTGTCATTCAGGAAGACGCCGAGAACGCTCCGATCCTTGTCCGCCGTCGGCATGATGCCGCTCATCCGGGAGTTGTCGACCAGCGTGGTCTGCTGCGGGTCGTTGCTCAGGTAGAGGAGCCGCCCCTCGTCCGACGCTCGGAACAGGGCCTGGATCAGCTTCACTGGCGAGGCCTTGCCCGAGGTGACGGCGGAGAAGATCGTGTCGGCGGCGGAGGCGAAGAACGCATCCTGCTCGGGCCCGGTCGGATATTTGAAGTACACCTGG
>NZ_NCKN01000180.1 GCF_002257455.1 Microbacterium sp. 13-71-7
CTCGCGCTGCGCGATCTCGCCTTCGATCCCAACCTGCGCTTCGGCTACCGCGAGCGCATGACGCTCGAACCCGACCTCGTCGAGGCCCGGGAGGCCCTGCACGCGGCCCGGACCGTCGTCGTCGCGACGCCGCTGTGGTGGGGATCGGTGCCCGCGCTGCTCAAGGGGTTCTTCGACCGGAGCCTGCTGCCCCAGCAGGAGTACCGGTACCGCCCCTCCGGGCTCTCCGAGGGGCTGCTGAGCGCGCCGCACGGAAGACTGCTGCTGCTCGCGGATACGCCCTGGTACTTCACGCCCTTCACCGGTCTGCCGGGGCAGACGCACGTCACGCGTGGGACGATGCGGTTCTGCGGCATCAAGGACGTGCGGACCACCCGGATGCTCGGCGTGAAGGACGCCTCCCCGGCGCGCATCGGGGCCTGGTTCGATCGTGCCGCTCGGCTCGGCGCCGCCGACGGCGCGCGCGACGCGAAGACCGCGCCCCCGACGCAGCCCTCACCGGAGCCCGCCCTCGCGCCCGCCAGCGCCTGAGCCCCGTCCACCTCCGCGTCGTCCCCGTCAGCGCACGCCATGGGGTCCCCTCACGGGGACGACGCGGAGATGGGGAGGGTCAGAGGGCGAGGTGGGCGGCGAGCTCGCGGTCGAAGACCTCGGCCTCGTCGAGGTGCGGGGCGTGCCCGGCCTCCGGCAGGACGACCTCGCGGTACTCCCCGCCGCGTGCGGCGTAGCGCTCGAGCACCGCCCTGGTCTGGGTCACCATCGGCTGCACCGGCGCCACCGCCTCCCCCGGCCAGCCCGGGATCACGCCGAGCGCGCCGAGCTGGTTGAGGTCGAAGAACGAGGCGTCCGACACGATCGCGTCCTTCGCTCCCCGGATCCAGAGGATCCGCGGCTTCACGGACAGATCCACGATGCCGGACAGATCCAGATGCTGCGGCGCCATCGTGTTGAGCACGCCGCGGGTGCCGGCGGCGAATCCCGGCCAGTTGTCGGATCCGACCGCGTCGCCCGGGTAGTTGTCGAGACCCGTCTTGGTCGTGAGCATCGAGGCGACCCAGAGATCCTCGAACGGGGCCTGCGTCTCGGGCCGCGCGACGTACGCCGTGCGGTAGACGGTGCGCGGCGAGGTCTGCGCCTCGTCCGTCGTGTCGCCCGCGTCCAGCCGCGCCACGAAGTCGGGGTTCGCCCCGCCACCGCCCGTGCCGGCGCCGTCGACATCGTTGCGCACGCCGTCCGGGCCGTGCGTGCCGCCGAAGCCGTACGGCGACACCGGCGACTCGAGGGTGCGCGAGAGCACGCGCTCCGGCGCATCCAGGGCGACCTGCAGCACGACGCCGCCGCCCATGCTCCAGCCGACGAGGTGCGCGGCGTCGAGGTCGAGGGCGTCGAGCACCGCGCGCACGTCGTCGGCGAAGTCGCGCAGTCCTCTGGTCGCGTCGACGGGCTTGGTCTCGCTCTCGCCGAAGCCGCGGAGGTCGATCGCGAGCGCGCGCACCTCAGCCGGGAGCGCGAGCATCGTCGGCTGGTAGAAGAGCGCGGAGGACACGTTGCCATGCACGAACACGACGGTCGCGGCCGGCGACGCCGGATCCGCGGCAGGGCGTTCGAGCACGTTCGCCGTGTAGCGCGGCGTCTCGACGCGTCGCGCGGTGATGCCGTCGAACAAGGGGGCGGTCATGTCGGCTCCTTCGGGAGAGCGGCGGGGGGAAGGCGGTCAGGGGCGGGCGTCCACCTCGGCGGCGACGCGCGCGGCGCCCCGCTCGGCGAACAGGATCGTGTAGTGGTTCACGTCGGGCACCTCGACGATCCGCAGCTGCGACACGAGCGGGCGGAACCGCTCGAGGGCGCCGGGAGCGTAGAGCGGATCCGCGTCGAGCAGCCCCCGAGGCGCGCGCAGCACCGTCACGGGCATGCGCAGACCGCGCAGCGCGTCGAGGTACCAGTCCGGCCCGTACAGCTCGCCGCCGTCCTGCAGCATCGCGGCGGCGACCGTCGATGAGCGAAGGTGCGGGGCGGATCCGTCCAGGTCGTGCCGCGCGTACGTCTCGATCGCGCGGGACCAGTCACGGGCGAAGGCGGGATGGATCCGCCAGAAGTCGAGGTACGCCTCCTCGTCGCGGAACTCCATGGACAGCCGCTGAGCGGCGGGGCCCAGGAGCGCGGCGATGTCGAGATCGTCCGGGCTCACCCCTGGCGGCAGCGCGAGCGGGAAGCCGCCGTCGACGAGCACGAGGCGGGCCACGAGGTCGGGCCGCGCTGCGGCGAGCGCGACCGCGACGAAGGCGCCCATCGAATGCCCGAGGATCGTGCGTGCGCCGCCGCCGTCCGCCTCCAGCACCGCGGCGAGGTCTTCGGCGTGCCGGCGCAGCCCGTACGGCCCGGGAAGGGCGTTGCTGCGCGCCCTCCCCCTCAGGTCGGGGGCGAGGATGCGCCGGGCGGGCAGGAGCGCGGCGACCGTGTCCCAGGAGCGGCCGTTGGCGGTGATGCCGTGGATCGCGAGGACCGCATGAGCGTCGGAGGCGGGACCGAAGGATGTGACGGCGAGCGCCGGATCCGTGCCGTCCGCACCCGCCGGGCCGTCCGTGCCGTCGCCGGTCGCCCTGTCGCCGGTCACCGGGCGCTCCATCCGCCGTCCATCGTGTACGACGCTCCGGTGACCGAGCCGGCGGTCGGGCCGCACAGCCAGCGGGCCAGATCCGCCACCTCGTCGGGCTCGAGCAGGCGCTTGATCGCCGACTCGACGAGCATGACCTTCTCGATGACATCGGTCTCGGGGATGCCGTGCGTGCGGGCCTGGTCCGCGATCTGCTTCTGCACGAGAGGCGTGTTGACGTAACCGGGGTTGATGCAGTTGCTCGTGACGCCGTGCGGGCCGCCCTCGAGCGCCGTCACCTTGGAGAGTCCCTCGAGCGCGTGCTTGGCGGTGACGTAGGCCGACTTGTACTCGCTCGCGCGCAGGCCGTGCACGGAGCTGATGTTGACGATCCGCCCCCACTCGCGGGCGTACATCCCTGGCAGCACGGCCCGGATGAGCAGGAACGGCGCCGTGACCATGATGTCGAGCATCCGGCGGAACATCAGGGGGTCGAACTCGACGATGGGCGCGACGGTCTGGAGCCCGGCGTTGTTCACGAGGATGTCGGCGTCGAAGCTGCGCGCCGCGAGCCCGTCCAGATCGCCGAGGTCGATCGCGAGGGCCTCGCCGCCGATCTCCGCGGCCACCGCGGCCGCCCCTTCGGCGTCGCGGTCGAGCAGCAGCACGTGTGCGCCGTCCCGCGCGAGCGCCCTGGCGCACGCGGCCCCGATGCCGCTTCCGGCGCCGGTGACGAGGGCGGTACGCCCCCGGAGGTCGGTGTCGGGTCCCGGGGATCGCTGCGCTGCCATGCCTGCACGGTAGTTCACCCTCGCGCACGACGGAAGGGGATCCGGCTATGCAAAACTGCACAGATGGACGCGCACTTCCCCGCACCGCCGCTCAGCGCGGACGACCTGCTCGTACTGCTCGCGGTGGCGCGCAGCGGCCGGTTCACCGCTGCCGGGCAGCAGCTCGGGCTGAACCACACCACGGTCGCGCGCCGGATCGCCGCCCTCGAGGCGCAGCTGGGCGGGCGCGTGCTCTCGCGCGAGGGGGCGGGGTGGGAGCTCACGCCGCTCGGCTCCCGCGCCCTGGCCGCGGCCGAGGGCGTGGAGCGAGCGCTCGGACGGCTGGACGGCGGGGACACCGCGCGGATCGGAGGGCTGATCCGACTGTCCGCGACGGACGGCTTCAGCGGATTCGTGGCCGCACCCGCGATGGCCGCTCTGCGGCGCACCCATCCCGAGGTGCAGCTCGAGCTCATCACGGGCACCCGGCAGGCCTCGCATCAGCGCGCGGGTGCCGACCTCGAGGTCGTGGTGGGGCGTCCGCAGGTGCGGCGGGCGCGGGCGATCCACCTCGCCGACTACGCGCTCGGCCTCTACGCGAGCCGCGACTGGCTGCGCGAGCATCGGGCGCCGCGGGATCCGGAGGAGCTCGTCGGGCAGCCCCTCGTGTACTTCATCGAGTCGATGCTGCACGTCGACTCCCTCGACGACGCGCGGCGGGCGGTGCCGGGCATGATCGACGCCGTCGCGAGCACGAACGTGTACGTGCACGTCGACGCGACCCGCGGCGGCGCCGGCTACGGGCTGCTGCCCGCGTTCCTCGCGGACCAGCACGAGGATCTGGTGCGCGTGCTGCCGGACGAGATCGACGAGCGGCTGCCGTACTGGCTCATCGCGCGCCCGGAGGCGCTGAACCAACCCGCGATCGCCGCGTTCCTCGAGGCGCTCCAATCCCGCCTGGCCGAGATCCGCCCCCACCTGCTCGGCGAGCGTCCCTAACCCCCTCTCCATCTTCGAGTCGTCCCCACCAGCGCACCCCAGGGCCTCCGCTCACGGGGACGACTCGAAGGTGGGGTGGTCCTGCCTGTTCTCCACTTCCGAGTCGTCCCCACCAGCGCACCCCAGGGGCTCCGCTCACGGGGACGACTCGAAGGTGGGGGTGCAGCCGGGGCACGCGGGCGTGCGCCGGTGCTCCCCTGGTGGCACGCTGGGGAGCATGAAGACCCTGCTGCTGGCGCGCCATGCGAAATCCGACTGGGGCATGGCGGGGCTGCGCGATCACGACCGGCCGCTGAACGCGCGCGGCGGACGGGACGCCCCGGCGATGGCGCAGCGGCTGCGCGACGAGGGTGTGGGCCTGCAGCGGATCGTGTCGAGCACCGCGATCCGCGCGCGCCGCACGGCCGAGGAGTACGCGGCGGCGTTCGAGCTGGCCGTCGCCGAGGAGCCCGCGCTCTACGCGGCGTCCGCCCGCACGATCCTCGGCATCGCCGGCGCCCTTCCCGACGACGTCGAGGTCGCGATGCTCGTGGGTCACAACCCGGGGATGGCGGATGCGGTCGCCGAGCTCACCGGATCCTTCGTCGAGTTCCCGACCTGCGCGGTCGCGGAGTGCGCGGTCGACGTCGACTCCTGGTCCGAGCTGATCGAGGGATCCGGGACGCTGCGCCGCCTGCGCACCCCCCGCGCCTGACCCAGACCCTGTCTGGCTCCCCCCACCTGCGAGTCGAGGGTCAGGCCAGTGCGGCGGCGGCGGCCTCGTCCTCGGTGGTGGCGACGAGCTGGCCGCAGGCGCCGTCGATCTCCTTGCCGCGGGTGTCGCGGAGGGTCGTCGGGATGCCGGCGTCGTTGAGGCGGCGGACGAACTCGTCCTGCACGTCCTTCTCCGACGCGGTCCAGATGGATCCGGGGGTCGGGTTCAGCGGGATCGGGTTCACGTGCACCCAGCCGCGACCGCGGGCGTTGAGCTTCTCCGCGAGCAGATCGGCGCGCCAGGGGTGATCGTTCATGTCCTTGATCAGTGCGTACTCGATCGAGACGCGACGGCCCGTCTTCTCGAAGTAACGGCGCGCGGCGTCCAGCGCCTCGTCGACCTTCCACCGCGAGTTCACCGGGATGAGCTCATCGCGGAGCTGGTCGTCCGGCGCGTGCAGGGAGAGCGCGAAGGTGACCGGGATGTCCTCGTCGGCGAGCTTGTTGATCGCCGGGACCAGGCCCACCGTCGACACGGTGATGCCGCGGGCGCTCATGCCGAGCCCCTCGGGCTGGGGTGCGACCATGACCCGCACCGCATCCATCACGCGCTTGTAGTTCGCGAGCGGCTCGCCCATCCCCATGAACACGATGTTCGACACGCGCTCCATGGAGTGGTCGTCGGCCTTCTTGCCGCCGAGGCCGCCCTCCGCGATGAGACGGTTGGCGCGCACGATCTGCTCGACGATCTCGGCCGTCGACATGTTGCGCGTGAGCCCGGCCTGACCCGTGGCGCAGAACGGGCAGTTCATGCCGCAACCGGCCTGGCTCGACACGCACAGCGTGATGCGGCCCGGGTAGCGCATGAGCACCGACTCGACGAGCGCGCCGTCGTGCAGGCGCCAGAGGAACTTGATCGTGTCGCCGCGATCGGTCTCCAGGCGCCGCACCTCCGTGAGCAGCGGCGGCAGCATCCCCGCGACGAGCTCGTTGCGCTGGCCGGCGGGCAGATCCGTCATGTGTGCCGGATCCGAGGTGTAGTGCGTGAAGTAGTGCGTCGCGAGCTGCTTGGCGCGGAATCCGGGCAGGCCCAGCTCCTTGACCTTCTCGACGCGCTCGGTGGGCGTGAGGTCGGCGAGGTGCACCGGGGGCTTGCCGCGCTTGGGGCTGGCGAACTGCAGCAGCGGGCGCCCCTCGGCGTCCTTCTTCTGCGTCCATCCTTCGGTGGCGGGGCGCACCTGGGCGGTGCGCTTCGCGGGCGCGCCGGAGCGGGCGGACGCAGGAGTCTCGGACATGTCTTCCAGGGTAGAGCCTGCAAGGTGCGAAGGCGCTGGGCGCGGCCCCGGCGGATCCGCCCGTACGCTGGCGGCATGGACCTCTGGATCTGGATCCTCCTCGCCGGCGTGATCGTCGTCCTCGTGGTCGTGATCGCCGCGACCCTTCGTGCGATCCGGCCGAAGGCGCCGGAGCCGCTGGGGACCGCCCTCGCGGCGCCGTCCTCCGCCGCGCCCGCGGTGGCCCGGACCGTCCTTGCGCCTCGGGCGGCGACGTCGGACCCGCTCACGCCCTCCGTCATCGCCGAGATCGATGCTCTGGTCGCCGCCGAGCAGAAGATCTCGGCGATCAAGGTGCTGCGCGAGCACTCCGGCCTCTCGCTGCGCGAGGCGAAGGACCAGATCGATGCGTGGGTCCCGTCCGCGCCCGGCACGAGCGACTCGGCCCCGGTCGCGCTCACCCGATCCGGCTCCCGCCCCGCGGGAGCCCCCTCCTACGCCGACGAGCCGTCGGTCGCCGATGCGGTCGCAGCCCTCGACCCGACTGTGCGCGCCGAGATCGGCCGTCTCGTCGCCGCCGAGCAGAAGATCGCGGCCATCAAGCTGCTGCGCGAGGCCACCGGCCTCGGCCTGAAGGACTCCAAGGACGCCGTCGAGTCCTGGCGCTGAGCCCGCGGCTCATCTCCTGCGACGGATCACGATCCGGTTCTCGTCGGACGGATCCTGGCGGTCGAACCAGACGTCGACCTCCTCGCCGTTCACGATCGGATCGCGCACGTCGATCGTCGCGGCGCGCTTGACCCAGCGCTGCTGCCCTGCGGCGTCGTGGAACGTGTACGTCACCGCGGTGAGGATCCGGCTCGCCTCGTCGAAGTGCGTGTACCCCTGATTCGTCACCGAGCCGGCGACCGGGCTCGTCGTGCGCACCAGCTCGTCGGCGGCGTCGAGGCGCCGCGCCCTGCCCGCGCGCGCGACCGTCCCCAGTCCGAGGAGGGCGACCGCGGCGACGGCGAGTCCGAACGCCAGCGGACCGACGACCGGCTCCTGCACCAGTCCCGGCGGCAGTGCGACGACCGCGTGGCCGACGGCCGCGCCGAGCACCGCGACACCGACCGCGGTCAACCAGCCGGGCAGGCGCGCATTGCGCGAGGCCGCGGAGACCCACAGGCCGAGCGCCGCCATGAGTGCGAAGGACGAGGCGATCGCGGCGATGATCGCCGCGATGTCCTGATCCTGCACCTCATCGGAGAAGCCGGTCGCGGCGCCGCGGGTGAGCGCCCACCCGAGGACGGCTCCCGCGCCGAGCAGGAACAGGCCGGGGAGGAGCAGGCTCGCCCCCGTGATCCGACGGGTCGAGCGCTCCCGCCATGCGGCGTCCGGATCGATCGTGCTCATGCCACGATCACACCACGAACAGGCCCGCTTCCGCTCGCGACGTTCTTCGCCGTGCACCCGGGAGGGCCTGATCACTCCCTCGCGGTGGGCGCCGCCCCCTGAGGCGACCATCCTGCCGTGGTATACCATTTCTATGCTCCGCGTCCCGACTCCCGCGTGCGCCGCTCGTCCGCCGAGCGGAGCGATGCGGCGGGACGATCGCGCCCCGCTCCGGAAGCGCACCGCCGGCGCGATCGCCGGACTCGGGATGGCTGCCCTGCTACTCGCCGGCTGCACGGCGGCCGGATCGGAGCGGCCGGCTGTCCCGACCGTGACCGCGACTCCGCCCGCCGCGGTGCGCACCCCCTCTTCCGCTCCCAGAACCGAGGCCGAGATGACCGCTCTGAACTCCCGCCTGTTCGACGCCGCGACGGCGGGCGACGCCGCCGCCGTGCGCGCCGCGATCGCCGAGGGCGCCGACCTGGAGGCCCGCGGATCCGGCGGCATGACCGCCCTGATCGCCGCGACCAAGGGCAACCGCATCGACGCGGCCCTCGCGCTCATCGACGCCGGCGCCGACGTGAACGCCAAGGACGACATCGTCGACTCCGCCTACCTCTACGCGGGCGCCCGCGGGCACGACGAGATCCTGCGGGCGACGCTCGAGCACGGCGCCGACCTGCGCAGCACGAACCGCTACGGCGGCACCGCGCTGATCCCCGCATCCGAGCGCGGCCACCTCGGCACGGTGAGGATCCTGCTCGCCGCGGGCGTGGATCCGAATCACGTCAACAACCTGCACTGGACCGCGCTGCACGAGGCGATCGTGCTCGGCGACGGCACCCGGATGTACGTCGACATCGTGCGCGCCCTCATCGCGGGCGGCGCCGACGTCACGATCCGCGACGGCGACGGCGTGCTGCCGCGCGA
>NZ_NCKN01000181.1 GCF_002257455.1 Microbacterium sp. 13-71-7
CGATTCTCGCGAAGCTCGGGCTCGCCGACCGCCTGCACGTCGTGATCTGGGCCTACGAGAACGGCGTCCGCCGCCCCGGCCGGTAGGCGCATGCGTGCCGGGGATCATCCCTGCGGGCGATCCGGAACCGTCCTCGGGGGCGACGCGGAGGGCGGATCCGGATCCGTAGCGTTCGGGGCATGAGGAACAGAACGCGTGTCGTGCTGCTGATCGTCGCCCTTGCGCTCGGAGCGGTCGTCGCCCTGCTCGGTGCGATCGGCGTCCTGGTCCCCGGCGTCGTCCCCTCGGGGGCGGCCCCGAGCCTCGTGGCGACCGCCGTCGGGGCGCCCGCGGCCGCGGCGGTGTCGATCGCCGCGGGGCTCGCCGCGGTGGCCGTCGGGGTTCTGGGGCTGCGCGGGGTGAGGGGCGGGGCCGCCGGCGTCGCCCGAGGGGTCGTCGGTGCGGCCCCGGGCGGGCTGCGCATCGTGGCGGTGCTCGTGGCGCTGCTGGTGGCGGCCCTGATCCCCGGAGGGATCATCCCGGTCGCCGGCTACTCGTTCGTGCTGGTGGTGGCGGGGCTGGTCGTCGGCGGACTCGTGCTGCTGACGGTGCGGCGCCCCGTGAGGGGCCTCGTGGGGATCGCGCTCGTCGTCGGCGTCGTCGTGCTCGCGGCGCTCCGGCTTCCGCTGGCCACGTTCGCGCCTCGCGTGCTGGAGGCGCTCGCGCCGCGGCTCGGCGAGCTCGCGGTCTCCATGGCGCACCTCGTCGCCGCGGGAGCGCTCGCCGCCTGGGCGATCGGCGAGCCCGCGGTGCGGGGCCGCTTCGCTGCGGGTGTGCTGCGGCATCGGCGCGCGATCACGATCGCGGCGGCGCTGTGCGCGCTGCCGTACGTGTTCTGCCGTCTCACGTGGCTGACGCCCTGGCCGCTGTTCGCGCCGAGGGGCGCACTCGCGCCGGACATCCTCATGGTCGGCCTGCTGCTCGGCGGGGCGATGCTCGCGGCGGGGCTGCTCACGCTCGGGCTGTGCCTGCCGTGGGCGGACCGGTTCCCGCAGTGGATGGCCGGGGTCGGCGGTCGTCCGGTGCCGGCCGGGCTCGCGGTGGTCGCGGCGTCATTCGTGGCGGTGATGTTCACGGTGGGTGGGGTGGATCTGGTGCGCGTCGCCACGACGAGCAGTGGTGCGCTGCCGGTGGGGGCCCTGGAGATGATCCTCGTGCTGCCGTTCTGGCTGTGGGGACCGCTGCTCGGCTTCGCCACGTGGGGCTACGCGATGCACCGCGGGCGGCCGGAGGAGCGCCCCGCGGTGCCGCGGGCGATCGGTGACCGCGGGCTGTCCGACAGCCTCCGGGCGCGGGCGACGGCGGAGCTCGATGCGATCGAGGAGCGCGAGGTGCATCGCAGCGGGCGTTGATGGCGGTCGAGGTCGGCTCGGCCGCCGGTCTGCGCGGCCCCCGGATGCCCGCCGGTCCGGGCGGATCCGGTCCGGATCGATCGTCAGTCGCGGTCGATGCCGAAGGTGTGCTTCATGAGCGCGCTGACGTCGCGGTCGATGTTCCGGATCTCTCCGCGCAGCTCGGCGATGTCGCCCTTGAGCTCGACGCGCAAGGAGTGGATCTCCGAACGCACGACACGTGTGAACATCGTGGTGACGATCGTGATCATGCCGAACATCCCGGCGGCGAACACTCCGATGAGTGTCCATACCTGTGGTTCGTTCATGGTCAGCACCCCTTCAGTGTCGCGTGGATCCGCCCACAATGCCAGGGAACGAGAGTTCCTGACCGGCGACCACGGAATCGGTGCACGACGTCGCGGGGAAACGCGCTGTGCGGACCGGATGATCCGGATCGGGCCCTCGCCGGGCCCCGGTCCGAGGCGGTCCGCTCAGACCTCGAGCGCGAGCCAGCGTCCGGTCCGCACCCGCAGACCGAGCGTCGCGAGCCTCGCGCACAGGTAGACGCCGAAGAACGCGACGGCGAGCCAGATCAGGCCGGCCACGCCGTTCACCCCGGTGGCGGCGATGATCGCGAGCGCGGGCAGGAACGGCACGAGGTTCAGGCCGCCCGCGATGGCGAGGTAGCGCGCATCGCCGGCGCCCATCAGCACCCCGTCGAGCACGAATACGATCCCCGCGATCGGCTGGGCGATGGCGAGCACGATGAGGGCGGGCTGGATCAGTGCGGCGAGGGCCGGGTCGCCCGTGAAGGCGAGTCCGATGACCGACGACAGCGCGGCGATGAGCACCCCGACGATCACCCCGAACCACGCGCCCCAGGCGACGGTGCGGGCGAGCACATGCCGTGCCCCGTTCGGATCCTCGGCGCCCAGGCTCTTCCCGATGAGGGCCTGCGCGGCGATCGCGAGCGCGTCGAGTGCGAAGGCCGCGGCGGAGAAGATCGTGAACACGACCTGCCAGCCGGCGAGTTCGCGCGTGCCGATGCCGGTCGCGATGCCCACGGTCGCGAGCAGCGCCACCCGCAGACTCACGGTGCGCAGGAACAGCCAGCCGCCGGAGCGCGCGGAGCCGCGGATCCCGCTCAGCTCGGGTGCGACCGAGGCCTCGTGCCGGCGCGCCAGGCGACCGATCACGAGCACATAGGCGCCGACCATGCCCCACTGCGCGACGACCGTGCCGAAGGCGGATCCGGCGATGCCCCAGCCGAACCCGTAGATGAAGAGCCAGTTCAGCAGTGCGTTCGCGGCGAAGCCGATGCCCGCGATCCACAGCGGGGTGACAGTGTCCTGCATGCCGCGCAGCAACCCGGTCGCCGCGTAGACGACCAGCATCGCGGGCAGCCCCCACATGGAGGGCGCGAGGTAGGCGGCGGCCTGCGCCGCGACCTCCGGGGTGGCGCCGAACAGCGGGATCACGGCGGGCGTGAGCAGCGAACCGCTCACCGCGAGCACCGCACCGAGGCCGAGCGCGAGCCACATGCCATCGATGCCGACGGACACCGCGTCGCCGTGGTCGCCCGCGCCGAACCGCCGCGCGACCGCGGGCGTGGTCGAGTAGGCCAGGAAGATCATCAGCCCGACGATGGTCTGCAGGATCGCCGACGCGATGCCCAGCCCCGCCAGCGGGGTGGTGCCGAGGTGTCCGACGAGCGCAGCATCGACCATGAGGAACGCCGGCTCGGCCACGAGCGCGCCGAGGGCGGGCACCGCGAGGCGGATGATCTCGCGGTTCAGGGTCGGCGCCCCGCTCGGGCGCGGTCTGTCACCCGGGCTCGGGTTCGGCGTCGGGGAGTGCACCGTACGAGCCTAGAGGCGGCCGGGGACAGCGTGCGCCGCGGGTGGCGCATCCCGCCGGTGCTCATCCCGGTGGGGCGAGGGCGGTGGTGACGAGTCTTCGGACCGCACCGGGGGCGCCGCCGCGGGTGCGAGGCCGGTGCCAGGTGCGGGTGCGATCCCACCAGGCGGGGCCGCGGATCTCTGGCACGCCGTGACGCATGCGGATCTGCCAGCCGGACATTCCGAGCGTTCGGTGGTGGTGCCAGCACAGGGCGACGCCGTTGCCGGTGTGCGTGGGTCCGCCCTCGGCGTGCTCGCGGACGTGATGGATCTCGCACCAGGTCGCGGGGGTGTGACAGCCGGGGATCAGGCACTCCCGGTCGCGGAGCAGGATCGCGCGCCGCTGCGCCGCGTTGAAGATGCGGGCCGTCGTGCCGATGGACACGATCTGCCCCTGTCCGTCGAACAGCACCCGCTGCACACCTCCTGCGCAGGCGGTGTGCCGAGCGACGCTGAGGGGCGCGTCGACGTCAGAGCCTTCGATGAATGCTCGCCCGGTGCCGCTCGCGTAGTCCTCGGCCGACACCGACACCAAGAGTGTCGGAGCCGCCCCGCCGAGGGCGGGCACGGCGGAATGCCCGGCCGCGATGTTCAGGATCGCCGCGAGGTTGTCGTGATTGCGCTGCGCGCGCGTGCGGGTGTCGATCGGGGCGCTCGGGCCGCCGTCGAACACCGGCTCGAGAGGATCCGCGTCGTCCTCGACGAACCGGACCGAGCCCTGCGCGTCCTGCGTCGCCGCCCCCTCGGATCCCAGGCCGTGGAAGACGTCTCCACCCGTCGCGCCGAGGCGCCCGGTGAGGTCCGGAGCATCCGTCGCGGCGGGGTTGTTGAACGCGTCGAACAGGCGCTCCAGGACGCCCGCGACCTCGGGCAGCAGTCCGCCGTGCACCGGGCGGACCCCGTCACGGAGCCGGCCGATCGTGAACCCCCTGTTGCGCTCCGCCTTCCGGTCGTCGGGTTCGGCGCCGTCCGGGTCCAGCGCGAGCATGAGGGCCTGCGCGTGATGTGCGAGCTCGTCCGTGGACGGTGCGGGGCCGGGCCTGCCGTATTCGTCGGGCAGATCGAGGCCGCGTGCCATGGTCGCGAGGATCTCGTCGACGGCGCCGCGGGCGTCGGCGCTGATCCTGTTCCCGGATCGCTCGACCGGGCCGATCGCGGCGAGCAGCCCGGTCGTCGAGAGCTCCCCGTCGCGCAGCACCTGCCCGAGCGCCTCATATCGCGCGGCCCCCTGCTCGCCCGAGGAATGCAGGAAGTCTCGCCCGACCGCGTCCGCGGCGCGCACATACCGGCGGGCCGCGCCCGTATCCACGCGCAGCGCCCGGCGCAGCATCTCGGTCACGTCCGCGCACCCTGCGGCGGTGGTGATCGTCGTCGACGCGGCTCCCGCGTCGCGCTGCACGGCGTGTACGGTCGCGGTCGTGATCGCGCCGTCGAGCAGCCGCTGCATCCGACCCAACGTCTGCAGGATCCGGATCGCGTCGGCATCGGAGATCCCGTCGAGCTGGCAGGCCATCTCGCGCGACGCGCACGCCTGCCGGAGCAGGTCCTCGACCTGCTCCAGAGTCTCGTGCGCGGTGGATGCCATACCCCCATTCAACAGGGGGCCTCCGACATTCGAACCTCCAGATCAGGGCAGGTTTCCGATCTGTGCAGAACTTCCGTGGACCGGCCCCTGTGGAGGACGACGAGCGCCTCGTTCCGCGGTCCTGAACCGCGTCCGGGCCCCGTCGAAAGACGGTCCGCAGCCCCGTGCACGAAGCGGAGGGGAGTCTCGTGCGTGCGAAGGAATCGGCCGGATCCGCCCGTCCGGGCCGGGAGCGGCCGCATAGGCTGGGAGCACCCGAGGCGATCGACCGGAGGAGGCGCGATGAAGGATCCGGACCGCGTGCGCCGCGCGCATGACGCCGCACGGAGCGCCCACGAAACGGCAGAGCGCCCGGGTCAGCACCACCCTTCGGCGCCGCCCGCCGCCCTGAACGCCGAGACGATGCCGGCGATCGTCGAGACCGCGATCCAGGTGGCGATCCGTCAGGGCCAGTTCGACGACCTCCCCGGCGCGGGCAAGCCGATCCCCGGCATCGGCGACCATCACGATCCGGACTGGTGGATCCGCCGCAAGATCGAGCGGGAGAACCTCACCGGTCTCGGCCCGCCCGCGCTCATGCTGCGTGTGGAGGACCGCGAGCTCGACGCGCACCTCGACGACCTGCGGCGGGAGAGCGACGTGCGTGCGGTGCTGGAGGACTTCAACCGGCGCGTGATCGAGGCGCGGCGCCAGCTGCTCGGAGGGCCGCCCGTGGTGACGAAGCCCCGGGACGTGGACGCCGAAGTCGCGGCCTGGCACGGACGCCGGACGGCGGCCGCAGCCGCGGCAGCCGCCGAAGTCCCGACGCCCGCGCCGAGGAAGCGCTGGTTCCGCAAGCCCTGACCAGCCGCTGAGTCGAGCTGAGTCGCCCCAGCCGCCGGGCCCCCACCCGGCGCGCGCCGCCAGGCCCCCGCGCGCCACCCGCGCCGCCAGGCCCCGGCGCGCCACCCGAGCCGCCTTCACTCCGCGCGCGGCGTCCGAGCCCGCCGCCGCTCCCACCACCAGGCGATCCCGACTCGGCCCGACAGTGGCAGCGCCAGCACGAGGGCCGACAGCAGCACCATCGCCGGATACTGCGCGATGAGCTGATCCGACGACCAGTAGAGCATCAGCGTGGCGATCGACCCGAGTGCGACGATCACGGTCAGCACCCGGCCGAGGCCGAGCACGAGCAGAACGCCCAGCCCCGCCTCGAGCGCCGGGATCGCGATGCCGAACAGACCGGGCGCGGCCTGCATGAGCGCGCCCAGAGGGCGGAAGAAGAACGGCACCCGGCTGTTGCCCGCGGCGCTCTGCGCAACGAGCAGGATGTCGGCGGATCCGAATCCCGCGCGATACTTCAGGATCCCCTCGTTCAGCCACAGCACGCCCGCCGCGATCCTGGCCGCCGCGCCGAGAAGTGCGAAGGCGAGCGGCCAGGGTGCGGTGCGGGCGGGCTCCCCACGGCCGACCCGCACCGCCGTCGCGGTCATGAGAGCGCGGCGGCCCCGAACACCGCCTTGGCCTTGTCGCAGTGGATCACGACCTCGGTGTACTTCGAGAGGTCGACGCCGCTCAGCATGAACGTCTGCGACGCCTTGTCGAAGGCCACCGCGTCGATCTGCGTGCCGGCGGAGACGGCCGCCTCGTCGGTGCCGTTCGTCAGGTACACGTGCAGGTCGGGGCCCTCGTCGGAGGAGAAGCCGCTGAGCATGAGCTCGGAGCCGGACACGGTCACGGAGCCCTCCACCTTCTTGCCGTTCAGGCCCATGAACGTCCCGGTCTTGTGCATGTCGTCCATGGACGCCATCGGGGACGAGCCCGGCGCCGACGAAGAGGTCGACATCGTGTCCGACGACGGCGTGGTTCCGCCCGGCGTCGAACTGCAGCCCGCGAGCGACAGACCAAGGGCGAGGACGGCCACGCCGAGCGAGGCGGGGACGAAAGCGATCTTGCGCATGAGTGCTCCATTCCGTGGATGCGCCGGCGGAGGAGGTGCCGGCTGTCGAGTACGAGATCGACGGTAGGTACGGCACGGGCGCCGCGGGGGAGTTCTTTCAGGGCTGTAAGGAACGCGGATCCGGTGTGCGCGACGGGATTAGCCTCTGAGCATGGAGACGTCAGCGGTCGCGCCGCCCCGGGTGGTGGTCGTCGAGGACGACCCCACCGTGCGCGGCGCGGTCGAACGCTATCTCGGTGCGAACGGCTACCTCGTCGAGGGGTTCGGCGATGGGGTCTCGGCGCAGCGCGCGGTGCGGGCGGATCCGCCGGACGTGCTCATCGTCGACCGCATGCTGCCGGGCATCAGCGGCGACGAGCTCGCGCGAGACGCGCGAGAGCGCTCGGCCGTTCCGATCATCATGCTCACCGCGCTCGGCGAGGTCGAGCAGCGCATCGAGGGGCTGGAGACCGGCGCCGACGACTATCTGGTGAAGCCCTTCGCGCTGCGCGAGCTGCTGCTGCGGGTCGGGGCGCTGCTGCGCCGTTCCAGGGCGGCCACCGCGCCGACGCGGGAGATCGTGCGGGGCGACTTCCGGCTGGATCCGGCCCGCCGCCGGGTGCAGGTGCGAGGGGAGGAGGTGCCCCTCGCGGCGCGCGAGTACGAGCTGCTGGCCCACCTCGTGCAGCACGACGGGGAGGTGCTGTCCCGCGACGACATCCTGCGGGAGGTCTGGGGCTGGTCGTTCGGCGAGGCCAGCACGGTGACCGTGCACGTGCGCCGGCTGCGGGAGAAGATCGAGCAGGATCCGCGTCGTCCGCTGCATCTGCTCACGGAGTGGGGCGCCGGCTACCGGTTCTCGGCGGACGGATCCGGCTCATGATGCCCCTCGGCGTCGCGGACGTCCTGCTCATCCTGCTCACCGCACTCGTCTGCGCGGCCGTCGTCGCGTGCGCGGCGCTGCTCGTGCTGCGTCGCGCGAGGCGGGCCGGGCTGACGCTGCGCCTGATGGTCGTCGGGGTCGCGTCGGTGCTCGCGCTGGCGACCGGCGTCCTGGCGATCTCCGCCGAGATGTACCTGTCCGCGCACGACTTCACGGTGCTGGTCTGGGTGCTCGGGGCGGCGCTGCTGTGCGCGCTCGCGACCGCATGGATCACGGCCCGCGCGGCGCGGAGCTCGGTGCGTGGGCTCGCCGATGCGGTGCGCCGGGTCGGCGAGGGCGACGTCGTCGACGGCGGATCCAGCGGCTGGCGCGAATTCGACGAGCTCTCCGCCGAACTCGCCGAGGTGTCCGCGAAGCTCAGCGAGGCCAGGGCCGATCTGGAGCGGCTGGACTCGGACCGCCGCCGCTTCCTGGCCTGGATCTCGCACGACCTGCGCACTCCGCTCACCGCGATCCGCGCGCTCGCCGAGTCGGCCGAGGCGGGGCTGGCGGATCCGGAGGCGTTCCCCGGCCAGGTCCGCGCCCAGGTCGAGACGATGGGGCGGATGGTCGACGACCTGTTCGAACTGTCCCGCATCACCTCCGGCTCGCTGCGGCTGCGCGCCGAGCAGGTCGAGCTCCTCGACGTGGTCTCGGACGCCGTGGCCGATGTGAGCGCCGCGGCCGGCGAGCACCGGGTGCGCATCGTGCAGCAGGGCATCGACGGGCATGTGCTGTGGGCGGATCCGCATCAGCTCACGCGCGTCATCGTGAACCTGCTCACGAACGCCGTGCGGCACGCGCCGGAGGGCTCCGAGATCCTCGTCTTCGCGGAATCGCCGTCGCCGCACCGGCTGGTGCTCGCCGTGCTCGACCACGGCAGCGGGGTGGCGGTCGAGGACCTGGACCGCATGTTCGAGGTCGGCTGGCAAG
>NZ_NCKN01000009.1 GCF_002257455.1 Microbacterium sp. 13-71-7
CCCCACTTCCGAGTCGTCCCCATGAGCGGAGCCCATAGCGTCCGCTGACAGGGACCACGCGAGGTGGGATCTGCCTCGTCCCCGCCAGCGGAGCCCATGGCGTGCGCTGATGGGGACGACGCGGGAGTGGGCTTCGTCGCATCATGGATTTACCTCTTGCCATTACCTATCACCATAGGTATTCTGACCGCAGGCCCGTTCATCGTCGAACAGGGCCGGACCGTTCCGCTCGCAGAGCCGCGCGCGGACCCGCCGAAAGGATGCCGATCCGTGTCACGCACCACACCCGTCGCGAACCCGATCGCGGCGCGCGCACTCGTCGACGACTTCTCCCTCGAGATGACCGGGAAGGACGTCCCGGCGCTCCAGGAGGCGCGCGACACGATCCCTGCGAGGACCAAGATCAACGTGACGTTCCTCGGCAATGAGGATCTCGAGATGCGCGTGGCCGCCGCGAAGGCGGTCCGGGACCTGGGCTTCGTGCCGGTCCCACACATCTCCGCCCGCAGGCTTCGGTCGCGCGCGCAGCTCGAGGAGTTCCTCGGCCGGCTGCAGGAGGCGGGTGCGACGGATCACGTGTTCGTCGTCGGCGGGGATCCCGCGACGCCGGACGGACCGTACGCCTCGGCCTTCGACGTCATCTACACCGGCCTGCTGCTCGACTACGGCGTCCGCGAGGTCTCGATCGCCGGCTATCCCGAGGGACACCCCGACATCGGAGACGACGAGCTCTGGCGCCACCTCGAGAGCAAGTCGGCGGTGCTCACGGAGCAGGGTCTGGACGCCGTGATCCTCAGCCAGTTCGCCTTCGACACGGATCCGGTCCTGGCCTGGATCGACCAGGTCCGCGCGCGCGGGATCGCCTCGGAGATCCGGGTGGGGACGCCCGGACCGGCCGGCGTCAAGCGGCTCCTCGGGTTCGCCCGCCGGTTCGGCATCGGGGCGAACGCGATGATCGTGAAGAAGTACGGCTTCTCGCTCACCAACCTGATGGGGACCGCAGGGCCGGACGCGTTCGTCTCCGACCTGTCCGCGCGGCTCGCCGCCGACGCCGGCACCGGTGCCGTGAAACTGCACTTCTACACGTTCGGCGGCCTGTTCGCCACGTCGGCGTGGGCGCGCGACTTCGTCGCCGCCCGCGACTGAGGAGACCAGGATGACCCTCCACGTCGAGCGGCTGCGCGATGACGCCTGCCTGATCGTGCACGGCCCCGACCAGCCGGGGATCGTCTCGGCGGTCAGCGCCCTGATCACCCGCAACCGCGGCAACATCGTCTCGCTGGATCAGTACACCGACGACCCTCAGGGCGGAGGCTTCTTCCAGCGCGTGGTCTTCCACCGCGCCGACCTGTCCGCGGCGATCCCCGACCTCGAGGCCGACCTGGCCGCCACGCTCGGGCCGCTGGGGCTGTCCTGGCGGCTCACCGACCGGTCCGTGCCGAAGCGGATGGCCGTGCTCGCGTCCACGAGCGACCACTGCCTGCTCGAACTCCTCTGGCGCCACAGGCGCGGCGAGCTGCCGGTGACGATCCCGATGGTGATCAGCAACCACACGAACGTGGCGGAGGACGTCCGCTCCTTCGGCATCCCGTTCTTCCACGTGCCCTCGCAGGGGCCGGACAAGTCCGAAGCGGAGGCCAGGATCCTCGAGCTCGTGAAGGGCAACGTCGACTTCCTCGTGCTGGCCCGCTACATGCAGATCATCTCCGAGGAGTTCCTCGATGAGGTCGACGTGCCCGTCATCAACATCCACCACTCCTTCCTGCCCGCCTTCATCGGCGCGGCCCCCTACCGCAAGGCCAAGGAGCGCGGCGTGAAGCTCATCGGCGCGACCAGCCACTACGTCACCAAGGTCCTCGACGAGGGCCCGATCATCGAGCAGGACGTCGCCCGCGTCGACCACTCGATGAGCGCGGCGGGCCTGCAGGCCAGGGGCGCGTACGTCGAGCGCGCCGTGCTCTCCCGCGCGGTGCAGTGGCACGCCGAGGACCGGGTGATCCGGAACGGCAATCAGACCGTCGTCTTCACCGACCGCCCCTGACCCCGACCACCACGAAAGAACAAGAGAGGGCTTCCATGGCCGACAACCTTCAGCAGCTGATCGACGAGACCAACCCCGTCGAACTGCTGCGCAACTCTCAGATCGGGTCGTACATCTACCCGGTCGTGCCCGCCGACTTCAGCAGCTGGATCAAGGAGCAGCGTGCCTGGCGCGACACCGCCGTGCTGTACGACCAGTCCCATCACATGGACAACGTGTTCCTGAAGGGCTCGGACGCGATCCGCCTGATCAGCGACACCGCGATCAACTCGGTCGCCAACTTCCCGGTCGACCGCGCGAAGCAGTACGTGCCGACCACCGCCTCGGGGCACGTCATCGGCGACGGCATCCTGTTCCGCGAGGCCGAGGACGAGTACGTCTACGTCGGCCGGGCACCCGCCTCGAACTGGCTGATGTACCACGGCGAGACCGGCGGGTACGGGAACCTCGAGGTGACGGTCGATCGGCGCTCGCCGTCGCGTCCGTACGGGCATCCGGTGTCGCGTCGGTACTACCGCTTCCAGATCCAGGGTCCCAAGGCCTGGCAGGTCATCGAGAAGCTCAACGGCGGCCCGCTCGAGGAGCTGCGGTTCTTCAGCATGTCCACGATGGCGATCGAGGGCGCCCAGGTGCGCACGCTGCGCCACGGCATGGCGGGAGCACCGGGCCTGGAGGTCTGGGGCCCGTACGAGGACCACGACCGCGTCCGCGACGCGATCGTCGCCGCCGGCGCCGAGTTCGGGCTGCTGCCGGTCGGATCCCGCGCGTACCCGTCCAATACGCTGGAGTCGGGCTGGATCCCCTCCCCGCTCCCCGCGATCTACACCGGCGAGGCGGAGCGCGGCTACCGCGAGTGGCTCGGCGCGGACAGTTACGAGGCCACCGGCACGCTCGCCGGCTCGTTCGCGTCCGGGGACATCGAGGACTACTACCTCACGCCGTGGGAGCTCGGCTACGGATCCTTCGTGAAGTTCGACCACGACTTCATCGGTCGCGACGCGCTCGAGCGGATCGACCCCGCGACGCAGCGCCGCAAGGTCACGCTGGCGTGGGACGCCGAGGACATGACGAAGATCTTCGGCTCGCTGTTCGACGTGGACGGGCCCAGCTACAAGTTCTTCGACCTGCCGCTCGCGAACTACGGCTCGGCGAACTACGACTCGGTCGTCGACGCGGACGGCAACGTGGTCGGGTTCTCGATGTTCACCGGATACAGCGCGAACGAGCGCCGTGCGCTCTCGCTCGCGACCGTCGCACCCGACGTCCCCGAGGGCGCGGAGCTCCGTGTGCTGTGGGGCGAAGGACCGAACACCGCGAAGGCGACCGTCGAGCCGCACGAGCAGCTGGCGGTGCGCGCGGTCGTCAGCCCGACGCCGTACTCCTCGGTCGCCCGGCAGACGTATCAGGGCGGGTGGCGCACCGGCTACCGGAGCTGAATACCGTCATCCCGGCAGTAGGCTCGACGCGGGAGGAACCGCATGAGTCTGCGCTACGCAATCCTGGCGATCCTGCGCGTCGGGCCGCTGTCGGGATACGACCTGCAGAAGCAGTTCTCGCAGTCGGTGGGCCACGTCTGGCACGCCCCCGACTCGCAGATCTACCCCGAGCTGCGCAAGATGGAGGCCGCGGGGCTCATCGAGGGCGAGGAGCAGGCCCGCGGCCAGCGCGGCACGCGGCGCATGTACACCGTGACCCCCGCCGGCGATGCCGACTACCTCGCGTGGATGCAGACGCCCCTGGACTACCAGCGCGTGCGGGACCCCGCGCACCTGCGCGCCGCCTACTTGGAGAACACCACGCCCGAGGCCGCGCGGGACTTCCTGCGCCGGCACATCGCGCAGTGGGAGGGCGAGCTGGAGCAGTGGGAGGGCGAGCTCACCCACATCGAGAATCTCAGCAACCCCATGCTGACGCGGCGGCTGAACGTCACGCCGGACAGCGAGCGCGAGCGCACGATCGCCTACAAGAGGTTCGCCTACGAGGGCCTGGTCGAGCGGGCGCGGCTCGAGATCGCCTGGGCTCGGCGCGGCCTCGACCTCGTCGACAGCCTCGGCGACTAGCGCGGGCGACCGGCCTCAGCGGGATCCGGCGAGCGCCTCGCGATCGATCTCCTCCTGGTTCTCCACGTACGGCGTGCCGTGCGTGTGGAAGGTGGCGACGGTCTTCATGCCCCAGGCCTGCCCCTTGGCGCGCTCGGCCTGACTCCACTCGACGACCGGCCAGTCCGGGTCCAGGAGGAGCCTGGCCTGCGCGTTCGCGAACTCGATGCGGTTGCCCCCGGGCTCCCAGACGTAGAGGAAGAACGTCTGGTTGATCGCGTGCTTGTAGGGTCCGTACTCGATGTGGATCCCGTTCTCGAGGCAGATGTCGGCCGCCTTCAGGATGTCCTCACGGGAGTCCGGCGCGAACGCGAAGTGGTGGAAGCGGCCACGGGCGCCCGTCCAGTCCGCGGAGTAGACGACGTCGTAGGACTTCTGATGGAACCGGAACCAGCGCGCGGCGAACCGGCCGTCGTCCTGGCGCACCCGCTCGGACTCCCGCGCGCGCATGACATCGGCCCAGAACTCCCCCGCGGCGGTCACGTCGCTCGCGAGGTAGTTGATGTGGTCCATCCGGCGGGCGTTGATGCCGCGCCCCGGGTAGGCGGAGGCCTGGTTCTTCAGGGCGGGCCGGTCCTCGTCGTCCGGCACGTAGAGCTCGGTCTCGTAGTGCAGCGCCATGAGGTGCCCGTCCGGATCCTCGAACTCGTAGGACGGGCCCACGCCGACCTCGGGATCGCGCCAGCCGTGCCCGAGGCCGGTCGCCTCGATCGCGGCCACGCGGCGTTCGAGCGCCTCCCGGCTCGTAGTGCGGAAGAGCGTGCGCCCGACCCCGTTGGTGTCGGAGGCCGTGAGCTTGAGCGTGTACCGCTGGTACTCGTCCCAGCAGCGCAGGTACGCGGAGTCGCCGACCCTGGCGACCTCTCGCATCGCGCAGATGTCCCGGAAGAAGTGCAGGCTCTCCTCGAACTTCGGGGTGTGCAGCTCGATCGCGCCGAGGTGGGCGAGATCGAAGTTGTCGCTGGTCGCCATGGGATCCGTCCTTGCTCTGGTCGTGTGAAATCCGGCGTCAGCGACGCGGACGCGGGAAGACGATGCCGTCGAAGATCTTTCGTGCGGTACGGGTCGAACGGGACGACGCCCGCCAGGCGCCGTCCTCCCCTCGTGTGACGTCGACACGGGTGCGGAGCACGCCGGCGGGGTGCTCGATGTCGTACTCGGACCCCGCGGGCAGCCGGGCCAGGTCGTGTCCGACGGCGCCGGGGATGCGGAGGGCCGCGGCGACCGAGGCCGCCATCAGGACACCGAGCGACGCGTGGACGCGGAACGGGATGAAGGCCCGCGTGGAGATCGTCCCGCCGTGCCGGGGCGGCGAGAGCAGCACCACCTTGGGCACGGTCTGGGCGGTCACGTCTCCCAGGCCGAACAGCGGTCCGGCCTCGCGGCGGATCCCCTCGACGGCCGCGCACAGCCGGGCGTCGGCCTCGAGCTCGCCGGGATCCTCGTCCCCCGACACGCCCAGCGATGCGGCGTCCACCAGCACGACGGGCATGCCGTTGTCGACCAGCGTCACCCGGTGCCCCGCGATCGTCTGCGACACCAGGCCGGTCGGGAGGACGGGACCCGCCCCGACGCCGAGCCGGAGCTCGATCGGCGCTGCGGTGCCCGGCACCCCGTCGATCGCCGCGTCGCCGTCGTAATCGGGCACACCGCCCGGGGTCGCGAACGCGGCGATCGCGATGCCACCGGTGTTGCGCAGCCGGATGCGCACCGTGGTCGTCCCGTCGTCGCCGGCCGGGATCAGCCCGCGCTCGACCGCAAAAGGACCTACCGCGGCGAGGAGGTTGCCGCAGGTCTGCGCGTCGCCGACGGTGGGGCGGTCGACGCCGACCTGCAGGAAGAGGTAGTCGAGGTCCGCGTCCGCATCCTCGGAGACCGAAACGATCGCCGCCTTGGAGGTCAGCGCATGCCCGCCCCCGAGTCCGTCGATCTGCCGCGGATCCGGGCTGCCCAGGAGTCGGAGCATCAGGTCGTCGCGTTCCTGGGGATCGGCCGGCACGTCCGCCGCGAGGAGGAACGCCCCCTTCGAGGTCCCGCCGCGCATGAGCATGCAGCGGATGCCGCCGGGGTGCGCGCCGCGGGCGGCGTCAGCGCGCATCGCTGCTCCGCTGAGCGAGGCGCTCGACGCCGAGCCGGTCGAGCACTGCCCTCAGGCCCCCGACGTCCATCGAGATCTCGCCGGCCCGGTAGCGTTCGCGCGCCGCGGTTTCGCGCTCCGCCCGCCGCCGCGCCGCGTCCAGCGCCTCGGCCGCACGCGCGCGGGGCACGATCGTCACGCCGTCGTCGTCGGCGACCACGATGTCGCCGGGCTCGACCACGACGTCGTCGAGCACGATCGGCACGTTCACCGATCCCGCCGTCTCCTTCACGGTGCCCTGTGCGGTGATGTGCGCGGTCCACACCGGGAACCGCATGGCCCGCAGCTCCGCCACGTCGCGCACCCCGGCGGACGTCACGTAGCCGCCCACGCCTCGCGCCTGCATCTGGGTCGCCATGAGCTCCCCGATGAAGCCGTGCGGCGACTCCGACGCCGGTGCCACCACGATGATGTCGCCCTCCTGCGCCTGTTCGATCGCGGCATGCACCATGAGGTTGTCCCCCGGCGCCGGCAGCACCGTGATCGCACTGCCGGAGACCACCACGCCCTCCTGGATCGGTCGGATCCGCGCACCCGCGCAGCCGATCCGGCCGAGGGCCTCGTGCACCGTCGCCGAACCGAACGCGGCGAGCGCGTCGACGAGTGCGCGCTCGGCGCGCGCGATGTCGGTGACGATGACGGCGCTCATGCCAGCACGTCCGTGACCTGGGGGTAGTAGCGCATGTACGCCTCGGCCATCGTCTCGTGGGCCAGGCCGAGGTTCGGACCGGCGTTGCGCTTGAGCTGCACTCCGCGCCGCATTGCGAGGTCGGTGTAGTACGACCACATGTGCCGCTGGGCGGGGAGGCGCTCCATCGCCGCCCGCTTGCGCGGGAACGCCATGGTGATGT
Organism: Microbacterium sp. 13-71-7; assembly: GCF_002257455.1. Lineage (GTDB taxonomy): Bacteria > Actinomycetota > Actinomycetes > Actinomycetales > Microbacteriaceae > Microbacterium. The sequence goes on from NZ_NCKN01000009.1 coordinate 7,129, forward strand.
CCAGCAGCACGCCGGGCGTGAAGCCGGACTGCTCGCTCTGATGCGGCTCGAAGAAGAACACCGGCGGTGCGCCGATGACGTCCTCCGGCCCCGGATAGCCGCCATCCGCGTTCGCGACGCCGATCGCCTGGGCGAGCACTCTCGCCTCCAGCGCCATCCTCGCCGCCGCCGGGTGGTCGCCGTTGTACGGATCCGCGAGGGGGTGGGTCAGCAGCACGGTCGGCTGCAGGCGCCGGAACGCGTCGACCAGCGCCGCGACCGCCTCGGACGACTCCCGCAGCGGGTAGTCGCCTAGGTCGAGGAACTCGATCTCGGCGCCGAGCTCGCGCGCCGCGTCCACGGCCTCGGCCCGCCGGATCGCCTTGATCTCATCGAGCCCCTTGCCGGCAAGCCACTGACTCGCCGATTCCCCGCGCTCCCCGTAGGACAGGCAGATCACGACCGCGCGCTCGCCGCGCATCGCCGCCGCCGCGATGGCGCCTCCGGCCCGCCACACGAAGTCGCCCGCGTGCGCGCTCACCACGACCAAACAGGATTCGCTCTGCGACATGGTGCTCCTCGGGTTCCGCGCCGGATCCGGCCGGCCGGCGCCACTCGTCGCCGCGCCGGGCCCCACACAAGCACAGCGTCTCGCTCAGCGTCAAGGATTGTCGCCAATCTTGTCACCAATTATTTCCCTCTTCACTTTACCTATGGACAGAGGGATCAGATTTCCGTACCATCAGGCCTCAGATCGGGCCGACGACGGCGTCGATCAGCCGGATCGATGTCGAGGGAGACACCATGGCCAGCACCCTGCAGGAACTGCTCGACGAGAAGGGCGATGCGGTCCGGATGCTGCGCGACTCGCCCCTCGGCACGTACATCTACCCGGTCGTGCCTGCCGAGTTCACGAACTGGCGCCGCGAGCAGAAGGCGTGGCGGGAGACGGCGGTCCTGTACGACCAGACGCACCACATGGTGAACTTCTTCGTCTCCGGCCCGGACGCGCTGCGCCTGCTCTCGGAGACCGGCATCAACTCGTTCGCGAACTTCCCCGTCGACACCGCGAAGCAGTTCGTCCCCACCGCATCGCACGGCGGCGTGATCGGCGACGGCATCCTGTTCCACGAGGCCGAGCACGACTACGTGTACGTCGGCCGCGCCCCCGGCGCCAACTGGCTCCAGTTCCACGCGGAGACCGGCCGCTACGACGTCGAGTTCCGCTACGACGACCGATCGCCGTCGCGCCCCTACGGCGAGGCCGTGCATCGCGAGTACTACCGCTTCCAGATCCAGGGGCCGAGCGCCTGGGCGATCATCGAGAAGCTCGCGGGCGGCCCCGTGGAGCCCGTGCGGTTCTTCCGGATGGGGCACATGACGATCGCCGGGGAGCAGGTGCGCACGCTCCGGCACGGCATGGCAGGAGCCCCCGGCCTCGAACTGTGGGGGCCCTACGCGCAGCACGGGAAGATCCGCGACGCCATCCTCGAGGCAGGCCGCGAGTTCGGTATCGAGCCCTGCGGGTCCCGTGCGTACTCCTCGAACACCCTGGAGTCGGGATGGATCCCCTCACCGCTGCCCGCCATCTATACGGGCGAGGCGGAGCGCGCCTACCGGGAGTGGCTGCCGGCGACCAGCTATGAGGCCGTCAACGCGGTTGCAGGGTCGTTCGTGTCCGAGGACATCGAGGACTACTACCTCAACCCGTGGGAGCTGGGGTACGGCTCGTTCGTGAAGTTCGATCACGACTTCATCGGGCGCGACGCCCTCGAGAAGCTCGATCCGGCGCTTCAGCGCAAGAAGGTGACGCTCGCCTGGAACGACGAGGACCTCGCGAAGATCCTCGCGAGCGCGATCGACCGGAACGGTCCCGGCTACCAGTTCTTCGACCTTCCGAACGCGAACTACGGCTCCTCGAACTACGACGCGGTGATCGACGCCGATGGAGAGAACGTCGGGCTCTCCCTGTTCACCGGCGTCACCGCGAACGAGCGGCGGGGGCTCTCGCTCGCGACGGTCGACCACGACGTGCCGATCGGCGCCGAGGTGCGGGTCGTCTGGGGCGAGCCGGACGGCGGCTCGCAGAAGACCACCGTCGAGCCGCACGAGCAGTTCGCGGTACGCGCCGTGGTCAGCCCCGTGCCCTACGCCGTGACGGCTCGCACCGAATACCAGGGCGGGTGGCGCACGACCGGCGCTTGAGAGTCGGCGACGGGGACGACATCGCGGGGCCGCGGGGATCACGGCCCCGTGGAGTCACGCCCTGCGGAGTCACGCCCCGCTCACGGCACAAGGTCCGTGGCGCCCGCCCGGAACTCGGCCAGCGTGTGCGACTCGAGCGTACGGCGCGCCCGGCGGAGGTAGTCGGCCAGGGCCGCGGTCTCCTCCTCCGCGAAGCCGGTCGTCAGCAGCCTCTCCAGCTCGGCAAGGCGCGGGGCGGTGCGTGCCACCGCCGCCGCCCCCTCATCCGTGAGGAAGAGCAGCAGGCGTCGGGCGTGGTCCGGATCGCGCTCCCGACGTACCAGGCCGGCGTCCAGGAGCGGGTCCATGGTCTGGGCCATCGTCTGCGCGCGAACGAAGGAACGCCGTGCGAGCTCGGAGCTCGTGATGCCGGGGCGCCGTTCCAGCACGGTGAGCGCGGTGAACTGCGCGATCGTCATGCCGGCCTGGGCGCAGACCTCCTCGAAATAAGGACGGAGCGCGAGCTCGAGCTGCTTGATGACATATGTGAAGTTCGTGCCTTCCATCAAGACCTTTCCTCGCGACCCCGGATACAGGCTAGCTTTCGCGCGTCCGCCGCGCATACGCCGCACCGGGCCTCCGGTCACCGATCACGGCGGACGGCTCGGCGGACCGTCCGCCGGAGCGGCGCGCTCGGCCCAGACGCGCAGCCCCGCCTCCTGCTGCGACACCAGGATCATGCCGCGCTGATCCGTGCGCAGGACCGGCCCACGCAGTGCCTGCAGCATCTCCAGCGTTGAGGCACGCGGGTGCCCGTAGTCGTTCCCCTCGCCGACGGAGATCAGGGCCAGCGCGGGACCCAGATCCTCGTAGAGCTGCGGATCCTGATCGGCGCTGCCGTGATGGGCGACCTTGACGACGCTCTCATCGTGCGGACGTGCGAGCCGTCGCAGCGCGCCCTGCGCCGCGGCCGAGAGATCGGCCAGGAACAGGCTCCGCGGAACGCCTCTGCCCTCGAGCTGGAGGATCACGCCCGTCTCGTTCCCGGGAGGGAAGACCTTCTCGTCGCGACGGGGCCAGACCACGCGCCAGTCCGCATCTCCCAGGCGCCCCGCCATGCCCGCCGCCGCCTGGATCACGTCCGCTCCCCCGGCCTCGAGCCGATCGAGCCGGCGCTGATGCACGGGAGTGTCGACCGGTCCGTGCAGCACGACATCGACCCGCCCGACGATCACGTCGGCGCCCCCGGCGTGGTCGCGGTCGAAATGGGTCAGCACCAGCAGGTCGAGCCGCGCGATCCCGAGTCCGTCGAGGCAGCGCCGCAGCGGCTCCGGCTCCGGCCCCGTGTCGATGAGCATCATGCGGCCGGCCGATCGCACGAGCACCGCGTCGCCCTGCCCGACGTCGCACAGGGCGATCGCCCAGTCCGTCGGGCGCTGCAGGAGCGCGACCGGACCGGCGACGATGCCCCAGCCCGTCCCCGCGCCGATCACGACCGCGAGGGCGCCGCCGACGATGGCGCGCCACGGAGTGCGAAGCGGACGGTGCGGCGCGATCACCCGGAACGTTCCCGCGCTGAGCGCCGCCACCACGAGCGCCGTGCCGATGCCGGCCGGCGCCTCGATCGTGGCCATCGGCAGCGCCGCGGTCGTCACCGCGGTCTGCGCGATCCACGCCGAGGGAAGCCAGGCCGCGGCCGCGAACAGGTCTGCGAGCGGCGGCAGCGGCATGGCGAGGCAGGCGAGCAGGCCGAGCACCGTCGCGATCGGCGATGCCGGTGCGGCCAGTAGGTTCGCCAGCACCGAGACGAGGGACTGCTGGGCCGCGAACAGCGCGATGATCGGACCGCAGGCGAGTTGTGCCGAGAGCGGGACAGCGATCGCCAGCGCCACCGGTCGCGGCAACCGACGCGCGAGCCCCCGTGCCAATGGAGGGGCGAGCACGATGAGACCGCCTGTGGCCGCGGCCGACAGCGCGAACCCGGGCGCGGCCGCGAGATGCGGATCGGCGAGCAGGATCACCGTAACCGCGAGCAGCAGGACCGAGAGGCCCGCCCGCGGGCGCCCGAGCAGCAACGCGGTGAGGGCGACTCCGACCATGGCCGCCGCCCTGATGACGCTCGGCTGCGGCGTGACCAGCACCACGAACCCGGCGAGAGCCACCACCGCAATGGCGATGCGGAGCACCCTGCCGCCGCCGCATAGAGCCACCACGCCGAACGCTGCCGCGGCCACGAGCGCGAGGTTGCTGCCGCTCACGGCGGTCAGATGCGAGAGCCCGCTGGCCTTCATCGCGGCATCGAGCTCGTCGCTCACGGCTCGCACATCGCCGACCGCGAGCCCCGGAAGCAGCTCTGACCCCGGTTCGGGCAGACGTCCTGCGCGCTCGATGAACGCCGCCCGCACATCGCCGGCGAGCCGCTCGACCGGGCCGCCACGCGACAGTTGCTCCACCGCCCCGCTCGCCAACAGCACGAGGGCCGCTCGCTCGCCCGGATCTGTGCGTTTCGTCTGCGCCGTGAATCGCAGCACCGTCCCCGGTCCCAGGGTGGCGGATCCGGCGTCGGGCGGGATCCCGATGCGCACCGGCACCCGGAGCGGAGCGGGCTGATCACCCGGACCGAGCCGGAACGCGTCTGCGTCGGCCCAGAGCCGGCCGTCCGCGCCGATCGAAGGAAGCGATCGCACGCTCACCTCCGCGGTCACCGCGTGCCCTGCCAGTGAGGCGGCCTGCTCTCGGGCCGGTGTCGCGGCTGCCGCGGCGCCGACGATCGCCGCGGCGACGGTCAGGCAGACGATCGAGAGGGGCCCGGCGCGGGCGACCACGGTGCGGACCCGGAAGCGGCACACGATGAGCAGGATCCCCATCCCCGTTGCCGAGAGGGCGATCACCGTCCCGGCCGTCCCGGGTAGGAATGAGACCAGGAGCGCGATCACCCATGCGCCGACGGCGACGGGCACCATGCGCACGTCGCGCAGCCGACCTCTCGGAGACGGCGGATCCGGCGCTGTCATACCCGCACCAGGTCGCGGATCCCCGCCAGCATCTTCTCGCCGATGCCGGAGACGCCAAGGAGATCGTCCACGCTCGTGAAACGCCCGTTGGCGGTGCGCCAGTCGATGATGCGCTGGGCGAGCGCGGGGCCGATCCTGGGCAGCTGGTCGAGGGCCGCGACATCGGCCGTGTTGAGGTCGACGAGTCCGCCCGCTGCTCCCCCGCCCGCCGCACCGGAGCCTCCCGCCGCGCCCGGTGCAGCACCTGCCGTACCGACCGCCGGGACCAGGATCTGCTCGCCGTCGGCGACCGTGCGGGCGAGGTTCACCGCGGCCAGGTCAGCTGTCGGCAGGGTGCCTCCGGCCGCCGCCAGCGCCTCGGCGACCCTCGCGCCGTCATCGAGCACGTACAGGCCCGGCTTCGCCACCTCCCCCAGCACGTGCGCGTAGACCGCGCCCGCCGAGACCGCTGAGCCGCTGGTGCGTGGCGATGGCGACACCGTGATCCCCTCCGGCACCGTCGCCCGGCTGAGCAGGCCGATGCCCACCGCCACCGAGACCGCCACGAGCCCGACCACCACGGCCGCACCGAGCCCCAGGCGAAACCGCCGTGGAGCGCGCACCACGACCATCGGGCCTGCCTCCTCCGTCTCCGCTTGCTCACTCACACGCCGACGCTATGCGCGCGCGATCGCCACCGGAGACGACGTCACGCAACCGGTGCGGATCCCGCGCAATACGGGCGCTGTGGAGGACGAGTACGACGCTCCGCCACCGTTTCGAAGGACGCAAGACGGGCGCCGTAGGAGGATCTCGGATCCTCAACGGAGATCATCGATCGAGCACACCCATGCCTGTTCACGTGCAGAGGGCTGATCTACCCAGCGAAGGCCGCCTGCAGCGCGCCGAGATCGGTTTCGGAAAACGCTGCCGCGGGAAGCACCGCGACGAACGAGCCGCCTTTGCGCTTCAAAACAACAGTGCCGCCTACGATGAGCACTCCGGCCAGTAACGCGAAGGAAGTCTCGCCGCGGCTCAGTGCCGTCCGCGTGCACAGTACGTCGCCGTCGACCTCGGCCACCACGCGTGAGCCCACCGGATACTGCGCCCGCACGACGCGAGAAGCGGACCTCCGCGTCATCACGACGAAGAGGACGATCAACAGGATCGAGCCGACCAGCGCCACCATCAGCGGCTGCCAGGTGACCGACGAGTACATCAGCCCGGTCCACACCCACAGGAGCGGTCCGAGAACGAGAACGATCAGCCCGACCGGGCGGCTGAGCACGAATCGCGCGATGTCGTCCACATGCCGTTTGATCTCGGCATCGTCCATGACGACACCGCCAATGCTCGGTTCAGTAATCATTGATCCCCCCCCCCAAGGATCACGAGCAAGGTTGCTCGTCTACTCTTCAACGCCGCAGTCACGCTAGGCGCAAATCTGATATTGCGGGCCATGATTCGGGGAGATTATCGTACCAAGTTTGTTCAAGCCCGATAAGCCGCCCCGCCTTCACCCAGACGAGCACCTCGCCCGATAGCTTGCCCGCTCGATAGACAAGAAACCTACCAGGGATAGGGCCGTCTGGCAGATCGATGATGGGAGCCGGCGCGGGTACGTTAACGTCAATCATTGTGCTGGAGTACTTCTCAACGATAGCCAAGTTGGCCTGTACTTCAAGGCTCTTTGACGCGTCTAACTGTGAGCTTACATACGCAACGAGAGCCACAATATCGTGATCCAGGTGCCTTGCGCAATCTTCGCAATTCATGAGACAGATGCAGTTCCAATCCGGGGCACCCCATTGACAATTTCCACTCGAAATCTGTCAGCGTAGCTGCTTCTGCAACCTTTGAAGCTCATTTATGGAGACGTCCGTGATTGAGTCACACATCAGAATCAGATCACCGCCATTTACTCCGCGCTCGACATTCACATCTCGCGCATACCGCCACCGCGTTGAGGTGACGTATGTCTTCCAGCCTGCAATTGGGCGGTTCCCGATCGCTTCCAGGCCCGAGACCCAGTCAAAGGATGACCAGGTTGCCCAGTCCGGCGACCATTCTTCGATGAATGCGAGCATCAACTCTCGCGCGATCGCGGGCCGATATAGGCCGGGTATCACGTCAGGCGGTGGGAGGGTTAGGGCAATGGAATTGCTCAAGAGGTTCGTGGAGGGATATGCACCCAGCGTTCCTCCCAAACCGATTGAGTCGTCCACACCGTTCCACATGTCGAAGTGGACGCCAAGTCCGCCGATTGCGCGGCCTCCAACATCACGTCTACTCCGCCCCTTTTCTAGCAGCGCTTGCAGATCATGCGGGTCAATCTGAATCTGCTGGCTCGCTTCCGCTCTCGAGTTGCCCGTGAGGAACCACCGCTCGAGCGACGAGTCAAGGATCGATAGCCGCTTGAGAAAGCGATGCAGTTGCGAAGCACACTCCTCGAGGGGCTGTGATCGCCGACCCCAATATGCACCTATGTAGGAACTTCTCATCGATCACTCATTTCGGCGCGACATATATCACACCAATCCCCCTGATGCCTCTCTTAATGAAGAGGTTACGGATCGCATTCGCGGCTTCCGACTCAGCTACTGACCAAACTACTTGACCTCCACCCGCCGCCTGCGTCTGGCGCTACGCCTGATCCACGATATCGTCCTTCTTGCTGAACCAGGCCACGAATTGGTCATTTCGCAAACGCGCGCTCCGGACAGCAACGCGCCCCGCCCACCATTGCTCTACCCGGGCCGATTTAGATTCGCGAACCCAATGATGATGCACAGGAGGCCGAAGGCAAGATGCCCGCTCACGATGATCAGGAGCATCCACATTCGGGGCATCCGGGCGCGGGACTCGTGTTTCGATAGGTCGTCCTCGCGGTAGACGCGTTCAAATCGCCCACTCACGAATCTCAATACGCGCATCCGAAACACCATCATCAACGCGCCGATGGCTAATACCGCGGCACCGACTGCGATGAAGACAAGCGAGACGTTCGTCGTCATGAACTGCTCTCACCGCCGAGGAGACCGGCAAGACTCGCGACGGTAAACATGATTGGCATCATTATCAGGCTATCCTCGCGAGAAGATGCCGACAAGAATCCCACCGACGCCAATGAACATCAATACACCACCCCAGATTCCGATCCAAACTGGACTAGATCTTCTTGCCGCAGCGCGACCCACGCCGCCACCCAGCGCACGGTTAGTATCGGCAATGACTCGATATATCTTTTCGCTAAAGATAATTACAATCGGTCCACACATCAGCGCAATAGCGCCGATGATTATTGCGATATAGTTCTCAGCCGTCATTTTTGATTCTCCGAGCCTATCCAAACCGATAGTTGATCATGACGCTGCAACCAGCACCAACGCCGCCACTCCAGCCACCGCCCCCAAACCTTTGGCCGTTAAACCCTAGTCCGGCTTCGCCGTATACACCAACTGGCCCAAACTCGCCGGAACATACACCCTTGATCGTGCCACCGTCTGGTGCGTTGCCGCCTCCAATCGATATTGCGGCATCCGCTTTAGCGCCGACGCCGATTCCGATCGTGAACCCGCCACCCAAACCGATCTCGAAACAAATGAAGAGGCAGCCGGAGAGTGAGATGCCGAAGTTTTCCCATACCCACGCGATTGCACCTCCGATTTCTTCGTACGAGGGTCCTGCGTAGCGATCGTAGACATCATCGGGGATGCACTGCCCGTCAGTGTACTGGCTGTCCCATTTTCTCGTTCCAGGCGGGCAGCCGTAGTTGTCGTTGTTGCCGCGAGGGTTGGATCTATCGGTCGCGGGCGTTGCCGCACCCCCATCGGCATCTGAGTAGTCAACAGGGGCGACGTAGGGTTCCGCGACGTAAGGTGCCGGCATCGTAGGCGGTGCGATGTACTGCGGCTTGTCGTGGCAACCGTTGTTGTACTCATATGCGCAGGGCCGGTTACCAAGCACGTCTACCAACGTGCTCGGGTTGTTCAGTACATACACGTATTTGTTCAGCGTTCCCGGCGAGGTGTAGTCGCCGATCCACGGGTCAGCCGACAGCCACGCGGCCATCCCAGGCTGGTAGTCGCGGGCGTAATAGTGCCCGAGCCCGGCCACCGGGTTCGCCTGCTCAGCCGTGTAACCAACGGGAGTGCGGGTCGTCGTGACCGGAAGGTGCACCACAGAGAGCTTGTCCTCCTGCCCGGGTGCGGCTTCGGTTCCTGCGCCGGCGTAGAGGGTGCCGACTGCGGGCTCGAGAACGCCGAAGTCGGTGTACGCCGACGCACTCGTCGTGGCGCCATCCGCACCGGCCGTTGTACGCACCGTGCCCTGGCGGTCCAGGTACAACCATGAGCTCGTCGTGCCAGAGCCGGTTGTCGTGACCTGGTGGTCAGGTCCCTGGGGGCCGTATACGAGGTTCGTAGACAGGTCGCTGGTCGTCCAGGCGATGGGGGTGAGTCCGTCGTGGAATACCCGTGCGGTTTTTCCGCCGAACATCGTGAGGTCGCCAACTCCGGGGCAGCCCGGAGTGGTGCCGCCGATGCCGCACCCCGTGTTGTGGGGGCCGACGCCGTTGCCGTTCTTCTTGTTCTTCTTGTCGTCGGCAAGCCCGGTCGGCAGGGCCTGCGTGGCAGTCCGGCCCAGACCGTCGTACGTGTATGCCGTGGTCTGACCGTCGTCCCGAGCCTGCGTCAGGAGCCGGCCGGTGTAGTCGAACGTGTTCTTCGCGGTCACCGTGGTCGTCTCGGTGTGTCCGGAGTTGCCGTTCACCTGCCGTGTCGAATCCGTCGCCTGGACCGTCAGGTTCCCCGCCTTGTCGAACGTGTTCTTCACGACCGTCGATGCGGGACCATCCAACGAGAGCCCCGCGGATGGGTCCGTCTTGCGCTCGGTGAGCTGGTTCGCCGGGTTAAACGTCGCGGAGAAGTTCACGAGTTGGCCGGTGAGGCGATCCGTGTCCGTCCCGCCGGTCTGGTTGCCGTTCGCGTCGTATGAGTACGTCGCCTTGACCCCATCAGTGCGCGTCGAACCGGTGAGGCGTCCGAGCGGATCCTACGTGTAGTCGGTGGTGAGGTTCTTCGTCGCCGATTCCTGCACCTGCTGGGTCGTGTTCCCCGCGGCGTTGTACGTGTACGCGAGGTGCAGCGGCAGACCATCCGCCGCAGTGAGCGCGGCCACCGGGCAACCCGGCGTCACTCCCCCGTTACCGCAGCCGGGTCCGTCCGTCGCGCCGGACGGCGTCGACGGGGTCGGGCTGGGCGTGGGGCTGACCGTCGGAGTCGGCGTGGGCGTGGGCGTGGCTCCGGGGCAGCCCGGCTTGGTCCCGCCGTTGCCGCACCCGTTGCCGGCGCCATTCCCCTTGCTCTTGGCGCTCGACGTGGAGGTCGGAGACGGGCTCGGTGTAGGCACCGATGCCGCCGGAGTCGACGGCGCGAGCGTCGGTGCGACCGGAGTGGGTGCGACATCCGCCCCCGGGGTCACCGTGGTGTTCGGTGACGGATCGGCCGGTATCGGCGCGCTGACGGCGGCCGCGCTCTTGGCATCCGGGTTGGTGGCCGTGGAGCCGGTGTGCAGGATGTCGGTGATGCGGCCGACCGCATCGTACGCGTAGGTGCTGGCCGTGCCGTTGGAACGATTCGCGGTCGTCAGCAGGCCCGACGCGTTGTAGGCGTACATGGTCGTTCCCGTCACATCCGTCAGGCCGGTCACGTGCGCCGCACCGTCCAGCGCGTAGGCGACTGTGCTGCCGTCGGGATACGTCAATCCCGTGCGTGCGCCGCCGGCGTCATACGCGTAGGTCACCGCCTTCGCATCCGCGGTCCCGTCCTTCGTGGTCTCGGACGCGGTCAGCCCATCGGGCGTGTACGACCAGGTGGTCTTGCCTGTCGGGTCGACCATCTGGGTGAGCTGCCCGGCCTTGTCGTACGTGAACGTCGCCGAGTCGGCCCCCTGCGGAGCGACCTTCGTGATGCGACCGTCCGCATCACGGCTGTAGGTCGTCTTCTTCCCGTTGCCATCGGTGACGGTGCTGGTGCGCGACGCCGCGTCGTACGTGTACCTCGTCGTGTCGCCGACCTGATTCGTGGACTTCGTCAGCGCCCCGAGCGGGTCGTACTCGTATCCGGTTTTCCCGCCCTTCGAATCCGTGACCTGCGTGAGCCGATTCACCGGGTCGTAGGCGTAGTTCGTGGTGACGTTCGTGTCGACCGTCGCGTCCGCCCCCACTTTGGCGTTCTCGACGACCTGGGTCAGGTTCGCGTTCTTGTCATGCCCGTAGGTCGTGACGACACCGAGCGGGTTCGTCTCCTGCGCGAGCACTCCTGCCGCGGTGTATGCGTACTGGGTCGTGTCCCCGTTCTGGTCCGTCTGCGCCTTCACCTGGTTGGTGGGCGTGTACCCGAGGGTGATCGTTCCGCCGCGCGGGTCGGTGATCCCGGTGATGTTCCCCACCGGGTCGTACGCGTAGTTCGTGACCGCTCCCGTACCGTCGGTCATCGAGGTCAGCTGCCCGGCCGAGTCGTATCCGTAGTCGGTGGATCGTCCAGCGCCATCGGTGCTCTTCGTCACCCGGCCCGTTGCGTCGTACTCATACCCGATGACCGCACCACTGGGCTGGGTCACCGACACGGCACGGTTCAACGTGTCGTAGGCCGTCGTGGTCGTCCGGCCGTTGGGATCGGTGGAGCCGGTGACGTTGCCCGCCTTGTCGTACGCGTAGCTGGTCACCGCCCCTGTCGCGTCCGTGACTTTCGTCACGCGGCCCGCGGCGTCGTAGGAATACTCGGTCGACTCGCCGCTCGCGTTCGTCACCTTCATGATGCGACCAGCCTGGTCATACCCGTACGTCGTCTTGCCACCCTTCGCGTCCGTGACGGCGGTGGGGCGGTTCATCGCGTCGTAGGCATACGCCGTGACGGCACCGGTCGGGTCAGTCACCCTCGTGAGGTTCTGGTTGGCGTCGTACTCCTTCGCTGTGACGCCACCGTTCGGGTCCGTGACCTTCGTCACAAGGCCTTCGCCGTTGTACTCGTACTTCGTCACCCCGCCATCGGCGTTCGTGACCGAGATGCGCCGGTACTCGCTGTCGTATCCATACGTCGTCATGCCGCCGGCCGGGTCTGTGACAGAACTCACCTGCAGGCCGTTGTTGTATGCGTAGGTCGTCACGCCGCCATTCGCGTCCGTGACGCTCGCCACCTTGTTCGTCGCGTTGTACACATACGTCGTCGCGGCGCCGTCGGCGTTCGTCCGCGAAGTGAGGTTCCCGATCGTGTCGTACGCGAGTGTCGAGACCGCCCCGGTCGGGTCAGTGGCGGAGACGAGCCTGCCGGCCGCGTCGTACGCAAGCGCCGTCACTCCCCCCGCAGCGTCCGTGATGCCGGTCAGGTTCCCGTGCCCGTCGTACGTGTACGCGGTGACGTTGCCATTCGGGTCTGTCCGAGAGGTGAGGTTTCCTGCGTCATCGAACGTGGACGCCCACACCGCGTCGTCAGGCCCGGTGACTCCTGTAACGCGTCCCTTCGCGTCGACCGTGTACGTGGTCGCCGCGCCGTCGGCCGCCGTCGTCTTCGCCACGTCACCTGCCGCCGTGTAGGCGACCTTCGTGCTCGTGCCGTCCGCGTTCGACACCTGCACCGGACGGCCCTGCGCATCGTAGGAGTACGAGGTCGTCTTGCCGTTGCCGTCGGTCTTCGATGACGTATCCCAGTTCGAATATCCCGTGCTGATCGCGTTGTTCAACGGGGTGACGACCTTCACCACACGGCCCTGGTCGTCACGGGTGAACGTCGTCTTCGCACCCGTCGTGTCGGTGTACACGGTGTCGTTGCCGTTGTACGCGAGCGTCGAGATCGACCCATCGCCGTTGACCTGCTTCACCACCCGACCCTGGTCGTCGTACGTGTTCGTGACGAACGTGACACCGTCCGCCGCCGTCACCGTGCTCATTCGCTTCTTGTCGTCATACCCGTAGGTCGCGGCATGACCGAGCGGGTCGGTGATGGATGTCAGCTGGTCGCCCGAGTACGCGAACGACCACACGGCACCGTCCGGTCGCGTCACCTTCTCGATGCGCCCGTCCGCATTCATGGCGAACCCGATCGCCTGGCCGCCCGGTTCCGTCACCGACGCGAGCGGGCCATTGACCGTCAGCGTCACCGGCGCGATGACCGGGCCGCCAGACGTGCCATCGGGAGCGACCGGCCACTGCGTCTTCGGCACCGGCGACGTCCACGTCGACGATGCGTACGCGTAGGCCCAGACGTGACCCTGCCGGTCCGTCCGCTTCTCAAGATCGCCCTTGCCGGTCACCGGGTTCACGGCGAACACCATCGTCGACGTGTCCGGCTCGGTCACGGTGATGTGCTTCGCCGCCTGACCCGAGACGAGCGCGGTGTCAGTCGGTGCGGGCAGGTCCGACGTCGCCTTGGTGTAGATGCCTGCGTTCGCGGGCTGATATGAGCCATCGGCGTTCCGCCTGAAGGCGACCGTGTGTCCGTCCGGATACGTCACCAGCACCGATCCGTCCGAGTACGTCTGCGCGCCGCCAGTGACTTGTGACGACCAACCACGCCCGAACGCCCCCACCCGCGAATCCATCGAGTTGTAGGTCAGTTCCACCGGCGTCTTCGACCCGCCCGGGCCGGTCACCGTGAACACATCCGCCTTCTGCAGGAAGTTGCCGGTGCCGAAGTTCACCGGATCGGAGCCATAGCGCTGCCAGTTCTCGAAACCGAGGCGGAACAAATCGTCGAGCTCGGCCTGAGACGGCACGGTCGGGAATGCTGACTGCCCCGCCGACGCGTCACCGCACGTGATCCCCTGGTCGATCAGCTGCCGGCCGATCGCCGTGACGATCGCGTCGATCTCGAACCCGTACTTCGTGCCCTGATACGTGCCGTCGATGGCAGGCCAGTCGAAGTTGTGGTCCATGAACCCGAAGAACGTCTGCGCGTACGTGCCCGGCAGATTCCGGAACTCCGCGTACGGGCGCTCCTGGCCGTTCGTGGATCCCAGGTTCACGCCCGCCGACGGACGCCCCGTGAACCGGGTCCACTCGTCCGAGGTCTTCTGCGCGAACGCGACATTGTTCGAGAACATCGTCGCGTACGCCATCGCGCCGCCGTCCGACGCCGTGCCCCACGGGGTGCCGGTCAGGTTGTTCAGCGAAATCGTCAGCGAGACATCCGCGTCCGCCATCTCAGCCGCACGGTCAGCCTCCGCCACGTTCGGCGTAGATGCGTCCCTGGTGATGAGCACGCTCGTGTCGCACAGCCCCTCGAGCTGCGTCTTCACATCCTTCGCGATCTGCGCCGTGATCGGCAGTTCGCTATATGACACCCCGTCCCACACCGCATGCGAGAAATCGTTGTCCGGATCGAGGACCACCTTCGCGGTCGGCGTCTTCGCCGCTGCGAAGGCCGGAGCCGCCGACAACGTCGACGCCGCGACCGCGGCGATCACGACCGCCGCCAGCCACCGCCGGCTCACTTCGACACCGCCCAGCCCAGGACGTAGCCGTTCACGTGGCCGGTATCCCCCTTGGACGGCACCAACGACCAGCCCACCTCCCGCTCGCCCTCCGCCACCAACGGAGAGACTTTGCCTTTCGTCGCGGTCAACGCCGCCGTCGCCTGCGACAGACCGGACTCGTCGAACCCGAGCACATACCCGAAGGTCGTGTCGCCCCCGCAGTCCGATTTCGGAACAGCAGGGCTCTCGCCCGTGCCGCCCGCCTTCACGGCGGCCTCCGCATACGTTCTTGCGGCGTCATCGAGACAATCGCTGCGAGTCAGCGCCTTCGCTTCCACCCCGGAGCGCGCGTCGGACCAGACACCATCCACCGACGTCGCCTTCGAGGAGTCGTCGATCAGCGACGCATCCGTCGGGACAGGTCGCGGCGTCCCCGTCGGCAGAGCTTGAAGAGGCTCACCCCGCCCGGTCGTCGGATGCAGCCCACTCGACAGGGTCACCCCGGCGACCGCAACGGCCACGGCTGCGGCCCCACCGCCGATCGCCCACCACAAGACGCGACGACCAGTCGCCCCCTCGCTACTGGATTTTTCACGCACGTCACTGCCCACGGCATCCCCCGATGTCTCCGGTCGAACCGCCGAAGCTATGAGACGCCTGGCAGTTTCACCGCTGAGCTTAGGGGGCGCGACAGAAGGCGACCAAGCCGAATCGGCATATTTCCGCCTTGGTGCAAAAAGATCTCCGAGATCGATCAAGAGTCGATAACACCGCGTCATGGATCCGCTGTTTTCGACTCTGATCTGCCGACCAGATCCGGCTCATCATTGCGTTGCGCAGGCCGCACGGGCCCGCTGCACGGAGCTGCCGCCGGACCGAGCGATACGCTGGCCTCACCCCACGATCGACTCGGAGCCGCCATGCGCCTGCACGATTTCCTCCCTCCCGACACCGCTGCGGCCCGCGGGGCCCACGAGCTCGTCACCCGTTTCCAGTCCCCCGCCCTGGTCAATCACGTGCTGCGCAGCTGGCTGTGGTCGGAGGCGTTCGCGATCGTGGAGGGACACCGCGGGATCGACCATGAGCTGCTCTACACCGGCGCAGTGCTGCACGACATCGGGCTCGCGCCGGCGTATGACAACCACGTGCTCGGCTACGAGGAGGCGGGCGGCTTCGTGGGCGAGGCGTTGACGGCAGGCGCCGGATGGTCCGTGGAGCGGCAGCGCCGCGTCAACGAGATCATCGTGCGGCACAACTGGCCGTCCGTGGATCCTGCGCAGGACGTCGAGGGATACCTGCTCGAGACGTCGACCGGTCTCGACATCTCCGGGCGCCGGGATGAGGAGATCCCGCTCGAGTTCCGCCGCGAGGTGCTGGCGGCGTACCCGCGGCTCGGCCTCGCCGCCGAGTTCGGCGACTGCGTGCAGCAGCAGGCGGAGCGAAAGCCGTACAGCCAGGCGCGCCGTCTCGTCGAGGGCGGACTCGTCGACAAGCTCGCGGACAACCCGCTCGAGCGGATCTGACCGGATCCCGCATCCGCGCGCGGAGGACCCTTCGAGACGAGAGCCGGTCAGCGCCCGAGGGCTGCCCGTAGCGCGTCCGCATAGTGCGGGGCGATCTTGTCGTGCCCCGCCTGCGTCAGGTGCACGTTGTCGGCCTGCGGCGCCGTAAAGGTGCTGACCCACCCGGCGACCGAGATGGCGTGGACGCCCAGCCGCCGCGCCTCCTCGGTCACGGCCGCGTCCATCGCGCGCCGCGCGGCATGGGCGGCATCGCTGCGGCTCATCACGCCGTCGACGACGATCGCCGCATTCGGGTAGGCCTGTTGCAGCATCCCGATCAGCTGCTCCTCCGCGGCCGCCACGTCCGAGGCGGGACGCTTCTGCGCCGCGTCATTGCCGCCGAGCGTGACGATGACCACACCCGGGTCGCCCTCGGGCAGCAGCAGGGTGCTGTGCGACACGCTCTCCGTGAAGCCTGCGCCCAGGCCGCTGATCGGCGCGAGATACCCCGACCCGCCGAATCCGAACTTCACGATGTTCGAGAATCCGGCACGGCGCGCGCCCTGCTCGATCCAGGAATTGCCGTTGCACTGCGAATCGCACAGGAGCACGGCCGTCGACGCGTCGACCGGAGTCGACGGGACCGTGAGCAGCCGTCCCTCGCGCAGCACGGTCTGCGCCTTCTCCCAGTCCTGGTGGACTCCCCGCTCGTCGGTCCAGGTGTCCTTCGTCGGCCATCCGAAGCGGGCCGGATCCGCCATCCAGATCGCGAAGCTCGCGGCATCGAGGCGGAACACCCCCGCTCCCTCGTGCCACAGCAGCGCACCGCCGGCGAAGGCCTGATAGCGCCCGCCCGCGACGTCCACCTTGTCGCCGGTGGGCAGCCCCAGCTCGCCCTCGGGACCGCCCAGATCCTCGTACCGCTGCTGGATGTCGCCCGCGGTCGTCGCACGGATCGCCCCATCGCTGTCGGATCGGTAGAGCACACCGCCCTGGAAGGGCTGCATCGAGCCGCCGGCGAGCCGGGACGCCTCCGCCGTGGGCACGCCCAGGGAGCCGTCCGCGCCGCCGCGTTCGTGGTAGGCGGCGAGGAACGGCGGCTGCACCGACGCGGCTCCGGTGCCCCCGGACCACCAGACCTCGCCCCCGTCGAACTGCTGCACCAGGCGATCGCCGAACGCGCGCTGAGTGCCCTTCGGGTATCCGAGCGGACCGGATGCGCCCCCGGCACGACGATGCGCGGCCGCGATGTCCGAGATCGTGGGCACCGGCGCACCGTCACGCAGGTAGATCACGCCGTTGATGAACTCCTGGACCGGCGTGCCGCGGCGGTCCTTGTGCTCGGGGCCCTTCGGGAACCCGAGCCCTCCGCGCTCCTCGGCGAAGCGCAGCCACGACTGCCAGAAGACTCCGCGCACGAGCGTCGGGACGTCGTCCTCGTTCGCGAAGACGCCCGCGCGCTGGAACGCCTGCCACGGGCGATCCGCGGGCCCGCTCTGCTCCGCGATCGGCAGCCCGAGCCGCGCCACGCCGCCGAGCTCGTCGAACGCCTCGCCGACCGCGCCGCCGTGCACGATGTGCGCATCGCCCTTGACCGCCGCGTAGATCGTGCCGCCGCGGTAGTCCTGACGGCACACCCCCTTCGCGCAGGTCTCACGATTCCATGCTGCCCCCAGCTCATCGCTGTGCTTGTGCCAGAGCACGCCGATCGCGCTGGTGTCGCTGATGGGGCGCGGCAGCTGCCAGACCAGCAGCAGCCCTCCGCCCGCGACCAGCGCGACGATCACCGCCGTGCCGAGCACGCGCCGCATCACCCGGAGGGCGCGCGCTCCTTTCCCCCCGGAGCGCAATGGATCTCAGCCCTTGACGGCGAAGTTCACGATCTTCGGAGCCCGCACGATGACGCGCACGATCTCCTTGCCGTCGAGCGCCCGCTGCACCTTCTCGTCCGCGCGGGCCAGCGCCTCCAGGTCGGCGTCGCCGATCTTGGCGGGCACCTCGAGCGTCGTGCGAACCTTGCCGTTGACCTGCACGGCGCAGGTCGCGGAGTCCTCGACGAGCAGCAGCGGGTCGGCCTGGCGCCAGGTGACGAGTCCCACGGACGGCTCGTGGCCGAGGATCTCCCACATCTCCTCCGCCGTGTGCGGAGCGACGAGGTCCAGCATGACGGCGACGGTCTCCGCAGCCTCGCGCACGGCGGGGTCGGCAGGGCCGGATCCGGCGTCGATCGTCTTGCGGATCGCGTTCACCAGCTCCATCAGGCGCGCGACCAGCACGTTGAACTTGGTCTGCTCGACGAGCGCGGGTGCGTCGGCCAGCAGGTGGTGGGTGACCCGGCGCAGCGCCGCATCCCCTCCGTCGAAGACGACGTCGACGGAGCTCGAGACGTCCTGCGCCGCACGCAGCGCACGCGCCAGGAACTTCTGGGCCCCCGTCGTCGAGACGTCCTTCCAGTCCTTGTCGTCCTCCACGGGTCCCGCGAACGCCAGGGCGACGCGCAGTGCGTCGGCGCCGTAGGCGTCGAGCTCCTCCTGGAAGAGCACCAGGTTGCCCTTGCTCTTCGACATCTTCGCGCCGTCGAGGATCACCATGCCCTGGTTGATGAGGCTGGAGAACGGCTCGGTGAAGTCGATCAGGCCCATGTCGAACAGCACCTTGGTGATGAACCGCGCGTACAGCAGGTGCAGGATCGCGTGCTCGACGCCGCCGATGTAGGAGTCGATGGGCGCCCAGCGGCGGGCCTCGTCCACGTCGAAGGCCACGGTGTCGCTGTTCGGCGAGAGGAAGCGCAGGTAGTACCAGGAGCTGTCCACGAAGGTGTCCATGGTGTCCGGATCCCGCAGCGCCGGCTCGCCGGTGCCGGGAACGGTCGTCTGCACCCAGCTGGTCGCCGCGCCCAGCGGCGAGGATCCCTTCGGCGACAGGTCGAGACCCTCGATGCTCGGCAGGCGCACGGGCAGCTGCTCCTCCGGCACGGGCACGATCTCGCCGTCCTGCGTGTGCAGCATCGGGATGGGGGTGCCCCAGAACCGCTGGCGCGAGATCAGCCAGTCGCGCAGACGGTAGTTCTTCGCGGCGCGGCCGGTGCCGGCGGCCTCCAGCTGCTCGATCGCGCGGGCGATCGCGTTGCGCTTGGAGAGTCCGTTCAGCTCGCCGGAGTTGATCATGCGGCCGTCGCCGGTCAGGGCGATGCCGGTCTTCGCCGGGTGCTGGTCGTCCAGCGACTCCAGGGGCTCGATCGGGACGCCGTCCTCGTCGACCTCGATCACGGGCAGCGCGCCGGTGATCGGCGCGGTCGTGTCGACCACGACCTTCACGGGCAGATCGAACGCGCGGGCGAAATCGAGGTCGCGCTGGTCGTGGGCGGGCACGGCCATGACCGCGCCGTGGCCGTAGTCGGCCAGCACGTAGTCGGCGGCCCAGATCGGCAGCCGCTCGCCGTTCACGGGGTTGATCGCGAAGCGGTCCAGGAACACGCCGGTCTTCGGGCGATCCGCGGACTGACGGTCGATCTCGCTCGTCTTCTGCACCTGGGTCAGGTAGTCCTGGAAGCGCATCCGCACGTCCTCGGACGACCCGGCGGCCAGCTCGGACGCGAGGTCGGAGTCGGGCGCGACGACCATGAAGGTCGCACCGTGCAGGGTGTCGGGGCGGGTGGAGAACACGGTCACGACGCCCTCACGGCCCTCGATCGCGAAGTCCACGTCGGCGCCGATCGAGCGGCCGATCCAGTTGCGCTGCATCTGCAGCACCTTGTGCGGCCAGAAGCCCTCGAGCTGGTTCAGGTCGTCCAGCAGGCGGTCCGCGTAGTCGGTGATCCGGAAGTACCACTGCGTCAGGTTCTTCTTGACGACCTCGGCGCCGCAGCGCTCGCAGCGACCATCGACGACCTGCTCGTTCGCGAGCACCGTCTGGTCGTTCGGGCACCAGTTCACCGGGCTCTTCTTGCGGTAGGCCAGGCCCCGCTCGTACAGCTTCAGGAACAGCCACTGGTTCCAGCGGTAGTACTCCTCGTCGGAGGTGTGCAGCACGCGGCTCCAGTCGAAGGAGACCCCGTACGCCTGGAAGCCCGCCTTCTGCTGGGCGATGTTCTGGTAGGTCCACTCGCGCGGATCCGCTCCGCGACGGATGGCCGCGTTCTCGGCGGGCAGCCCGAAGGAGTCCCAGCCGATCGGGTTCAGCACGTTGTGCCCACGGTGACGCCAGAAGCGCGCCACGATGTCGGAGTAGAGGTAGTTCTCGGCGTGCCCCATGTGCAGGTCGCCCGAGGGGTACGGGAACATCGCCAGCACGTACTTGCGGGGACGGACGTCCTCGGTGCCGCCGGCCTTGAACGTCTCGTTCTCGGCCCAGTACCTCTGCCACTTGTCCTGAAGCCGCTGGGCCTGGCGTGCCTGAAGCTCGTGCGCCGACAGCGACTCGTCGTCATTCGACGGGGATGCGGCGTGGGACGGGTTCTCAGACAACGCGACGACCATTCTCTGCGGCAGGGGAAAAGAATGCCCCGAACAGGGCAACCTCCAGATTATCCCAGCCCGCGCGGGCCGGCGTTCCGCCCCGGAGCCTGCGTCCGGCCGCGGACGTGAAAGACTAGAGGCGCTATGCCCTCGTCCTCAGCCCGACCGGAGCGGATCCACTGGTTCGCCCGCCTGGAGCACCGCTTCCACGCGTGGCGCGAGCGGCGCGCCCGCAAACGAGGCCGCACCGCGAGCATCGTGCCCTTCCCCGGCTACGGCGGACCGGGCTGGATCCGCGTCGTCGGCCGCGTCCTGATCCTGCCGAAGACCCGTCGCGGAGGCAAGGACGCGAGCGTCCGGGGCTGGCGCAGCTTCGTCGGCATCCCGGTGAGCTTCGCGACCGTCACGATCACCGTCGGGGGCCGCGCGCACGAGGTCGCGGCGGACCGCGGCGGCGTGGTCGACTGCCGCATCGACGCGGACCTCGCACCGGGCTGGCAGCAGGTGTCGATGTCCGTCGAGGGGCAGGACCCGATCCCCGCACGGGTGTTCGTGGTCGCCGACGACGTCCGCTTCGGCGTCATCTCCGACGTCGACGACACGGTCATGGTGACGGCCCTGCCGCGGCCGCTGATCGCCGCGTGGAACTCCTTCGTCGTCGACGAGCACGCCCGCACCCCGGTCCCCGGCATGGCGGTGCTGCTCGAACGGCTCATGCGCGACAACCCCGGCTCGCCGATGATCTACCTCTCCACGGGCGCCTGGAACGTGGCTCCGACCCTGAACCGCTTCCTGTCCCGGCACCTCTTCCCGGCCGGATCCATGCTGCTCACCGACTGGGGTCCCACGCACGAGCGCTGGTTCCGCAGCGGACGCGAGCACAAGCTGCAGAACCTCTCCCGCCTCGCGGAGGAGTTCCCGCACATGCAGTGGCTGCTGATCGGCGACGACGGCCAGCACGACGAGGCCATCTACGGGCAGTTCCTCATCGATCACCCCGAGAACGTGGCCGCCGTCGCGATCCGTCGGCTGCTCCCCGCCGAGGGCGTGCTCGCCGGCCGCCGGGCTTCGGCCCGCGCCGACGGCGACGGCGCCGAGAGCGAGGCGCGCGATGAGGATCTCGCGCCGTGGGTCAGCGCGGAGGACGGCGCCGGCATCCTCGACGAACTCATCGACGCGGGCGTCGTGCGCTCGGAGCCATGAGCATCCCCGCCGGTACGCCGGCCTCTGCTCCCGCTGCGGCGCCGGGAGCTGCCGCGACCGCGACCCCTCGCACGCGCCTGGATCGCGCGACGTGGTCCGCGCGCGCGGCGGCGCACGAGGAGCGCGCGGACAGGCTGACCGCGGAGCACCGCGCCCGCCAGGCGCGCCGCGAGAAGCACCCCGTCCACGACTTCCTCTTCACGTACTACGGCTACAAACCGGGCCAGCTGCGCCGCTGGCATCCCGGAGCGGGCGTGGCGCTCGAGGACGCGCCGGAGCGGGCGGGCTGGCGCTGGTACTCCCCCGCGCCCGATCCCGACTCCGGGGCCTCCGGATCCGGATCCGATGCCGTCATGCCCGACGCGGACGCCTTCGCCTCCGACAAGCCGGAGCTGGCGCGCCTCGTGCACGCGATGCTCGCGCGCACCGCCGCGCGTCCCGGGCAGTTCGGCTGCTTCGGACTCCATGAGTGGGCGATGGTGTACCGGACGCCGGAGCATCGGCACGCGGTGCCGCTGCGGCTGGGCCAGGCCGGCACCGACGCGGTCGTGGAGCAGGGCGAGCTGCGCTGCACGCACATCGACGCCTTCCGCTTCTTCACTCCGGAGGCGGTGCCCCGCAACCGGCTCGTCCCGACCCGCGAGACGCAGCCCCTCCTCGAGCAGCCGGGCTGCCTGCACGCGGGCATGGACGTGTACAAGTGGGCGATGAAGCTCGGTCCGCTCGTCCCGGGCGAGATCCTGCTGGACGCGTTCGAGCTGGCCCGCGACATCCGCATCCTGGACATGGAGGCAGCACCCTACGATCTCTCCGACTGGGGTGTCGTCCCGGTGCGGATCGAGACCGCGGAGGGCAAGGCGGAGTACGTGCGTCGTCAGCGCGAGTTCGCCGAACGCGGCAACATCCTGCGCGCCCGGATCCTCGAGGCCTGGCAGGGCGCGGCGGACCGACGACCGGAGCCGTGACCGCTCAGTGATGACGGGCGGCGATGTCGAGTCGGAGCGCGACCACCCTGGATGCCGCCTCGCGGAGCCGATCGGCGGGAAGTGCGCCGCTGCGGACCGCGGCGACGAGCCCGTCTGCGATCTTCTGCGCGGTGTCGGGCCCCGCACCGTCGAGGGCGAGCACGAGATCGCTCCCCGCGGCGACCGCCTGCACGGCGTCGGCCACCTCGTCCGCATAGGCGGGATCCCCGGAGTCGACCAGCATGTCGAGGTCGTCGGTCACGATGACGCCGCGGAAGCCGAGGTCGTCGCGCAGGATCCGATGCCAGCGCGGCGACAGGGACGCCGGCTGCGCATCGACGGCCGTGTACGCGAGATGCCCCATCATCACGATCGGAGCACCCGCCCTGATGCCCGCCAGGAA
Source organism: Microbacterium sp. 13-71-7 (assembly GCF_002257455.1). Taxonomy (GTDB): domain Bacteria; phylum Actinomycetota; class Actinomycetes; order Actinomycetales; family Microbacteriaceae; genus Microbacterium. The sequence goes on from NZ_NCKN01000009.1 coordinate 30,286, forward strand.
CGGCGGCGCCACCTGTGCGCGCCAGGTCTCCAGATCCATCGCCGTGCTCGGGATCATGTGGTGCGAGTCGCCCTCGGCGGCCCCGTGCCCCGGGAAGTGCTTGAGGGTCGTGGACACCCAGGACGCCTCACCACGCACCGCCGCGTCGACGCGCTCGGCCGCGGCACCCGGATCCGTGCCGAACGAGCGGTCGTAGATGAAGGAGTCCGGTGAGGACGCCACGTCCGCGACGACGCCGAAGTTGACCGTCACGCCCGATTGCGCGAGCAGCATGCCGCGCCGGGCGAACGCCGCCCTGGCGGCTCCAGGGGACTGCGCCTTGAGCACGTCCGCACCCGGCTGATCGTCCCAGGGCAGGCGCACCACGTCGCCGCCCTCCTCGTCCGTCGCGATGAGAGGCGGCAGAGCGGGATCGATCGTGAGCGCCGAGGCCATCGCCTGTAGATCGCCCGGGGTGGCGGGCACGTTGGATCCCATCAGGATGAAGCCGCCGAATCCGCGGCTCATCATCGCGCGCATCCCGGCGGGATCCGCGCCGGGCGTGTTGCCCATCACCACGGCGGACGCCTGCTGCGCGAGATCCAGCCGCGCCATGACGTCCGGCACGCGGGAGCGCGCAGGCGATGTCGGTGTGGGACTCGCGGTCCGCGCGTGCGCGGTGGGCGCAGCCGCGCCTGATCCGCCCGCGGACGAGGGATTCGGCGCACAGGCGGATGCCGCGAGCAGGGTCGAGATCAGCAGGACGACGGCGCCGGCACGCCTGCCGGCCGCGTGCGACTCGTGGGCTCGCCTCGTGAACACCCGCATGCCTCCAGCCTAGGTCGCCGCGGCTGGGGGTCTCCGGGGCCCGGCGGTGCGGATCGGTGCTGCCTGCCGAGCGGGGCGTGCGCGGGCGCGAAGCCGCACGTTCTACGATTTCAGGTGATGTCCCCTTCCGACCCCGTCTCCCCCGACGTCGCTCTCGGCGATCTCGGCGCGCTGCTGCTCGATTCCGGCGTGTCCGTGACCGACGTGCGCGGCACGCTCGAGCGCGCCCGCGACGCGACCGCACCCGGCACCGACCTCTCGTTCGCCGTGCTCCCGGAGCATGTCTTCGTGAGCCGCCCAGGCGTCCCAGGGGCGACCACGATCTCTGCCGGCGGAGGGATCGGTCTGACGTTCCGCCAGACCGCCCATGCGTCGCGTCTCGCACGGCGGCTCGAGGCGGGACGCGTCACGCTGGACCAGGTGCCCGCGCACATCTCGCACATCCGCGGGCTGGAGCGGAAGCACCCGGTCCTGCAGACCGCGCTCGGCGGCGCGCTCCTCGCCGCGGGACTCGCCGTGCTGTTCCGCTGCCCGTGGTGGGCGATCGTGCTCGCACTGCTGGTCGGCGGGCTCGTCGCCGCGATCGTGCTGGCGACGGAGCGGATCCGCGCCGCCGCCGCGGTGGTCCCGTTCGTCGCATCGCTGATCTCCACCCTCGTCGTCGGCGTGGTCGCCGATCGCCTGGATCTGGGCGCGGTGCCGCTCTTCGCGGTCTGCGCGCCCGTCGCGCTCCTCGTCCCCGGCGCCCTCATCACGAACGCGCTCCTCGAGCTCACCGCGGCCGACATCGTCACCGGGGCATCGCGGCTGGTCTACGGCCTGATCATGCTCACGTTCATGGCGGCGGGGATCTTCACCGGCGCGGCAGCGACCGGGCTGCGCGTGGATCCGCGTTCCGCCGCCCTCGTCGGGGAGACCTCGCTCGTCACGGGCCATGGCGGATGGGAGGCGGTCCCTCCGCTGGCCTGGAGCTGGATCGGCGTCGTGGTGCTCGCGATCGGCATCGGGCTGAGCTTCGGATCCGGCTTCCGCCTCACGATCGCGACGGTGATCGTGATGCTCTGCACCTACGCGGCGCTCATGCTGCTGAGCCCGTACACCGGCAGCACCGTCGCGACCGGGATCACCGCCGGGCTGCTATTCCTCGCCGCGCGTGTGCTGGAGCGGATGACGCTCGCCGTCCCCGCGACGGTATCGTTCCAGCCGGCCTTCCTGCTGCTCGTCCCCGGCACGGTCGGGCTCGTCGCGCTCGCGTCCTTCGACGCCGCGGCCCTCGCCGGCGCCCCGATGATCTTCATCAGCCTGTGCATCGGGACGAAGGTCGGCGCACTGATCGCGGATGTGCTGCGGATCACCCGCCCCGTCTCGGCGTCCACCGCGACCGGATCGATCCGCATCATCCGCTGAACCCGGCCGGCTCCGTCAGGCCACGTCGACCGGGGCCGGCGTCAGGGCGAGATACCGCTGCACTCCGCGCGCGGCGGTGCGGCCGGCCCTGTTCGCGCCGATCGTGCTCGCCGAGGGGCCGTAGCCCACGAGCTGGATCCGCGGATCCTTGACGGCCGTCGTGCCCCGACCGTTGCGGTCGAGCTGGATCCCGCCGTGCTCGCTGCGCAGGTGCAGCGGGGCGAGATGCCCGATCGCGGGACGGAACCCCGTGGCCCACAGGATCACGTCCACGGGTTCGAACGTGCCGTCGGCCCAGCGCACGCCGTCCGGCTCGATGCGCTCGAACATCGGCCGGCGGGCGTCGTAGACGCCCCGTCGCGCCGCCTCCTGCTCCTGCGGCCGCAGCATCAGGCCGGTCACGCTGACCACGCTCTGCGGGGCGAGGCCCTGCGCGACGCGCTGCTCGACGAGCGCCACGGCGGCGGCTCCGGCCTCCGGGGTGAAGTCGTCGTGGCGCCACACGGGCGGACGGCGCGTCGCCCATACGACCTCGGCGATCGGTGCGAGCGCGCCCAGGAACTGCACGGCCGATGCCCCGCCGCCGACCACGAGCACGCGCTTGCCGCGCAGGTGCTCCGGCCCCGGATAGTCGACGGTGTGGAACTGCTCCCCGAGGAACGTCTCCATCCCCGGGTAATGCGGCAGGAACGGCTGCGTCCACGTGCCGGTGGCGTTGACGAGGGTGCGCGAACGCCAGCTCCGATCCCCCGCGTGCACGACCAGGATCCCGTCGTCGTCGGTCACCCTGTCGACGTGCACCGGACGGATCACGGGCACCTCATGGGTGCGCTCGTAGCCGGCGAAGTACGCGGGCACCGCCCGATTCGCCTGCTCCGTGGTGCGCGGGGGCGGGACGGATCCCGGCAGCTCGGCGACGCCGTGCACGTCCTGCATCGTGAGCGCGTCCCAGCGGTGCTGCCATGCTCCCCCTGGCGCGTCGTCCGCGTCGAGGACCACGTGCGCGATGCCGAGCCGGCGCAGATGGTGCGAACTCGACAGGCCGGCCTGGCCGGCGCCGATCACGATGCTGTCGAGGATGTCCACGGCCGATGCAACGTCTGGGGCGCGCCCGCTGTTCCCCCGCATCGATCTCCGGATCCTCTCCGGTTTTCTTCGCAGGGGCGCGTCACTATCGGCGGGTTGCCGACTCTCTACATCGAGGGCCCGTCACGGGTCCGGACGATCGGCTCGCGAGGAGCCGGTCGAGGAGTGAGGATGACATGCGCAACCCGGAGACGCCAGACGAAGATTCCGCCGCCGCTTCGGAGGAGTCGGCCGAGCGTGCGATCGACCGGAGAAGGGTGCGGCCCAGCGCTGCCTGGAACCTGGCGGTCATCACGGCCGTCGCCGCCGCCGACGATGCGGCAGCCGCTGCCGAGGAGGCCGCAGCGGCCGCGGCCGTCACCGCGGCTCCCGCAGAAGGTGCGATGCCGCACTGCGCTCCCCACGACGTCCGCCCGCATGAGCACCCGCGCCGCGTCCTGCGCAAAGGAGCCGCCCAGGCCCGCGGCTGAGGATC
>NZ_NCKN01000182.1 GCF_002257455.1 Microbacterium sp. 13-71-7
CTTGTGGGGATCCTGGTGGTGTTCGCCGCCATCGCGATCCCCCGTGCGATCACGACGTACCACCACGGCGAGACGTTCTCCTGGGACTGGTTCGGCTTCGGGCACCTGACGACGGCCGGGGTCTTCGTCTCCGCCGCGCTGATCGCGGCCTTCTACTACTGGGGCTGGGACGTCACGGCCAACCTGGGCGAGGAGACCAAGAACGCCCACAAGACCACGGGTCTCGCGGGGATCCTGGGCATCGTGATCGTGTTCATCCTTTTCGAGATCTACACGACCACGACGCTCGTGATGCTCCCGGGCAAGACCATCGAGGCCAACAGCGGCAACGTGCTGAGCGTCCTCGGCGATGCGATCATGCCGGGCATCGGCGGCAAGATCCTGATCATCGCGGTCGCGCTCTCCACGATCGCCACGCTCGAGACCACGCTCGTGCAGGTGAGCCGCACGCTGTTCGCCATGGGCCGCGACCGCACGATCCCGTTCGCCTTCGGCAGGATCAACCGCAAGTGGAAGACGCCGGTGTTCGCGACCCTCGTCGTGGTCGTCGTCTCGCTGCTGCTGTTCGTGCTGGCCAACGTGTTCGGCGACAGCGTGGGGCAGATCCTGGGCTGGGCGGTGTCGTCGATCGGTCTTCAGATCGCGTTCTACTACGCGCTCGCGGGTCTCGCCGTGGTGATCGGCTTCCGGAAGGTCATCTTCAAATCCGTGAAGAACACGATCCTGATCGGCATCTGGCCGCTGGTCGGAGCGCTGTTCATGATGTACATCTTCTTCACCTCCATCCCGAACAACGAGCCGGTCGTCAACATCCTCGGGCTCGGCCTGATCGCGGTCGGCGTCGTGCCGCTCGCGCTCTTCTACCGCAAGGCCAAGGACGCCTACTTCTCCCGGCGTCCGCTCGAGGTCCCGGAGGACTTCTCGGCCTAGGCGGATCCGACACGGGGCGGGGCGGGCGTTCGCGTCCGCCCCGCCCCGTGTCGTTGCGCCCCGCGGCGGTCGCGCGCGGCCCGGCACCGCCGCGTGCCGCCGAGGGCCGGGGCTCGCCGCTGCGGCCTGGCAGAATGTCGGAGGTCCGGGGGAGGATGGGGTTATGCCCAGGATCCCCCTCGTCGCCGTTCCCGGCTCCGCGCGGGCCGCGCCGATGCGCGCGGGCGTGCGGGGCGACGGCCGGGCGCGGCAGGGGGGGCCGTCATGATCCTCGCCGGGCTCATCCTGCTCCCGATCGGGCTCGCCGACGTGCTGCGCCGCTTCCTGCGCGGCCGTGCGCTCTGGATCGCGATCGCGGTCGCCGGCGTCCTCGTCCTCGTGCTCGCGGCCCTGGGCGGCGCGTACCTCTACGCCGTGCTGGGGCTCGCGCTCGCCGCGCTCTGGGTGTGGCTGCTCCCGCTCGACGGACGGCCCAGGCTGTCGTTCTGGCCGGCGGCGCTGCTGGCCGTCCTCGTGGTCGCGCTGGTCGCCCTCCTGCCGGCGCGCGTGACGACGGGGCTCTTCGCCGGGCGCTGGCTGGCGACGCCGTTCGGGCCGATCGGGTTCGATCTGCTCGTCCTCGCCCTCGGCGTCTTCGCCGTGCTGCTCGAGACCGGCAACGTGATCGTCCGCGCGGCGCTGCTGGGCGAGCGGGCCGAGATCCCCGAGGACGTGGCGCCGGATCACGAGGCACCCGGTACCAGTGCCGGTGCCGGTACCGGTACGGTGGCGGGGCTCGTCCCCGTGCCGCCGGGCGTGATCGATCCCGGGACCCCGACCGCGTCAGAGCCCACCCCGCCGCTGCCCGCGGCGGATCACGGCTTCCGCGGCGGACGCCTGATCGGGCCGCTCGAGCGCGTGCTCGTGCTCCTCCTCACGCTGTTCGCGGCCTATCCGCTGCTCGCGGCGATGCTCGCGGCCAAGGGGATCGTGCGGTTCCCGGAGATATCCCGGGACGGCGTCAACGGCGGTCGCGCGGAGTACTTCCTCGTCGGCAGCCTGGTCAGCTGGGTCGTGGCGCTCGGCGGCGCGCTGCTGCTGTGGTGGGCTGCGCGCGCCGGACTCTGAGCGACGCCCCGCCCGGCCGGCGCACGGCCACCGGGTTGCCGTCGGCGTGCGGCGCGGGGATCCTTGTCCTGAGGGACGCCTCTGCACGAGTCCGTCCCCGAAAGCGCACCAACTCTCAGGCAGGAGGATCCATGGCGGAGCAGCCCCGGTTCACGCTGGACAGCACCCTCGGCGAGATCCTCGACGACCCGCAGGCGCGGGCCGTGCTGGACGAGCTCGTGCCGGGCGTCTCGACGCACTCGCTGGTGTTCCTCGCCCGCGGGATCACCCTGGCGGACGGCGCCGCGCGGCTCGGCTCGATCGATCCGGAGCGTCTCGCCGAACTCGACGCGCGGCTGCGCGCACTGGGGTGAGGCGGTCCGGGGACACGACGGCGCCCGCGCGCTCCCTAGACTGACCGGGATGTCCGAGCACCAGGCCCCGCGGTCGACGCACCACACGGTGCACTCCGTGGCGCCGTCGGATCCCGAACCGGTACGGCCAGAGCCGGGTCCGGCCTGGCGGCGGATCCTGCACCTGCCGCTGTTCTGGGCGCTGGTGTGCGGCGTCCTGGCGGTGCCGGGATACCTCGGCGGCGACCTCGAGTTCCTCTCCTTCCTCCTCACACTGGTGGGCGGCTGGCTCTGCGGATTCTCGTTCGTGAACGCGACACTGAGGATGCCGGACCGGCGCGGGCTGATCGTGCACATCGCCGGGGCCGTGGGCGCGGGGCTGGTGCTCTGGCTTCTGATCGAAGAGGTTCCCGCGCTGCTGGCGCCCAAGCCCAACCCCGCGCGCGCGTTCCTGGCCGTGGTGCAGATGGCGGCGGTGCCGGCGGCCGGCTGGGTGTGGCTCGCTCTGATCGGCAGGGTCACGGCGATGATCGGCGCCAGGGACGCCGCGAAGGCGTCGTCTGCACCGCAGTGGGAGGCCGCGGAGCGCGGATCGCTCGCGCGCTTCCGGGCCGTGCCGCTCGGCACTCGAACGCTCGCGTCCTGGTGCATCCTCACCGCGGTCGTCGTCGCGATCGTGATCCTGGTGGTCCTGATCGCGACTGGCGGGACGATCCTGAACGTCGGGCCGAAGCTCTTCCTCCTGCTGTGCGTCGCGGTGCCGGGTCTTCCCGCCTACCTGCTGATGTCGTGGCTCCTGCGCCGTCGCGCGGTCGACTGCGCGGTGCGCTTCGACGCGGATCGTCTGCGGATCGAGGTCGCCGGCGCCGAGCGGCGGATCCGCTACCGCGAGCTCGAGCGACTGGTCTGGCGCACGGAGGGAGACTTCGCGCGGATCGAGGCGCGCGGATCCGGCGTCGATCTGACGCTCATGGCCGGGATCGCCCGCAAGCCCGGCGGGACGCCCGCCGCGCTGCCGACGCTGTCGCGCCGCGGGGTGCGCCTCCTGGAGGAGGCGGGCCTCGCATCGCGCACGCTGCGCGGAGGGCGGGCGCTGATCTTCGAGCGCGTGCCCGCCGCCCCGGACGCACGCCCCTGACGGGCCGGGCCGAGGCCGGTCCCTCCGCGGGTCGCGGGGTTCCGGCGTTTCCGGGACGGCGCGGCGCCGAGACGGGGAACGCGGTGCTCCCGGAGGAGCACCGCGTTCCGTTCCGACCCGGGGTCGGCTCAGCTCTTGCGGCCGCGGGCGAGCGCCCAGGCGCCCACGCCGACGCCGACCAGCACGACCGCGCCGATGCCGAGCCCGATCCACAGGCCCGTGTCGGCGCCGCCGGCCGCTGCGGGCGCGTCGGTGGTCGCCGATGCGGCAGGACCGCAGACCGGTTTCGCGGATCCGGCCGCCGCGGGCGACGCCGTGCCGTCCGGCGCGTACGCGAACGTGTAGCTGCCCGAGATCGGGTGCCCGTCGGAGGAGACCACGCGCCAGAGCACCTCGTAGGTCCCGGCGCCGCCGAGCGCGACGGGCGAGGACACCACGGGCCCGTTGAGATCGGGGCACGCCGTCTCGTAGTACTTCTTGTCGGGCCCGATCACCTGGATGACCGTCGCCCCGTCGGTGCCGAGCGGATCCGCGCTGAACGTGAGCGCGACCGCGGACAGGCTCTTCACGGTCGACCCCTTGGCGGGGTCCGTGTTCTCGAGAGTGTCATGCGCGCTGGCCGCCGTGGCGCCCGCGGTGGCGAGGACGAGCCCGACCCCGATCGAGGCGGCGAGTGCGGTGAGACGATGGCGGAGGGTCATGCGTCGGCCTTCTTCCGGCGTCCGAGGGCGAAGCCGCCGAGCAGTGCGCCGCCGGCCGCGACCACGAGTGCGGCGATGCTGAGGCCGAGGGCGAGTCCGCCCTGGGCGTCGGCGGGCGCCTGCGCCGATGCCGCCGGGGCGGTCGTCGCGGTCGCGCCGCCGTGGTGGTCGGCCGGGGGAGCGTCGTTCACCCACAGCACGGGTGCGGGCTCGAGCGTGTCGTCCTTGGCCGCGTCCTCCGGCGTCGCCGACCACTCCACGACCTTGCCGTCGGAGTAGGTCTGCGTCGCCGGGATCACGATGCGGCCCGTGTCCGGCACCGGTCCGAGCGACAGCGTGAACGTCTGGAACTGTCCCGGCGCGATCCCGCCGGCGTCGGCCGTGAAGGTCACCTCCGTGGTGGCCTCGCTGATGGTGTTGCCCTCGACCTTCACGGGCTTGGGCAGCGCGGTCTTGGCCGCGGTCCCCGTCCACCCCGCGGTGGGCTGGTAGCTGACGCTCGTGAACGGGGTGTCGGCGGGCAGGTGGATCTCGAGCTTGACCGTGCTGGCGGTCGTGGACTCGTTCGGAACCCGGAAGGTGACGTACGTCCAGGATCCGGCCTCGGCCTGATTCGGGGTCGCGGTCACGTGCGCCGAGGCGGCCAGGGGCACGGCAAGGGCGAGGGCGGCGCCGGCGGCGAGGCCGATGAGGACGCGGGAAGCAGTGGTGTTGCGCATGGTTTCGTCTTTCTGAGGTCGTCTGTGTGCACCACGGGCGCGCGGAGAGCGGCCCGGCGGGGTGCGGGTGAAGGGAGGTCAGGCCGCGAGCGGCGGACCCCTCCTCGACACGACGGTGAGGACGAAGAGAGAACGGAGGGTCTGCGCGGCGGCGGCGCGCGGCGCGGCCGGGACGCGGTGCGCGGGCGACGGCACGGCGGTGAGCAGCCGCGCGACGAGGTTCCAGCCGGTGAGCTCGAGCAGGGCGCGCAGCGCCTGCTCGCCGCGGCCGAGCGCCAGGACGGTGAGCACCGCCGCGATCGCGTGCCCGATCCACATCGCGGGCTGCAGGTGCAGCGCGTGCCCGGCGTCGACCGCCGTGGTGCCGAGGGCGCCGGCCAGTTCCGCGCCGTGCAGGTGCCCGCCGGCCACCGCGGACCCGGATCCGGATCCCACGCCGATCAGCAGCAGCCCGTGGAACGCGATCTGGCTCAGCCCCACGGCGAGCGACAGGCGTGCCCAGCTCAGCGTCCGCCCGGCCAGCGCGATGCAGACGGGCGCCGCGAACAGCAGCGCGAGCACCATCCCGATGAGCGGGGCGGGCTCGCCGTCGGCGGTGGAGTGCGAGACGGAGGCCACGAACGTCGCGACCAGGGCGGCGATGAGGCCCCGGACCGTGCGACCCGCGCGCGTTCCCAACACGCCCCCAGCCTAACGGCCCCCCTCTGACCGCGAGACTGCAACTGGGCGACGAGACTGCGCTCCGTGACCGCAGTCTCGTCGCGGAGATGAAGTCTCGCGGATCGACCGGATCCGCGCTGATAGCCTGATCCGGTGTCGAACCCATCCCTGACGACCGCGGCACCGGCCATCGACCCCACGTTCGAGAACGTGTGGGATGAGCTGGTCTGGCGCGGACTCGTCCACGTGTCCACGGATCCGGAGGCGCTGCGCGCCCTTCTCGCAGGTCCCGCGATCACGTATTACTGCGGCTTCGACCCGACCGCACCGAGCCTGCACCTCGGCAACCTCGTGCAGCTGCTGACGCTGCGCCGCATCCAGCTCGCCGGGCACAAGCCGCTCGGACTCGTGGGCGGATCCACGGGCCTCATCGGCGACCCCCGCCCAACGGCCGAGCGCACGCTGAACACGCGCGAGACCGTCGAGGAATGGGTCGGACGCCTGCGCGCGCAGGTCGAGCGCTACCTCAGCTTCGAGGGCGACAACGCGGCGCGGATCGTGAACAACCTCGACTGGACCGCGCCGATGAGCGCGATCGACTTCCTGCGCGAGATCGGCAAGCACTACCGCGTCGGCACCATGCTGAAGAAGGACGCGGTCGCCGCGCGCCTGAACTCCGACGCCGGCATCAGCTACACCGAGTTCAGCTACCAGATCCTGCAGGGCCTGGACTACCTCGAGCTCCACCGTCAGTACGACTGCGTGCTGCAGACCGGCGGATCCGACCAGTGGGGCAACCTCACCAGCGGCACGGATCTCATCCACCGCGTCGAGGGCGCCTCGGTGCACGCGATCGGCACCCCGCTGATCACGAACAGCGACGGCACCAAGTTCGGCAAGAGCGAGGGCAACGCGATCTGGCTCGACGCCGAGATGTGCAGCCCGTACCGGATGTACCAGTTCTGGCTGAGCACCGCCGACGCCGACGTGATCGACCGGCTCAAAGTCTTCACCTTCCTGAGCCGCGCCGAGATCGAGGAGTACGCGGCGCTCGTCGAGTCCGAGCCGTTCCGCCGCGCCGCGCAGAAGCGCCTCGCGCTCGAGGTCGTCGCCACGGTGCACGGCGTCGATGCGACGGCCGCGGTGATCGCCGCGTCCGAGGCGCTCTTCGGGCAGGGCGACCTGTCCGCGCTCGACGCCGCGACCCTGCGCACCGCGCTCGAGGAGCTGCCGAACGCGCAGGTCGCCGCCGGATCCTCGGTCGTGGACGCGCTCGTGGCGACCGAGCTGGTCTCCAGCGCCTCCGAGGCCCGCCGCGCCATCGCGCAGGGCGGCGTCTCGGTCGACGGCGAGCGGGTGGAGTCCGACGACGCGACCGTGCCGCTCGGTCTGCCCGGCGGGGTCTCGGTGCTGCGTCGCGGCAAGAAGACCCTCGCGGGCCTCCTCTCCGCCTGAGCTGCTCGCGGATCCGATCCGCCGACCTGTTCGCGGATCCGGTCCGCCGACCTGTTCGCGGATCCGACCCGCCGACGCCCCCTCTGACGATCCGCGCCCCCTCTGGGGTGCGCACGTCAGAGGGGGTGTCGATCTTGCGGAGGGGCGCCGACGTCGATGGGCCCGCCCGATCGCCCGTCCGACCGCGCGCCCGCCGACCGCGCGCCCGCATGCCCGGCGCACCCGGCATCTTGGGAGCCGGCCCCGTTACGGTCGGACCATGCCGTTCACGCCGAGTCACGCGATCGTGGCGCTGCCCTTCGTCCGTACGCCGCTCGTGCCCGCGGCGATCGCGATCGGCGCGATGGCGCCCGACCTGCCGCTGTTCACGCGCGGCCTCGTCGTCGACTACTCGGTGACGCACGACCTGCGCTGGCTGCCGGTCACGGTTCTCCTGTCGCTCGCACTGCTCCTCGTCTGGCGGATCGTGCTGCGGCCGGCCTGCCGGATGCTCGCGCCGCGCTTCATCGGTGCGCGCCTTCCGCAGGAATGGGACCGGGGGCCCCGCGCGGTGATGCGGGAGACCTTCGGAACCGTCGCACGCGCGATCCTCCTGGTGCTCGCTCTCGCGCTCGGCGTCGTGACGCACGTCCTCTGGGACGCGTTCACGCATGAGGGGAGGGCCGGCATCTCGCTGATCCCCGCACTCGATCAGCAGTGGGGACCGCTCCTCGGGTACAAGTGGCTGCAGTATGGATCCGGGATCGGCGGCCTGATCGTGCTCGCGATCGCCGGTGCGCTTTGGATGCGGGGCCGCACGTCCGGGCCGGTGGAGCCGGCGCCGCTCCGGATCCGACTGACCTGGTGGCTGTCGCTCCCGGTGACGCTGATCGTCGCGGTCGTCCTGGGGCTCGTCGCATACGGACCGCTCACGGAGGAGTTCACCGTGCAGCACCTCGCCTATCGGACGCTTCCCCTCGCGTGCGGAGTCTGGGGAGCCCTGACCCTCGCCATGATCCTCGTGCTGCGCGCCGCTCGCGGGCGGCCCTCGGCGCCGTCTGGTGCGTGAATCCGCGGTGAACGCCCGCAGAACGGGGCGCGACACGCCCGAGCGGGCGCCCCGATTTGCCGGACCCCCGGGATCCACGTAAGTTATTACCTGTTCGCCCCAAGCGGTAGAGCGAAGGGCCGGAAGGCCTGACTCCCCAAGCGACGAACACCACCCACCTTCTTCTTCGGAAGTCGGTTCCTCTTCGCAGGTTCTCCCTGCGGCGGGGTCAAGCGCGTGCGCTTGAGAGGGTGACCGTCCGCCAGGAACGTCGATTTGACAAGCTGGCCGGGAGGGATAAGCTAGAGAAGTTGCCTCGGAAACGAGATAACGGATCCGGTTCTGAACCTCACGGCGTGTCGATTTGACAGCCGGAGCGAGACGGATAAGATAGAGAAGTTGCCCTGAAGGGAAGGCCGAGAGGCCGGAACGCAGGAGCATCCGATCCTTGAGAACTCAACAGCGTGCACTTGTCAAATGCCAATTTATTCCTCGTCCAGCTTTCGGGCTGGTTGAGAAATTCCTTTGGATCA
>NZ_NCKN01000183.1 GCF_002257455.1 Microbacterium sp. 13-71-7
GGATACTGGTTCCACGACCGAAGGAGAAGCATGACCCTGCAGCAGGACATCGCCGCCGACCTCGGAGTGCGTCCCGACATCGATCCCGTCGCCGAGATCGACCGCCGGGTCGGCTTCCTCGTCGACTACCTCCGGCACACGGGCGCCAAGGGCTATGTGCTGGGCATCTCGGGCGGACAGGACTCGACGCTCGCCGGGCGCCTCGCGCAGCTCGCCGTCGAGAAAGTGCGCGCAGAGGGCGGCGAGGCGACCTTCATCGCCGTGCGCCTGCCCTATCGGGTCCAGCACGACGCCGACGATGCGACCGCCGCGATGGCGTTCATCGCCGCGGACGAGGGCGTCGAGGTCAACATCGAGCACGGCGTCGACGGTCTCGAGAACGACCTCGAGGCGGCGGGCCTGGAGGACGTGGCCGACTTCCACCGCGGCAACATCAAGGCGCGCCTGCGGATGGTCACGCAGTACGCGATCGCCGGCCAGCGCGGCCTGCTCGTGATCGGCACGGACCACGCGGCCGAGGCCGTGACCGGGTTCTTCACGAAGTTCGGCGACGGGGCGGCGGACCTCACGCCGCTCGCCGGGCTGACCAAGCGGCAGGGGCGCTCGCTGCTGCTGGAGCTCGGCGCGCCGGACCGTCTGGCGTACAAGGTGCCGACGGCGGACCTCCTCGACGGCACGCCGGGGCGCGCCGACGAGGACGAGCTCGGCCTCACCTACGCGCAGATCGACGACTTCCTGGAGGGACGCGAGGTCGAGGCGAGCGTCGCCGAGCGCATCGAGGCGCGCTATCTCGCCACCTCGCACAAGCGTCGCCAGCCGGTGACCCCCGACGACACGTGGTGGCGCTGAGCCGGGTCGTCGTCTCTTCCAGTTCGCACGCGCCGCGGGCTTGCGTTCGCACGCGCGGCGGATGTGCGTTCGCCTGCGCGGCGGATGTGCGACGTCTGCAGGACTCCGCCACAGATGCAGGACGGATCATGGCGATCGGTCGTGCATCCGTGTTCGGATCGTGCAGGCGTTGCACTGAGCGGCTCCCGATCCGGTGATGTCGGCGGTCCCGTCTAGGGTCGAAGCGACGGCCTGATCGGTCGCCACCCGAAGACAGGAGCCGTCGTGCGCGTGATCACCCCCTCCGGATCCGACCGGAAGCGCGTGATCTGGAGCGCCACGGATCTGAAGCTCGCGGCGGAGTGCGAGTTCGCCTGGGCGCGCTCGGTCGATGCGAAGCTCGGGCGGGTCGAACCGGTCGAGGATCCGGAGGACGCCACGCTCGCCCGTGCCGCGGCGATGGGCGACGCGCACGAGCTCGTGGTGCTCGACGACTACATCGCCGAGCACGGGCGATCCGTCGACGGCGGCCCGGGTGTGATCGAGCTGCCGAAGGTGTCGTCGACCGATGCGGAGGCGCTTGCCGGCGTCGTCGCGGACACGGTGCGCGCGCTGCGGTCCGACGCGACCGTGATCTATCAGGCCGCGTTCTCCACGCCCGAGTTCGTCGGATTCGCCGACTTCCTCTCGCGCGACCCCGATGGCCGGTGGCGCGTGCAGGATTCCAAGCTGGCCCGCACGGCCAGGGTCACGGCGCTCATGCAGCTTGCGGCATACGTCGACCAGCTCGACCGGCTCGGCATCCCGCGCTCGGAGGAGGTGGATCTGATCCTCGGCGACAGGACCATCTCCACGCATGCGGTGAGCGACCTGCTGCCGCTGTTCCACGTGCGGAGGGCGCGCCTGCGCGCGCTCATCGCCGACCGCCGCATCGACGAGGGCGCGGCCGGGGCCCCGCTCGCCTGGGGCGATGACCGCGGCGACCTGCAGATCGTCGCGTGCGGGCGCTGCGCCACGTGCGAGCTCGAGGTCGTGGCGCACCGCGACCTGCTGCTCGTCGCGCGCATGCGTCCGGTGCAGCGGGCGCGACTCCGCGCCGAGGGCATCCGCACGATCGACGACCTCGCCGCAGCGGCAGATGCCCCGGAGGGCATGGGCACGGAGACGTTCGAGGCGCTGCGTGCGCAGGCCGGGCTGCAGCTCGCCGCGATGGCCGCGGAGGACGCCGCCGTGGCCGAGGGCGACCCCGACGCGCATCCGGTGCCGCCCTTCGAGGTCGTCTCCGCCGCCGCGATCGGGATGATGCCGCGTCCCAGTCGCGGCGACCTGTTCTTCGACTTCGAGGGGGATCCGCTCTACACGGAGCCGGACGAGGAGCAGCCCCAGGGGAACAAGCGGTGGGGCCTCGACTACCTGTTCGGCTGGGTCGACGACGCGGAGCAGTACAGCGCGCTGTGGGCGCACGACTTCGCGGCCGAGAAGCAGGCGCTCCTCGACTTCCTCGACTTCGTCTCCGCGCGGCGTGCGGCGCATCCCGACATGCACATCTACCACTACGCGCCCTACGAGACCTCGCACCTGCAGAACATGGCGGAGCGCTACGGCGTGGGCGAGGCAGAGGTCGACCGGCTGCTCCGTGAGGGCGTGTTCGTCGACCTGTACCCGCTCGTGCTGCGGACGGTGCGGATCGGATCCCGGTCGTACTCGATCAAGAAGCTCGAGCCGCTCTACATGGGCGCCCAGGTGCGCACGAGCGACGTCCAGAAGGGCGATGACTCGATCGTCCAGTACGTGCAGGCCCGGGGGCTCGCGGCCGCGGGGCGCACCGCCGAGGCGGACGGGATCCTCGCCGATCTCGCCGACTACAACCGCTACGACTGCGTCTCGACCCGTCGCCTGCGCAACTGGCTCGTGGGCCTCGCGCGCGAGGCGGGCGTGCTGCCGGCGCCCCCGGACGAGCCGGAGACCCGCGCCTACGAGCCGGCGCCGCTCTCGCTCGCGCTGCAGGCCGAGGGGCAGCGCGTGCAGGCGGAGGGCGGAGACGGCCAGACCTACCGGGTCGCGGCCGCCGCGATCGACTACTTCCCGCGCGAGGCGAAGAGCTTCTGGATCTCGCACTTCCAGCGCCTGCGCGAGCCGGTGACGCTGTGGGAGTCCACGCGCGACGTGCTGCGGGTGGACCCCGACCGCTCGGGGGTCGCGCAGGACTGGGGCCAGGAGGAGGGCGCACGTGCGGTCACGCGCCTCATCGACCTGCACGGCGAGGTCGCACCGGGCAGCACCCTGAACGTCGGCGGCAGCCCGTTCGCGCTGTACGAGGCCCCCGCGCCATTCTTCGGCGAGTTCCCTGCCCGCGTGATCCACGTGCCGCACGAGGTCGAGATCGTCGAGGTGCTCGACGACGGGTACCGGATCCGCGAGCGCTCGATCGGTGGTCAGACCTGGGACGAGCTTCCGCTCGCGCTCACCCCCGCCGCGCCGCCCCGCGTGAACTCCCTGCAGGGAGCGATCGAGGAGTGGGCCGGCTCCATGCTGTCGGCGTCGCCGGAGTTCCCGCGGGATCCGGCGACCGACGTGCTGCGCCGGATCGTGCCGCACACGGTCTCGGGCGGGCCGCTGCCGGTCAGGGAGACCGGGCCGGACGGACACCAGGGCGGCAGCGCCGAGGCCGCCGACGGGATCGTGCGGGGTGTGCTCGACCTCGACCGCAGCTACCTCGCGGTCCAGGGCCCTCCCGGCACCGGCAAGACCTACACGGCCTCGCAGGTGATCGCCCGACTCGTGAACGACCACGGATACCGCATCGGCGTGGTCGCGCAGTCGCATGCGATCGTGGAGAACCTGCTCGAGCGGGTGGTCGAGGCCGGGGTCCCCGCGGCACAGGTGGCGAAGGCGCCGAAGGATCCGCACGGCCCGGAGCCCGTCTTCACCGCGATCCGCAAGGACGGGATGGCCGGATACCTCGCGGAGCAGGGCGGCGCCGGTCGCGGTTGCGTGGTCGGCGGCACCGCCTGGGACTTCTCCAGCACGAGGCGCGTGCAGCGCGGCGAGCTCGACCTGCTCGTGATCGACGAGGCGGGGCAGTTCTCGCTCGCCTCCACGATCGCGGTCGCCGTCTCCGCGCAGCGGCTGCTGCTCCTCGGCGACCCGCAGCAGCTGCCGCAGGTGAGCCAGGGCACGCACCCCGAACCCGTCGACACCTCGGCGCTCGGCTGGGTCATGCACGAGAGGGCCGTGATCGATCCCGCGCACGGGGCTTTCCTCGCCCGCTCCTGGCGGATGCACCCGGAGGTCGCGGCGCCGGTGTCGCAGCTCGCCTATGCCGGTGCGCTCGCCTCCGCGCCCGGCACGGAGCGGCGCGTGATCGACGGCGTCGAGCCCGGGCTGCATGTGAGGCCGATCCGGCACCGCGGCAACGCGACCCAGTCGCCCGAGGAAGCCGCGGAGGTCGTCCGCATCGTCCGCGCGCTGATCGGCCGGGAATACACCGACGGCATGGAGGGTGCGCCGGCGCGCGCCCTCGAACCGGCGGACGTCATCGTCGTCGCGCCCTACAACGCGCAGAAGCAGCTGATCCTCGACGCGCTCGCCGAGGCGGGTCTCGGCGATGTCGCCGTGGGCACGGTCGACAACTTCCAGGGCAGGGAGGCCGTGGTCTCGATCACGTCGCTCGCCGCATCGAGCGGGCGGGACGCCCCGCGCGGTCCCGAGTTCCTGCTGCTGCAGAACCGGCTCAACGTGGCGATCTCGCGGGCCAAGGTCGCCGCCTATCTGGTGCACTCGCCGGCCCTGCTGGACGACCTCCCGTGGACGCCCGAGGGCGTCGCGCGTCTGAGCGCCTTCGCGCACCTCGTCGGCGCCGATCGCGACGACGCGGAGCGGTACGCCGTAGATCCGGACGGCGCGGACGCGGTCGAGGAGGAGCCGGGTCGCGCCGAGCAGGAGCACGCCGAACAGGACCACGCCGATGCACTCTGAGTCCGAGATCCTGCAGGCGTCCGCGACGTGGGTCTGGATTCCGCGCGACAGCGAGAGCGAACGGGAGCACCTGCAGCTCGTGCGGTATCCCGCGCGCTTCGGCGGCGGTGTGCGCGCGTCGGTGATCGACTCGTCGCTCGATGCGGCCGGGGTCGTGGATCATGCGATCGGCCGCACCAGGGACTGGGGCGAGCGGAAGCTGGTGTTCTCGGTCGGCGCGGCCGATTCCCCGCACGTCGAGGACGAACTGCGCCGACGCGGCGCCGTGCACGACGACACGGTGACGATCTTCGCGCGGGCGATCCCCGGGGATCCGATCCCGGTGCCGCGGGGTATCACGGCCGAGACCGTGCACACGCTCGATCAGGTGCGCGACGTGGATGCGGTCAGCGTGCCGGTGTGGGCGCAGCAGCCGCTCGACGCGGACGGGCTGGCGGCGCAGCTCGACGAGGTCACCGCGGATGCCGAGTCCCGGACCGGGTTCCGCGCGCTCGCCCGTGTCGACGGACAGGCGGTCAGCACGGGCGGATGCACGCTCGTCGACGGCTTCCTGCGGCTGTGGGGTGCGGCGACGCTCCCCGACTTCCGAGGCAGGGGCGCCTACCGCGCGGTGCTCGCCGAACGGCTGCGCATCGGGGGAGAGCACGGTGCCAGGACGGCCCTCGTCAAGGGCAGGGTCGAGACGTCGGCCCCGATCCTCGCGCGCTGCGGCTTCGCCCCGTACGGCGAGGATCGCTCCTACGTGCTCGAGGTCTAGACCCGGCGGGTTCGAGCACGGGGCGGCCAGACCACGCCGCGCTCAGACCGGCCCTGCCTCAGACTGGCCCTGCCTCAGACCGGCCTTGCCTCAGCTGGCCCTGACCGGCCCTGCCTCAGACCGTGCCGTACAGGCGGTCTCCGGCGTCGCCGAGGCCGGGCACGATGTAGCCCTTCTCGTTCAGGCGCTCGTCGAGCGCTCCGAGGACGAGCGTGACGTTGCGGTCGCCCACGAGGCTCTCGATCGCCGCGACGCCCTCGGGCGTGCCGAGCAGGCAGATCGCGGTCACATCGTCCGCGCCGCGGTCGAAGAGGAACTGGATCGCGGCCGCGAGGGACCCGCCAGTCGCGAGCATCGGGTCGATCGCGAAGCACTGACGCCCGCTGAGATCGTCCGGCAGACGCTCGGCGTAGGTCGTCGGCTCGAAGGTCTCCTCATCGCGGACCATGCCGAGGAAGCCGACCTCGGCCGTCGGCAGCAGCTTGACGAGGCCCTCGAGCATGCCGAGACCGGCGCGCAGGATCGGGACGACGATGGGCCGCGGCTCGGAGATCTTCACGCCCATGGTCGTGGTGACCGGGGTGGTGATCTCGATCGGGCTCACCCGCACGTTGCGCGTCGCCTCGTAGGCGAGCAGCGTCACGAGCTCTTCGGTGAGCTGGCGGAACACCGGCGAAGGGGTGCGCGCATCGCGCAGCACCGACAGCTTGTGGGTGATGAGGGGGTGGTCGGCGACGTGCACACGCATAGGTACAGGCTACTTCGCCCGAGCCGCCGCGCGGTGCGCGGATTCTCCGGGCCGAACGGGATGCCGGGATCGGGGCCCGCCACAGCGTCGCCCTGTCACAGCAGGGCCCGCCACAGCGTCGCCCTGTCACAGCGTCGCGCCGGCGAGGAAGTGCCAGCCCAGCCACCACCAGACGACGATCACCGCGATGCGCACCGCGCGATCGTCGAGCAGCCGGTCGAACAGCGCGGTCACGGTCGCTTCCGGATCCGCGCGCCGGATCCGCCACGTCGCCAGCGCAAGCAGAGCCGCGCACAGGCCGAAGTAGGCGATGCTGAGGAGCGTCATCGCCGAGATCCCCTCCGCAGCAGGAAGACGCCGCCGGCCAGCCACGCCGCGGTGAACAGGATCCTGCCCGGCGCTCCGTCGAGCAGCGGGTCGAGCAGGTCGCTGAGCGCGTACGAGGGCGCGTCGGGACGAACCCGGCCGAGGATGAACTGCGCGAGCTCCCACAGGCAGCCCGCGACCAGGAGCCCGCCCCACACCCAGGCCAGCCGGCGCAGGCCGGGCGGCCACGGTCGGGGTCCCACGCCGATGCCGGGCCACGCCAGCCCCAGCACGGCGATCCCGATCGCGGCCACGGCGGAGACCATGCCGCCGCCGTGGCGGGGGAGCACGCAGACGACGATCCCCGCGAGCACCGCTCCTGCCACGATCACCCGCGACGGCACGAGACGCGCGGCGATGGCCGGGGTCCACCGGGCGGCCACGACGAGCAGGGCCGCGCCGAAGAAGACGACGGTGTCGAACCATTGCGCGCGGACGATCTGCACGATCCCGATCAGCAGCAGCACGGTGATCCAGCACAGGACCGGCCAGGGCAGCGCGCGCGAGCGGCGCCCCGCCGCACCCGCCTCCGCATCCGTCTGAGCGCCCATGACACCCCTGATCCGCATGGTACTCACAGGTCGCGGGGGAGCGGCGAGGTCCGCTCGCGGCGAGGGGCGACGCGGAGCGGCCCTCCGGCTAGGCTCGACCGTCGGGAGGACCGGTGAACGCAGCACGACCCGTCACGCACGACGCGGCGATGGACCGCGCGCTCGCGCTGGCCGCCCAGGCCGCCGCGGCGGACGAGATCCCGGTCGGCGCCGTCGTACTCGACGCCGAGGGGCGGATCCTGGCCGAGGGGCGCAACAACCGCGAGGAGACCGCGGATCCGACCGGTCACGCCGAGATCGTCGCGCTGCGCGCGGCCGCCGCAGCACAGGGATCCTGGAACCTCGCCGGCTGCACGCTCGTCGTCACGATGGAGCCGTGCGTGATGTGCGCGGGCGCGATCCTGCAGTCCCGCGTGGCGCGCGTCGTGTTCGGCGCCTGGGACGACAAGGCGGGGGCGGCCGGATCCCTCTACGACGTGCTGCGCGACCGCCGGCTTCCCTACCGCGCCGAGGTGGTCGGCGGCGTCCGCGAGGGAGAGGCCGTGGACCAGCTGCGCGCGTTCTTCGCCGAACGACGCTGAACCGGATCCCGGATCCCGGATCCTCAGGCCTTGGGCCGCCGCGACGCGAGCCGAGCCAGGCGCTGCACCGCGAACAGGTACGCCTGGGCTCGTGGGTCGAAGTACCCGGGGTGCCGCACGCCGCGCTCGTCGACCTCGGTCTGCGACGCGTGCCCGTCGGTGGCCTCGCCCTGCTCGCCTCCGGAGCCGGGGATGGGCCCGCCGTCGGAGGAGTAGACGATCGTCCCCACGATGTCGCGGGGGTCGACCGGGTGCGCGCCCAGACGTCCCAGGGGAGCGGTCACGTCGTTCGAGGCCTCCGTGGCGTAGAACGAGAACGCGCGCTTCGAGATCGCCTCCGCGACGGCGTCGGCGGCCATGTGCGTCATCCCGGCCGAGGCGATCGAGAACGCCATCGAGACCGGACCCGCGCCGTCCATGAGCACGAGTTCGCCGAACAGCGTGGACGAGTACGAGTAGGCGAGCACGGCGATGCGCGTGCCGGGCTGCCGATGCCGCAGGCGCACGAGATCGCCCGCCAGCCGCGCCGCGCCCACGGTCGCATGCCTGGTCGCGAGCGCCGAGAGGTGGGTCCCGGAGTCGTAGCCGAACCACGCCACGGTCGCGATGCGGACGGATCCTCCGCGCAGCGCGCTGGCACGGATCGTGTCGGCGCACAGCCGCCGGG
>NZ_NCKN01000010.1 GCF_002257455.1 Microbacterium sp. 13-71-7
TCGGCGATCCGGTTCGGATGGGTGGACTTCGGGATCGCGGATCGGCCCTCCTCCAGGTGCCAGCGCAGCACGATCTGCGCCGGCGTCTTGCCGTACTTGGTCGCCAGCTCCGTGATCACCGGGTGCTCGAGGACATTGCCCGCGCCGGGGGCGTCGGAGGGGCGGTAGCGGTGGATGCCGCCGATCGGCGACCACGCCTGGGTGCGGATGCCGAGGGTCGTGTCGGCGTGCTGCACGGTGGCGTTGGTGAAGTAGGGGTGGAGCTCGACCTGGTTGATCGCCGGGACGACGGTCGTCTTGTCGATGAGCCGGGTGAGGTGGTCGGGGCTGAAGTTCGCGACGCCGATCGCGCGGACCTTGCCCTCGGCGAGCTTGTGCTCCAGGAGCTGGTAGGCGGCGATGGTGTCGTCGAAGTCGGCCGGGGTGGGCTGGTGCAGCAGGTACAGGTCGACGTAGTCGACGCCGAGACGCCGCAGGCTGGCGTCGAAGCCGACCTCGGCCTTGCCGTCGGCGTAGTCGCTGATCCACAGCTTGGACTCGATGACGATGTCGCTGCGGTCGATGCCGGAGGCGCGGATGCCTTCGCCGACCTCGCGCTCGTTGCCGTAGGAGGCGGCGGTGTCGATGAGCCGGTAGCCGTCGTTCAGGGCGGTGGTGACGGCGGCGATGGTCTCGGCCGGCGGGGTCTGGAACACGCCGAAGCCGAGGGCCGGGATCTCCAGCCCGTTGTTCAGCGTCACGGTGGTCTGGTCGGTCATGGTGGTGCCTTTCGCAGTTGAGCGGTACGTCGACGGGAGGCCGGGGTCAGGGGCGCACGAGGACCTTGAGGGCCTCGCGGTCGTCCATCGCCTGGTAGGCGGTGGCGATATCGGGCAGAGCGACGGCGCGGTCGAACACGCGCCCGGGGTGGATCGACCCGTCGAGGACCTTCGGCAGGAGCGTCTCGATGTAGGCGCGGGCCGGGGCGACACCGCCGGTGAGCGTGATGTTCGGGAAGAACATCGCCTGCATGCCCACGTTCGCCTCGGTGTACTGCGGCACGCCGACGCGGGAGACGGTGCCGCCCTTGCGGACCACCCCGAAGGCCTGGTCGAACGCCTGCGGGAACCCGACGGCCTCGATGACGACGTGGGTGCCGTCCCCATTGGTGAGGTCCTTGACCTTGGCGATGCCCTCTTCGCCGCGCTCGGGCACGACGTCGGTCGCGCCGAACTCGACGCCGAGGTCGGTGCGGGCGGTGTGCCGGCCCATCAGGATGATCCGCGGCGCCCCCAGCAGCCTGGCCGACAGCACCGCGGACAGGCCCACGGCGCCGTCGCCGATCACCGTCACCGTCGTGTGCTCGTTCACGCGGCCCTTCACGGCAGCGTGGTAGCCGGTGCACATCACATCCGAGAGGGTGAGCAGGTCCGGCAGCAGCTCGGAGTCCTCCGGGACTGGGAGCTTGACGAGGGTGCCGTCGGCTAGCGGGATGCGGACGGCTTCGGCCTGCCCGCCGCCGACGATGCCGGCCGCGTCGGTGGAGCCCCAGGTGCCGCCGTGTCGGCAGGCGGTGTGCAGGCCCTCGCGGCAGAAGTCGCAGGTGTTGTCGGCCCACACGAACGGGGCGAGCACCAGGTCGCCCTGCTTCACGGTCGACACGTCGGCGCCGGTGTCCTCGACGATGCCGAGGAACTCGTGCCCCATCCGGGCGATACCGCTGCGGATGCCGCCGCCGTGGAAGGCGTGCAGATCCGAGCCGCACACGCACGACAGCGTGATCCGCACGATCGCATCAGTCGGGGTCAGGATCGTCGGGGTCTCGGTCTCCTCGACGCGAACGTCACCGGGGCCGTACATGAACGTGGCAAGCATCAGGGTCGTGCCTTTCCGGGTCGTGGCGGGCAGCCGGGCGCGGCCACTCGCACAATCCACTGTCCCGGCTTCCACGCTGGCACGACAGTTGCCCGTGACCCAGGTACTGCCAGCCCATCCCAGAGCTGGGCCGAGCCGCCTACCGTGGTGGGTATGGATCATCGCAGCGAGGTGCAGGACTTCCTGCGCACCCGGCGCGCCCGGCTCACCCCCGAGCGGGCCAACCTGATCGCCGGCGGCAACCGGCGGGTGCCGGGGCTGCGCCGGGAAGAGGTCGCGCTGCTGGCCGGGGTGAGCGTGGACTACTACGCCCAGCTCGAGCGCGGCGACCTCGGCGGCGCCTCCGACGAGGTCCTCGACGCGCTTGTCCGCGCCCTGCAACTGGACGAGGCCGAGACCGCCCACCTGTTCGACCTGGCCCGCGCGGCCCATCCGCGCCCGGTGCGCCGCAAGCGGCCGGCCCGGAACAACGACGTGCGGCCCAGCCTGCAGCGCTTCCTGGACGCGATCACCGACGCGCCGGCCTGGGTGCGCGACGAGCACATGGACTTCATCGCCACCAACCGGCTCGGCCGGGCGCTGAACGCGCCGCTGTTCGACAATCCGCGGCGGCCGGTGAACAACGCCCGCTTCGTGTTCCTCCAAGAAGAGGAATCGCGGGCGTTCTACATCGACTGGGACAAGGGCGCCGACGACATCGTCGCGGCGATGCGCTCCTATGCCGGCGGGCACCCGCACGACAAGCAGCTCACCGACCTGATCGGCGAGCTCGTCACCCGCTCGGAGGCGTTCCGCACCCGGTGGGCGGCGCACAACGTGCGCTACCACCGCACCGGCATCAAGCGCCTCCACCACCCGATCGTCGGCGACCTCGAGCTGAGCTATGAGGGTCTGGATCTGCCGGCCGACCCGGGCTGGCACCTCTACACGTTCACCGCGGCGCCGGCCAGCGCCTCCGAGGAACGGCTGAAGCTGCTGGCCAGCTGGGCCGCGACCATAGAGAAGGAGCCTGACGCTATGAGCGCACCCGTCGAAACCCCGGAACAAAGGCCGTTCGCATGAGCACATGGACCGACGCTGAGCTGACCACCGTCGATGCCGTCGACGAGCTGTACGTCGCCTCCGTTCGGCCCGATGGCACCATGACCCGGCCGGTGACGATCTGGGCGGTGCGCGTGGACGACCGCGTCTACCTCCGCTCCGTCCACGGCCGGGGCGCCAACTGGTTCAAGGCCACCCGAGCGTCGGGGCTCGGGCACGTCAGCATCGGCGGCGTCGAGCGCGACGTGATCTTCACCGAGATCACCGACGACGCCGAGCAGGCCCAGATTAGCCAGGCGTATCAGGCCAAGTATGGCCGCTACGCGAAGTCCATCGTCGACTCCACCCGCACCCCCGACGCCCTCGCCGCGACCCTACTCGCGATCCCCCGATAGCGGGCGCTCCGAGGCGAGCAGGCCAGCAATGGCACATCCGGCGTCGGGTCTCCCGCGGCGCTTCGTCCTTCTCCTGGGCCTCGGGACGCTCGCCGCCGGCGTCCTGGCCGCGTGCACCCCGAAAGGCACGGATTCCATGCCACCCTCCAGCACTCCCCCCACCGGCATCGCACCATCGGCTGGCGGGGGCAACGGTCCGACGTCGTCCGGCAAACGGGTGCTGCTGGCCTACTTCTCCCGGGCCGGCGAGAACTACCACTACGGCAGCCGCGTCGACCTCGACGTCGGCAACACCCAGGTGCTCGCCGAGATGCTCGCCGGGGCCGTCTCGGTCGACGTGTTCCGGATCGTGGCCGCCGACCCATACCCGCACGACTACGACCAGACCGTGGCCCGCAACCTGGAAGAAGAACAAGACGACGCGCGCCCCCGGATCACCGGCGACCTGCCCGACCTGGGCGGCTACGACACCATCCTGCTCGGCTCCCCTGTATGGAACAGCCAACCGCCAATGATCATGCGCACCTTCATCGACGCCCTGGATTGGACTGGGAAGACGGTGCAGCCCTTCGTCACCTACGCAGTCAGCCGCATGGGCGCGGTCCAGCGCGACTACACCCAATGGTGCCAAGGCGCCACCGTCGGCGACGGGCTCGCCATCCAAGGCGAGACCGTCAACGACGCTCGTGATCAGACGGAGGACTGGCTACGGCAGATCAAGCTGGTCTGAACTCACGCGCTTTACCCGTCCGGACCTCGTCGAATCGGGCGAAGCAGTGCGATGCAGGGAACGATCGCGGTCGCTGCGAAGACTGAGAGACCGGCGAACGCGACGGAGTATCCGAGGAGCTCGATCGCCGTACCCGAGAGCACAGCGCCGACGTCGCCCCCCGAGGGGGTGGGCAGCAGAGACCCGGCGGTGTAGGCGGCGATGATCGCGCCGCCAGCGGCCGCGAATCCAGTGCCGAGATCCTCGGCAAACAGCGGCGGGGTCGGGGTGAGCATGAACGTCATGCAATACATGAACACCGCGCTGACGAGCAACAGGATGAATTGGGACGTCCAGAGGGGCTCGCGAGACGGTCGCCGACGCCTCGAGGGCGCCGGAAGGTCGAAGCGTTCTCTGGGCCTACACGCACGTACCCGCTAGATCCGATCGAGACACGGCAGACGTGATCTTGGACCGGATCGAGCTTGTGGCCCCGGGACGACGTGACCGCGTGCTCGCGGTGCATTCGACCACCGCGGCCGGTCTGGAGGCGCACGGCATGAACTTCATCGGGGCGACATCTCGTCCGGCGCGGTCCGTGACACCCGGCCCGAGGATCCACGGCATGGCCGGATTCCACGCGGCGCGCGTGGCTTTGGCGGATCTTCAGATCGAACTACCTCTCTGAGCCTCGGGACAGTCCCTTACTGATCCTCGCCTTCGAGCGTGACCGCGTTTCTATCAGCCCGACCCCCATCCGACTGCCACGATGGCTAGCTGCGGCGCCCGCGGGGGCCGGGTGGGAGCAGACCGCGGGAGCGGGCGCGCACGAGCCAACCCTGTGCGGTGGGGTGGGCGACGCCGTTGATGTCGGCCATCGTCATCGCCGGATTCACATCGCCGCGCGCCGACAGCCGGCCGTACTGCAGGGCGACGAGCTCGTAGAAGTCGGGGGTCCGCTTCGGGTCGCCGATCGGCTTGAGCAGGTCGCGCTCGCTGACCTTCCGGCCGGAAGGCAGCACGATCTTGCCCCCGGCGATCGTCTGTGTGCGCTTCATCGCGAACAACCGCTCGTTGATCGCGGCCTCGATGCGCGCGGTCGGCAGGTTGCGCAGGTCCTGGCTGGTGACGGGGTCACCCGGCCGCCACGGCATGTAGAGAACGCCGGTAATGCGCACTTCCTCTGGAACGGCGTAGATCTGGCGCTGGAGGCGGATGAGCACCCGGGTCGCCGTGGCGGTGTGCTCGATGTAGCGCCAGCGGCCGTCGATCGTCTCGTTCTGCTCCGACTCGCGCTGCGCTCGTCGATCCCTCTCCCCCAGTGCCTGGTCGTCGTAACCGATGATCGCGTCGATCTGCGCGCTCGGGTCGTCCTCGCCGCCGCTGGGGAACCGGTCCGGCAGATACCAGCCCTGCGGCAGGTCAGCCTGGACGAGCAGGCCGTCGTAGGACTGGTCGCCGGGGTGTCGTGGGGATTCGGGCACATCCCGAGTGTACCGAGCGAGCCGCGCATCTAAAACGCTTGCTGTTCTTGGCGAGTCGTGATTTACTCTAAGACGTTAGCTTCCACATTGGCTAACATCTTAGTGTTCTGGAGGTCGCGACTTGGACGAGAGCGCAGCGCGGGTCGCCGAGCAGGAGCCGACGAGGCTGTTCTACTCCGAGGAGGAGACGGCGACGCTGCTCGGCATCCATCGCACGACCCTGCGCACGCTCGCCTTGGACGGCCGCGCCCCGGTCGAGCCGGTCCAACTCACCGAGCACAAGCGCGTCTACCGGCGCGTCGACGTCGAGCGCCTCGCTGGGCTCCGGCAGTAGGAGCGGGCATGGGCAGCATCGAGTCCTACGAGACGACCAACGGTCGTCGCTACCGCGCGCTGTACCGGCGGCCGGACAAGAAGCAGACGCAGAAGCGCGGCTTCACGACCAAGAAGGCGGCCGAGCTGTTCCTGGCGACCACCGAGGTCGACATCGCCCAGGGCCGCTATCTCGACCCGGCGCTGGCGCGGGTGACGGTGGCCGACTGGCTGCAGACCTGGCTCGGCGCTCGAGGCGACCTGCGGGCGACGACCCGCAGCCGGGTCGAGAACATCGTCGAGAAGCACATCGTCCCGGAACTGGGGAAGATCCCGATCGGGAACCTGACCCGGCTGCGCGTGCAGGAGTGGGCCTCGGCGCTGCCAGGTGCGCCGGCGACCGTGCGGAAGATCGTCAACGTGCTCTCCGGGGCGCTGCGCTTCGCCGTCGAGGACGGCCGGCTGCCGTCCAACCCCGCGCAGCGGCTCAAGCTGCCGAAGCCGACCAAGTCGCGCAAGCGCTACCTGTCCCACGATCAGGTCGCCGCGCTCGCCCAGGCGATCGACCGGGTGAAGGACGGGCGTGAGCACGGCTACGGCCTCGTGGTGCTCGTGCTCGCCTACTGCGGGCTCCGCTGGGGCGAGCTGTCGGGGCTGCGCATCCGCGACCTCGACCTCGACGCGAAGCACCCCCGGCTGACGGTCGAGCAGACCGTCGTCGCGGACAAGGGCTATCAGCGCATCGAGCCGCCCAAGGACTACGAGCACCGGAGCATCCCGATTCCCGCGTTCCTCGTCGGGCTGCTGCGCGTGCAGGTCGCCGGGCGCCCCGGCGACGCCCCGGTGTTCTACGGGATCCGCACCGGCACATGGCTGCGGAACCACGTCTTCCGGGTCGGCTGGTTCGACGACGCGGCAACCTCGATCGGGCTCAAGGGACTGACCCCGCACGAGCTGCGGCACACGGCCGCCTCGCTGGCCGTCAGTGCCGGCGCGAACGTCAAGGCGGTGCAGCGGATGCTCGGGCACGCCTCGGCCGCGGTGACCCTCGACGTCTACGCCGACCTGTTCGACGACGACCTCGACAGTGTTGCCACGGCGCTCGATGCCGCAGCGATGCAAACAAGTGTTGCCAATCTGTTGCCACGAGCCGCATAGAGCCGATTTGCGGGTCATTGCAGAAACGCGAAAACCCCCGGATGACCGGGGGTTTTCTGTTGGTGACCCCAGCGGGATTCGAACCCGCGTTACCGCCGTGAGAGGGCGGCGTACTAGGCCGCTATACGATGGGGCCGTCTTGGCGATCCGTTTCCGTCTCGCGACAACCGTTCAAGTATGACATGACCCCCAGCGGCCGCCAAATCGAGCCGGGCCGGACGCGAACCCCGGGTGTGTCGCGCCCTGCAGGATTACGCTCGAGGAATGCGCATCACCAAGCATGAGCACGCGGCGCTCCGCGTCGACGACCACGGCCAGACCCTGCTCATCGATCCCGGCAGCTTCACGCTCCCGCTCGACGAGCTGCACCGCCTCGTGGGTGTCGTGATCACCCACGAGCACCCGGATCACTGGACGCCGGAGCACCTGGACCGGATCCTGCGCGCGGCCCCCGGCACCCCGATCTTCGCACCGGCCGGCGTGGTCCGCGCCGCAGAGGGATACGAGATCACCGAGGTCGCACCGGGCGACACCGTCACGGCGGGCGACTTCACGCTGCGCTTCTTCGGAGGCGTGCATGCGGAGATCCACTCCTCGATCCCCCTCATCGACAACGTCGGCGTGCTGGTGGACGACGAGCTGTACTACCCGGGCGACTCCTATGCCGTGCCGGAGGGCGTCGAGGTGGGCACGCTCGCCGCGCCGCTGGGCGCCCCGTGGCTCAAGATCGGCGAGGCGATCGACTTCGTGCTCGCGGTCAAGCCCCGCCGTGCGTTCGGCACGCACGACATGACACTCTCCGTGATCGGCGCGAACATGCACCGCGGACGGCTGAAGTGGGCCACCGAGCAGAACGGCGGCGAGTTCTTCGAACTGGATCCCGGCGACGACCTCGAGGTCTGAGGTGGCGGACTCCCCCGCCGCACGGCTCCTGCCCGCGCCGACACCCCGCCTGCGCTTCCGCGAGATGGAGGACGACGACCTCGACGCGATCGCCGCGCTCCTCGGAGATCCGGAGGTCATGGCGTTCTATCCGACCACGAAGACGAGGGACGAGAGCGCCGAGTGGATCGCGAACCAGCAGCGGCGCTACGCGCAGGACGGCCACGGCCTCTGGATCATCGAGACTCCGGAGGGGCGGTTCCTCGGAGACTGCGGGATCACCTGGCAGACGTACAACGGGATCGCCGTCCGCGAGGTCGGCTACCATGTGCGCGCAGACCGGCAGGGCGAGGGATTGGCGACCGAGGCCGCACAGGCCTGCGTCGACGTCGTGCGCCGCGAGTTCGCCCCGACCACGTTGACCGCGATCATCCATCCGCAGAACATCGCATCGCTGCGGGTGGCGGCCAAGCTCGGCATGACGCACATCGCCGACGACCACGCCCATCCGTGGATCGTCCGCACGGTCATGGGGATGCAGGTCACGCCTCGGCGTTAGCCGGTGGCGGGGCCGCCGCGGCGTTCCGTCTCGACACCACCGCGACCGCGGCCGAGGACGCGACCACCGCCACGAGCGCCCCGAGCAGGATCGCCGCCCCCTCCCCGGGAAGGAGCGCCCTGGTCTCGACGCCCAGCGCCACCGCCGCGACGGGGACGCCGAGCTGCCCCGCCGACGCCACCGTCTGCGCCCAGGGCAGGCCGGTGACGCGCCCCGCGAGGTGCGCGACGACCGCCGCGGCGCCCAGCGCGAGTCCGAGCAGGATCATCTGCGGGTGGGTTCCCAGGTCCCGCAGGTTGATCGAGGCCCCCAGCCAGACGAAGAACAGGGGTCCGAAGAAGCCCTCGGTCATCCCGAAGAGCTGACGGGCGAGGCGTCGCGGCTGGCCCACGGCCGAGAGCACCAGTCCGAGCGTGAAGCCCGCCATCATCACCGAGACGTGCGTGAACTGGGCGATGCCCGCCAGCCCGAACAGCGCCAGCAGGCTGAATCGCAGCTCGAGCGCGAACTGCCGCGATTCCGACACCTCGTGCAGCACGCGCAGGCGGTGTGTGCCGATCCGGCGCAGCACCACCACGAGCAGCACGCCGACCACGGCGATGCCCACCCCGCCGAGCGCGACGAGCGGCACGCGCTCGGGCTGCAGCACAAGCGGGAGCGCGACGATGCAGGCCACGTCCGCGATCGCGATCTGCGCGATGAGCTGCGCGGCCGAATCGGCCGAGATGTCGAGGGACTGCAGCATGGGCAGCACGAGCGCGGCAGAGGAGGACGCGATGAGGACCGAGTAGACCGCCCCGTGCGCGGTGCCGAACAGCAGCGCGGTTCCGATGCCGAGCGCCACGGCGACCGCGGCCACGATCCCGGCCCCCGCCGCCCCGCGCCCCACGGCCGCACGCACGACGGTGTCCCGGATCGGGATGTGCGAGCCGATCACGAGCATGATGAGCCCGAACCCGAGCTGGGCGAGCAGCGTGAACGTCGGCTCCGCCGCGTCCACCCAGCCGAACCCGGTCGAACCGATCACGAGGCCGGCCCCGAGCTCGCCGGCGATCACCGGGATCCGCCAGGCGCGCCGGGCGGAGAGCGCCGGGCCGGAGAGGCCCACCAGCACCAGCAGCGCCAGGGTCGCGAACGTCATGCGCACACTCTAGATCCGCGAGTCCTCGTCGTCCCGGACCCGGGGCCGCCTGATCCGCGCCGTCCGCGCGGCGTCGCCCGGCGGGCCGGACGCCGGAGCTCAGCCGACGAGACTCTCCTGCGCCCGGCGCACCCGGATCGCACGCCGCTGGTGGTCTCGCTGCTCGCTCACGAGCCGGCGGAGCGCGGCGGGGGCGTCGGGATGCGCATCGAGCCAGGCGTCGACGAGCTCGGTCGTCTCCGCGTCCGGATACAGTCCGATCACCAGGCGCCGGGCGATCTCGATCGAGCGATCCGCCCACGCCGCCTCGATGTGCGAGAAGTACTCCGCGTCGAAGCCGGCCACGAGATCGCGTCGCCCGCCCGCCCCGAAACCGCGGATCGTGGCGTCGAGGTGGTCGTTCGTGAGCGTCAGATCGCCCCAGGCGGCGCGCCAGTCGGCCGCGCGCACGGCGGCGCTCGGCGTCGACGCCGCGGCCGCGAGCGCCGCCGTGCGGCCGCTCGCCGTGTGGTCGCGCAGCTGCTCCTCGGTGATCTCCTCCGCCCCGGCATGACCCGTGGCGACGAGCGCGGTGAGCAGCTCCCAGCGCAGGTCGGCGTCCATCGGGAGGCCCTCGGGTCCGGATCCGATCAGCAGCGTCGAGACATCGAGACGGCGGCGGTCGTCGAACGCTGCCGCGGCGGCGAACGCGCGCGCCCAGATGAGCTGCGCGTCGCTGCCCCCGGCCGCCCCGCCGAGCGCCGCCCACGTCGCGTCCAGCCACGCGGCCCGCGCCTCCGCCACGGCCTCCTCGGGCAGGTAGTGCCCGATCGCGAACGGCGCGTTCAGCACGACGCCGCCGAGCAGGGCGCTGTCCGTTTCGGCCGGCGCATGCGCCGCGACGATCCCGAGGTAGCGGGCGACGGCGAGTTCGCCGTCCCGCGTCGCGTTCCACAGCGCGGACCAGAGCAGGGCGCGCGCGAGCGGATCGTCGAGCGAGGACAGCCCCCGCTCGACGGCCGCGAGAGAGCGCGGATCGAGCCGCGCCTTGGCGTAGGTGAGGTCGCCGTCGTTGAGCAGGACGAGGTCGGCATCCGGCAGCGCGACAGGGGTCCGCTCCTCGGCGATGTCGACCGGGATCCGCTCGCGCAGCACGAGCGCGTGGTCGCGCAGGTCGTACAGGCCGATCTGCAGCCGGTGCGGGCGCGGATCCGTCTGGACGACGACGGCCGAGCCGTCCTCCCCGCGCTCGAGGCTCAGCGTGCTCATCCCGGTGGTCTGCAGCCACGCCCGCGCCCAGGTGCGCATGTCGCGGCCCGAGGCCTGTTCGAGCTCGACCAGCAGGTCTTCGAGGGTGGTGTTGCCGAAGGCGTGCCGCGCGAAGTAGCGGCGGGCGCCCTCGAAGAACGCGCCCTCGCCCGCGAAAGCCACGAGCTGCTTGAGCACGGCCGCGCCCTTGGCGTACGTGATGCCGTCGAAGTTGAGCTTCGCCGCCTCGAGGTCGGCGATGTCGGCGACGATCGGATGGGTGCTCGGCAGCTGGTCCTGGGTGTACGCCCAGGCCTTGCGCCGGTTCGCGAACGCGACCCAGGCGTCGGCGAACTCGGTCGCGGCGACCGAGGCGTGCGATCCCATGTAATCCGCGAACGACTCCTTCAGCCACAGGTCGTCCCACCAGGTCATGGTGACCAGGTCGCCGAACCACATGTGCGCCATCTCGTGCAGGATCGTGTTCGCCCTCGCCTGCCGCTGTGCACGGGTCGCGGCTCCCCGATAGAGGTAGGACTCGGTGAAGGTCACCAGGCCGGGGTTCTCCATGGCGCCGATGTTGTACTCCGGCACGAAGATCTGGTCGTACTTGCCCCACGGGTACGGGAAGGCGAACGCCTCCGCGAAGAAGTCCAGACCCTGCCGGGTGATCTCGAGGATCTCGTCGGCGGCGAGGTGCTCGGCCATCGAGGCGCGGCTGAGCACCGAGAGCGGCACGACGAGATCGCCGCGGCGCCATTCGGACGACACGCGCGCATAGGGTCCCGCCGCGATGCAGGTCAGATAGCTCGACAGCGGCAGCGTCGGTGCGAACTCCACGGTCTGCACGCCGTCCTGGGCGCTCGTGGTCGCGGGCGACTGGTTCGACAGCACCTCCCAGCCCTCGCGAGCGGTCACCACGACCGTGATCGCCGCCTTCATGTCCGGCTGCTCGAAGCACGCCATGAAACGGCGCGCGTCGGCCGGCTCGTCGTGCGTGTACAGGTACACGCCCCCGTCCACGGGGTCGGCGAAGCGGTGCAGTCCCTCCCCCGAGCGGCTGTAGGCGCCGGTGGCGCGGATGACCACGGTGTTGTGCTCGGCGAGATCGGCGAGGCGGATCCGCGCGCCGTCCCACTCGACCTCCCGCTGCTGCCCGTTCACCACGACGTCGTGCACGGCCTCGCCAACGAAGTCGGCCCAGGTCTCGGTCGTGCGCGCGTCGAACTCGAGCGTCGTGGCCACAGGGAACCCGGTGTTCGCCGGGTCGGTCGCGCCGGTGACATCGAGCTCGACCCGAAGCCGGTGCAGATCGACGCTCCCGGATCGAGCGGCGGTCTCGGTGCGGGTGAGGTTGGCGGTGGTCATGGATCCATCGTTCCATGCTCCGCGCGTGCGCCGGGCGGAAGGGCGCCTCGGCGCCCCGAGCCCTGTGCCAGCATGGTCGCATGACAGAGCAGACCGCCTCCCTCCCCGAGCGCAGCAGGATCGTGCAGGAGCACGTGCGCGCCGCGGGTCTCTCCGCACAAGTGCGCGAGCTGCCCGATTCCGCACGCACCGCGGTCGAGGCCGCCGCCGCGCTGGGCTGCGAGGTCGGCGCGATCGGATCCAGCCTGCTCTTCCTCGCGGACGGCGAACCGCTGCTCGTGATGACGAGCGGCCGGCACAGGGTCGACGTCGACCTGCTCACCGCGGCCGTGGGCGCGGAGACCGTCTCGATGGCGCCCGCGGCGACCGTGCGCGAGGTGACGGGTCAGGCGATCGGCGGCGTGGCCCCGGTCGGCCATCCCGCTCCGGTGCGGACCGTGGTGGACGCCGCGCTCCGGGACTACGACGTGGTCTGGACCGCGGGCGGAACCCCGCACACCGTCATGCCGATGACGTTCGACGAACTCGTGGCCCTCACCGGCGGCGAGGTCATCGCCGTCGCCGCGGACTGAGGTCGTCCTTCGCGGATCCCTGGGCGCAGTCCAGGAGGCGTCCAGATTCGGTCCCTACCGTGGAAAGGGATGTCACAGAACGGTAACGGCAGGATCAGTTCCCTCGACGGACTCCGCGGACTCGCCGCGGGGATCGTCCTCATCCACCATGCGTCCCTGATCGCGGAACCGTGGATCGACCCGGCCGGCTGGGCACTGCTCACGCAGTCGCCGCTCAAGCTGCTCCTCGCCGGATCCGAGGCGGTCATGGTGTTCTTCGTGCTGTCCGGCATGGTCGTCGCGCTGCCCGCGCTGCGGCCGGGATTCTCCTGGGCGCGGTACTACCCCGCCCGCCTGATCCGGCTTTACGTGCCGGTGATCGCCGCGCTCGGCGCCGCCGCGCTCCTCGTCCAGCTGATCCCGCGCGACGCGTCCACGATGCCCGAGAACTCGTGGATGCAGGATGCGCAGGCCACGAGCGTCTCCGCCGGCGACGTGCTGTCCCAGATGACGCTCCTGCGTTCGAACTATCCGATCGACAACGTTCTGTGGTCGCTCCGCTGGGAGCTGTTCTTCTCCCTGCTGCTGCCGCTGTACCTCTGGGCCGCGCTGCGGATCCGCCGTTTCGCGGTGCCCGCCGCGGCGTTCGCGGTCGTGCTCATGTTCGTGGGGCGCGCGACCGGGGAGTCGGCGCTCGCCTATCTGCCGGTGTTCCTGCTCGGAACCCTGCTCGCGGTGCGGTTCGCGGATCTGCAGGCCTGGGCCGAGCGTCCGCGCGTGCGCCGCGCGCTCCCCTGGCTCGCGGTCATCGCCTGCGCCCTGCTCATCGCGAGCTGGCTGGCGCGTCCGATCACGGCCGGCACCCCCGCGGCCGATGTGCTCTGGGCGCTCGCGGCCGCCGGCGCGGCGCTGCTGGTCGTCCTCGCCCTCGTGTGGCCGAGGGCCCGCAGGGCGCTCGACGCCCGGCCGATGCAGTGGCTGGGGCGCGTGTCGTTCAGCCTCTACCTCGTGCACGCCCCGATCCTGGCGTCGCTCTGCTACCTGCTCGGGGCCGAGCAGTGGTGGCTCGCGTGCCTGATCGGGATCCCGCTGAGCCTCGCGGTCGCCGCACTGTTCCACGCGCTCGTCGAGCGGCAGGCGCAGGACCTCGCCCGGCAGGCCGGCGCGATCGGCGCCGCCCTCGCGGAGCGGGTGCACGTGCGCCGCATCAGCGCCGCCCGACGCGTCGCCCTCGCCCGCACCCGCTGACCCCTCCCACATCCCGCGTCGTCCCTGTGAGCGGCGTCCATGGCGTCCGCTCACGGGGACGACTCGAAGGTGGAGGGGTGCTCAGGGGTGGCGGCGACGGCGGCGACGGGACACGGCGCCGTAGACCGCGCGCAGGACGGCGCGGGCTCCGAACCGGACCGCGATCCCGGCGGCGCCGAACGCGCACGCGATCAGCACCGCGCGGGGATCGTGCAGGTCGATGGAGAAGACCCGGGATCCGAGCGGGGTGAGGATCACCACGAGCATGCCGCCGATCATCGCGCCCACGAGCCCGACCTTCCACGGCCGGAAGGGGCGGGCGACCGTGATCAGGACGAAGAACGCCACGATCACGAGCGCGAGGAAGCCCGTCGACGCGTTCAGCACGAGCTCGTCGTGCCCCGTGCCGAACACGGCGCGCGCGGTCAGGTATGCGCCGTAGGAGGCCAGCGCCGCACCGATGCCGCCCGGCACGGCCGCATCGAGCACCCGGCGCACGAAGCCGTCCTGGGCGCGGGCCGTGTTCGGGGCCAGGGCGAGGAAGAACGCGGGGATCCCGATCGTGAACCACGCGATGAGCGTGACGTGCCGGGGCAGGAACGGGAACGGCACGGCGGTGACCGCGACCAGCAGCGCGAGCAGGATCGAGTACAGCGTCTTGGTGAGGAACAGGGTCGCGACCCGCTCGATGTTGCCGATCACGCGGCGCCCCTCCGCGACCACGTGCGGCAGCGTGGCGAAGGAGTTGTCCAGCAGCACGATGCGCGAGACGGCGCGGGCCGCCGGCGAACCGGATCCCATCGCCACGCCGACATCGGCGTCCTTGAGCGCGAGCACGTCGTTGACGCCGTCGCCGGTCATCGCCACGACGCGCCCGTCCTCCTGCAGCGCGTGCACCATCGCGCGCTTCTGGCTCGGGGTCACCCGGCCGAACGCGGTGCGGTCCCGCACCTCGCCGCCGAACCGCGCCGAATCCGGATCCAGGCTGCGCGCGTCGACCGCGTCGCGCCCGTTCGGTACTCCGGCCTCGGCGGCGATCGCACCGACCGCGACCGCGTTGTCGCCGGAGATGACCTTGATCTCGACGTCCTGCTCCGCGAAGTACGCGATGGCTCCTGGCGCCTCGGCGCGCAGACGCTGGTCCAGGATCACGAGCGCGGTCGCGACCAGTCCGCCAGGGAGCCCGTCGCCCTGCGCCTCCGGATCCGGCAGCGCGCCGTCGCTGCGTGCGAGGGCGAGCACGCGCAGGCCCTCCGACGCGAGCGCGTCGGAACGGGTGCGGGCGGCATCGCCGTCCGCGAGCAGCACATCCGGGGCGCCGAGCACCCAGCTCTCCACGGTGCCCGTGGCGGCATCGGCCGTCTGCATCGCCGCCCACTTGCGGGACGAGGAGAAGGCTATGGACGTCTGCGCATCGAGCGCCGGCGCATCGCCGACGTGCTCGAGGATCGCCGCCATGCTGGCGTTGGGCTTCCCCTCCGCGCGGCCGATCGCGGCGAGGGCGGCGTCGATGCGGTCGTCGTCCACGCCGAGGCGCTCCACGGCGCCCACCCGCATGCCGTCCTCGGTCAGGGTCCCGGTCTTGTCCGTGCACACCACGTCCACGCGGGCGAGCTGCTCGATCGCCGGCAGATCCTGCACGAGGCAGTTCCGGCGTCCGAGGCGGATGACGCCCACCGCCATCGCGACGCTCGTCATGAGCACGAGGCCCTCCGGCACCATCGGCACGAGCGCGGCGACGAGACCCTGCACCGCCTTGCGCCAGTCCTCCGCACGCCCCCAGATCTGGTTGACGATCGTGAGGACGCCGACCGGGATCAGCGCCCACGTGACGTATTTGAGGATCTGGTCGATGCCCGCGCGCAGCTGCGAGGAGGGCTTGCGGAACTCGGACGCCTCCTTGGCGAGGCGGGCGGCGTACGCGTGCTCGCCGACGGCGGTGGCGCGGAAGCTCGCGGATCCCGCGGCGACGAAGCTGCCGGACTTGAGCTCGTATCCGGCGCCGGCGAGGACCGGCTCCGACTCGCCCGTGAGCAGCGACTCGTCGACCTCGAGGCCCGTCGCGTCGAGTACCTCGCCGTCGACGGGGATCTGATCCCCGGCGGCGACGAGCACGACGTCGTCGAGCACGAGCTCCTCCGCGTCGATCTCCACGACGCCCTCCGCCCGCTCCACGCGGGCCGGCGCCTTGCTGAGCAGCGCGAGCCGGTCCAGAGTGCGCTTCGCGCGCACCTCCTGCACCATGCCGACGACGCTGTTCACGATGATGAGCAGTCCGAAGAGCCCGTCGATGAAGTACCCGGTGCTCAGGATGAGCAGGAGCATCACGAGGTAGATCCCGTTCACGCGGGTGAAGGCGTTCGCCCGGAAGATCTCCCCGAAGCTGCGACTCGTGCGCGACTCGATGGCGTTGCTCTCGCCGCGCGAGATCCTCTCGGTCACCTGCGCGGCGGTCAGCGGGGCACGGGTCGCCTGGGCGGGGCTTCCGGGTGTCATGCGATCACCGTAACAGCGCGACGTCGGCGCGACCCGTGACCGCCCCGCGCCGTCCGGTCACGCGACGTGCAGCGCCGCCTTCCGGCTCCGCTCCTGGCGCAGCGCCGGAAGATAGCAGGCCGCACCCAGGATGCTGAACGCTCCGGCGACGATCGTCGCGGTCGCGGCGGAGGTCGCTCCCGCGAACGCGGTGAGCACGAGCAGCCCGATGCTGTACGCGCCTCCGGAGACCATCGAGTTGAGCGAGAGCACCGTCGCCCTGGTCGATCGGTCCGCCTCGCGATGCAGCAGCGCGGAGTGCATCGGACCGGCGGCGCCATGAGCGAGATAGGTGAGCCCGTATCCGATGAGCAGCCCGACGACTCCGGAGGACAGCCCCATGGCGACGACGAACGCGCCGTTCAGGATCCGGCTCAGGATCGCCGTCCAGGTCACGCCGATGGCGCCGCTCAGCCGGCTCGCGAGCAGCGATCCGATCGCGAACAGCCCCCAGGCGGCCGCCGACGCCGGACCGAACACCGCGGCGGCCGCGGCCTCGCCGCCGAGCATCCCCTCGAGCTGGACGGGGGTCAGCGTCTCGAAGCCGATCATCGCGACCGACCAGAACACCTCGACGAGCACGAGCCCTGCGAGCACCCGGGAGCCCGCCGCACGGCGGAGGCCGTCGACGATCGTCCGCGGGGTCTGTCGCGCGGCGCGCAGCACGGTCGGAAGCGCACGGCTCGGCGTCGCCCCCTCTGGAGGACTGTCCCGCACCAGCACCACGACGAGCACCGTGTATCCGAGATAGAGGCCGATCGCCACGATCAGCGGCAGCACGAGCGCGGACAGCGCCGAGAGCGGATGCCACGCGACCAGGAGTCCGCCGAGCAGCGCGCCGCCCGCGATCGCCACGCCGAGCACCGTGCCGGCCCGTGCGAGGGGACGCGCGACCTCGGCCTGCGGATCGTGCTCGTGCACGGCGTCGACGAACCAGGCCTCGAGCGAACCGGAGTCGAGCACGCGGAAGACGCCCTGCAGCAGCAGCGAGACGGCGAACAGCGCATACGAGTCGGCGAGCAGGAACAGCACGCTCGCGGCGACCGCGAGCACTCCCGATGCGGCGAGCACCGGGCGTCGTCCGAGCGTGTCGGACAGCGCTCCCGTGGGCAGTTCCAGGGCGAGCGCCACGAAGCCCTGGATCGCGAGGATCGAGCCGACCTCCGCGATCGAGAGCCCGCGTTCGAGCGGCAGCAGCACGGTCACCCCGAGGGTCACGCCGACCGGCAGCCAGCGCAGCCCGGTGAGCAGGAGCAGGCGGCGCTGGGCCGCGGAGATCGCGCTCGCGGCGGTCGCCGCGGCCTCGGCGCTCACGACTCCTCCGGCGGATCGAGGTCGATCGGGGTCACCTGCACGGCGACGTGCACCCTCCGCGCGGCGGAGTCCCCCTCGCCGAGACGCCGGTACTTCGCGGTCAGCGCGTCGATCTCGTCGTGGAAGGCGGCGAGCTGATCCGGCGTGACGGTGAGCATGGCGTCATCGAGTCCGAGCCGGTCGACCCACGCCGCGGGCCAGGACGCCTCGACGTCGAGCCAGCGCTCCGCCCGGGCGGCGAACTGCCGCACATAGTCGCGGCGCAGCCAGCCGAGGGCGGTCTGCGCGTCCTCGTCGTCGGCGAAGGCGGAGTTGGTCCAGGAGTGGTAGTCGGTGCTCGCGCGCCAGATCCGCCGCTTGCCCGCACCCTCACCCGTGTCGGCGACCAGGCCGACCTCCTCCAGGGCGCGCAGGTGGTAGCTCGTCGCCCCCGTGTTCGTGCTCAGCGCGGCGGCCAGCTGGGTCGCGGTCGCGGGTCCGTGCACGCGCAGCTCGCTGAGGAGGCGCGAGCGCAGCGGATGGGCGAGCACGCGCACCGCGCGCTCGTCGAGACGCATGCCGACGGGTCGTTCCGGGGTTTCCATGACCCCACTCTTGCATGCATAGATTCTGTGCACAAGTCTTTTGCACAGAATCCATGCATGCGAGAAGAGGGCGTCAGCGCTGCCCTGTCTTCGCCGCGAGCGCTCGGGGACCGAGCTCGTGCAGCACACCGTCGTGCAGGTCGAGCACGCGATCGGCCCGCGTGAGCATGGCCGCATCGTGCGTGGCCACGACCGCGGCGGTGCCCCGCTCGTGCACGAGCCCCGCGATGAGATCCA
Organism: Microbacterium sp. 13-71-7; assembly: GCF_002257455.1. Classification (GTDB taxonomy): domain Bacteria; phylum Actinomycetota; class Actinomycetes; order Actinomycetales; family Microbacteriaceae; genus Microbacterium. Next base: position 18,600 of record NZ_NCKN01000010.1, read on the forward strand.
TGATCTGCGCGCCGGTCTCGCTGTCCAGCTGCGCGGTCGGCTCGTCCGCGATCAGGACCGCGGGATCCATGACCAGCGCCCGTGCGATGCCGACGCGCTGCTGCTGTCCGCCGGAGAGCTCGGTCGGACGCTGCCGCGCGTGATCCGCGAGCCCCACCGCCTCCAGCGCACGGGCCACCCGCTGCTCCCGCTCCGCCACCGCGGTGCGCCGTATGCGCAGCGGGACCTCCACGTTCTCGGCGGCGGAGAGCACCGGCAGCAGCCCCGCTGTCTGGAAGATGGAGGCGATCCGCTCCCCCAGCAGGTGGCTCGCGTCCCCCGTGCTGATGTCGTGCTCGTCCAGCAGCACCCGCCCGCGGGTCGGACGATCCAGACCGCCGAGCATCGTCAGCAGCGTGGTCTTGCCGGACCCCGAGCGGCCGGTGATCACGACGAGCTCTCCCGCCGAGACCGTCAGATCGACCTCGCGCACGGCGGTGACATCGCCTCCGGGCGCGGCGAACACGCGGGTCAGCCCCTCCGCACGCAGGACCTCGGTCATGACTGCTCCTCCCCCGACGGCGATGCGCCGGCGCGCCCCGGCTCCTCGGCGGCGGTCGAGGCCGCCGCGCCCGGCGCGACCCGCACGTGGTCGGCCTCGAGCGACAGCCGCACCCGGTCGCGCAGATCGAGCGCGCTTACGAACTCTCCCGGCAGCTGCATGCGGCCGGCCCTGTCCAGCACCGCGAACTCCTGCGCGACCCTCACTTCGCGCCCCTCGTCGTCGGTGTGGGTGCTGCGCAGGGTCTCGGTCGAGGTGCGGCCGTCGCGGATCCGCACCGTGCGGTCGACGTGCTCGGACACCGCGGCGTCGTGCGTCACGATCAGGGTCGTGACGCCGTGCTCGGTGTTGACCGCCTGCATCGCGGCGAGCACGTCCGCGCTCGTGCGTTCATCCAGCTCCCCGGTCGGCTCGTCGGCGAGCAGCACGCGGGGTCCGTTCGCGAGGGCGACCGCGATCGCCACGCGCTGCTGCTGGCCGCCGCTCAGCTGGGCGGGCCGCTGCTCGGCCGCATCGGCGACGTCGAGCAGTTCGAGCAGCGCCTGCGCGCGGCCCGCGCGCTCCGACTTCGGCACCACCCCGGCGACGCCGTGCGCCAGGGCGATGTTCTCCCGTGCCGTGAGGTAGGGCAGCAGATTGCGCCCGGACTGCTGCCAGACGAAACCGACGCTGCGGCGGCGGTAGCGCAGCCGCTCGGCGCCGCGCATCGTCACGAGGTCGTGCCCGGCGACGCGGGCGCTCCCTGCGGTCGGCCCGTCGAGTCCGGCGAGGATTCCCAGCAGCGTCGATTTCCCGGATCCGGAGGCGCCGACGAGCGCGACCATCTCCCCCGCCTGCACGCGCAGATCCAGCCCCTGCAGCGCCTGCACCTCGATGCCCTTGGCGGTGAAGATCCGCACCAGTCCCTCGCACGCGATGTCGACATCGGTCATCGTCCGATCCCTCCTGCTGCGGTCATGATCCCTCGTCCCTCGTCGCCGTGGCCACCCTTTTCCTCGAGCGTCATCCGTCACCCCTCGTCATCCGCGACCCGGATCGCCTCGGCGCTGCGCAACCGCATCGCCGCAGCGGTCGCCAGCAGGACCGCCACCGCGGTGACCCCGGCGAAGCCCAGCACCGCCACGGCCAGCCACCCCGGCGGCAGGCTCAGCGCCGGTGCCGCCTCTCCGCCCGTGAATCCGCGCAGGTCCAGCGCGCCGATCACGAGCCACGACATCGCAAGGCCCGATGCGATGCCCACGGGCAGCGCCACCGCGAGCGCCGGCCCCACCTCCCACCCCACGAGCGGGAGTTCCCTGCGCCGCGGATAGCCGACCGCGCGCAGCAGTGCGAGCAGGCGGGCGCGCGCGACGGATCCGAGCAGCAGCGTCTGCAGGACGGCGACGGCGAGCAGGACGGCGACGATCGCGGCCGCCACCATCAGCGCCACGCGCAGGGCCGACGACGCCGGGTCCGAGACCGCCTGCGCGATGAGCTGATCGGCGGTGGTCACCGTCGCGGTCTCCCCGAGCCGCGCGGCCATCTCCCTCGAGACCGTGCGCGGATCGTGGCCCTGGGCCACCGCCGCGAACAGCTCTGTGGTCAGCGGCGAGGCGACGCCGATGCGGTCGACGTTCCCGCGGTCGACGATCACCCACTTCTCCGTGCTGCCGAACGGGGTCCGCTGCGCGGTGTGCGCGACGACCCGGACGGCGTGGCCGTTCACCGTGAGCCCTTCGCCGAACCGCGCGAGCAGCTGCTCCGAGGCGACGACGGGGATGCTGCCACCCGAGCTGTCCTTGAGCGAGGGGGGCAGCGGCAGGGCGCCGTCGAATCCCTGCTGCACGCGCGCGAAGGCGTCCCGGTCGACCGCGTAGACGCGCACGCGGTCGGTGACGCCTGCCGAGGCGCCCTGGCCGATCTCGTCCGCGTCCAGCGTCGCAACGGCCTCGACGCCCGGGATCTTCCTGGCCGCGGCGATCTGCGCGTCCTCGAAGTACGGCATCGACACCGCGACATCCGCGCCGGTGGCGTCCCGCGCGGTGCGGCCGATCCCGTCCGAGACGGTCGCCGCGAACGAGACCGAGAACACCGCCACCGCGAGGCCGATCACCGCGGCGAGGGCGGGGGCCGTGCGCAACGCGGCATCGCGCCGTGCGCGGGCCGGTCCCAGGAGCGCGATCAATCCGGTGCGGCGGCGCGCGGTGCGCAGCAGCGCATCCAGCAGCAGCGGGAGGAGCCTCAGCACCGCCACGGTTCCCACCGCGCCGATCAGCACCGGCATCGCGAGCAGCACGGGATCCACCCGCAGAGCACCGCCGCGACTCCGCAGGATCACGGCGACGGCCACGGCGAGCACCACGACCACGGCTTCGCCCAGCAGGCGCGCCCAGGGCCGCCGCCGAGCCGTGGACCCGTCTCGGCGTTCCGCCCGGCGCAGGTCCGCGACGACCGTGAGCGGGACCGCGCACGCCGGGACGAGCACGAGCACGGCCGCCGCGAGCACCGTGAGCGCGTCCGGTCCGCCCCGCGAGAGCCCTGCGCCCACCGCGATCCCGAGCGCCGCGCCGAGTACTCCGAGCAGCAGCGCCTCGCCTCCGAGCACGACGCACAGCTGCACGAGCGACGCGCCTCTGGCCCGTGCGAGAGCAGCCGCCCTCCCCCGGCGCGACGCCAGCTGTCGTCCGGCCAGCGCCAGCACCACGGCCGCCACCGCGAGCGGACCGACGGCCGCGACCGAGACGACCGCGACCAGCGCACTGCCGCGCGCGACGCCGCGGTCCAGGGCGTCGGCGATCGGAGAGGAGAACTGCAGCCCGTCGTCGTGGAAGCCGCCGCCGGAGCCCACATGCACCGGGTTCGCCATGAACAGCCGGAGCTGGGCGCTGACCGTCGCCGCGTCGCGGGCGGAGATCCGGCTCACGTCGAGCGGGATCCACGCAAACGTCGCCGACTGCGTGAGCAGGTCGCCCAGCACGCCGGCCTCGTCCGGAGCCATGAAGCCGACCGCTTGCAGGACGACGTCGCCCATCGGCGTGTACTGGACGGTCGGCGCACGGGAGCCGACCAGCATGTCCCAGTCGAGGTCGTCGGCGCCGGTCGGCGCGACCAGGCCGGTGAGGGCGACGGGGAGGCCCTGCCGGTCGCGCACCTCCCCGACCCTCCAGTCCAGGGCGGCGGCCGCCTTGTCGCTGAGCACGATCTGGATGCCCTCCGCGGGATCGGTGACCCGAGGATACGCGCCCTGCACGAGGCGGCTGCGCTGCTCCAGCCCCGGATCCATGATCAGCTGCACGGCATTGCGCGGCGTCTTCCGATCGCCCTGCAGTTCGATCGCACGGAAGTCGCCGACGGCGCGCGGCGTGCCCAGCGCACTGCGCAGCGGCTCGGGCTGGCGATCCCGCTGCGCCCGCAGCGTCGCGAGGGGCTCCGACCACACGTCCGTCGTCCCTGGACCTCCGCGCTCGAGGCCGGCGATCCAGGACTGCACCGCGGTCAGCGGGCGGCCGATGTCGGGGATGTCGCGGATCTGATGCTGCACGGTGGCGGTGCGCGCCGCGTCGACGAGCGGCGGCACCAGCGCGCCCGCGAGCGTCATGGCGGCGATCGCGAGCACGAGGAAGACCGACAGCAGGGGTGTCGTGAGCGCGGTGCGCAGCACGACGACGGGTGTCCCTGGGTGGCGCGTCATGATCCGCTCCCCCACATCACGGGCAGGACGACGGCCACCACGACGAGCCCCGCGGCGGCTCCGCCGAGCAGGCCGAAGATCGCGACCCCCGTCACCTCGCCGATGCGCGCGGAGCGCTGACGTCCGGCGCTGAGCCCGAGGGCGCGCAGCGCGGTGCGCTCCTCGCTCCGGCGGGAGCGGTCCGCGGCGACCGCGGCGAGGAACCCGAGCAGGCCCAGAAGGGCCGCGGCCGCGGACCCCGTCGCCAGCAGGATCGTGGCCGTCCCCGTGATCGGGGCGGTGCTCACGGCGGCGGGGGGGAGGATCCGCAGCGGAGCGCTCGCCCTGGCGCGGACCTCCGCCGCGACGACCGAGGGATCGGAGGTCGCGAGCCACAGCTCGTTCGCCGGTACCCCCTCCGCCCTCGCGGCGACGGCAGCGCGATCCGCCAGGATCCCCGGGGCGGATCCGATGCCGGCGATGGTCGGGAGGATCACGGCGACCCGCGCCGGCAGCCGCGTGCCCTCAGGGCGGAGCGTGATCGAGAAGGGGGTGCCGGGGACGGCGCCGAGCCGCTGCGCGAGCGCCGCGGTGATAGCCACGGGGAGGGCGTCCCGGGATTCCCTCATGAGGGCCGACGCGTCCGAGGCGGGGATCGCCGCGGCGGAGGGATCGGCCGCGAGGAACGCGACCGTGTCCGAGCCGACCTCCGCGTCTCGGCTGAGAACCTCCGCGGTGCGCGTGACCGTCGGCAGCGCCGCGGCCTCCGTCGCGGTGAGCGGCACGGCGCCCTGCGCGGCGACCGACACCCGCACGTCGAGCCCGAGCGCGGCGCGGACCTCGCTGCGGTCCGCGGCCGCGGCGAGCGGGGCCGCACCGAGGGCCATGGTCGCCGATCCCGCCGCCAGCGCGAGGCACAGGATCGCGACGGCGACGCTTCCGGCGCGGCGCGCGATCTGGCGCAGGGGCAGGACGGGCATGATGCCGCGCCCGCGGCGCGCCGCGCGTTCGGCCACCGCGGCGACGAGCACGGCGAGCATCGGGACGAGGAGTCCGAGCGCGAGGAGCGCCGCGGCGCCGGCGGCGGAGGCGACGGGATCCGCGCCGCCGCCCTCGGAGATCACGCCGCCCTGCGCGAAGAGCTGCCAGAGCGCGAAGGCGGCCAGTGCGGCGACGATCAGCGTCGGGACCAGGAGCGCCGTCACGATGCCCCGGCCCGCATCCGAGCGCACCGCCGTCGCCGGAGCGGAGGCGCGCGCCGCGGTGAAGGCGGCAACCGCCGCCGCGATGAGCACGGTGAGCGCGGCCGCCACGAGCGTGGAGAGACCGGGGATCGCGAGCGGAAGCATCACGAGCAGGGCGAGCGCGGCCCCGGCGCCGGTGGCCGCCGCAGCCTCCTCGGCAGCCCCGGCGGCGATGCCGGTCGCCGCGGCGCCCCGCGCGCGGACCAGACGCAGCTCCGGGCGGCGAGCACCGGCCACGGACGTGAGGATCACGGCGATCGCGATCACCCCCAGCGCGACGATGATCGCGGTGGGCACGGCCATCATGCCCCGGGCGACGCCGACCGCACGCGTCTGCCGGTCCAGCAGCTCGCCGAGCGAGCCGCCGACGGCGGTGCTGGAGCGGCTGTCGGCATCGACCTGCCCCGGGAGCTGCGGCAGCCGCGCCAGCCCGCCGCGATAGGCGTCCAGGCTGTCGGCGGTCAGCGCGGCCGGAGCGATGGTCCAGGTCACCGTCGGCGTGGTCCACAGGCGCGCCATGTCGCCGTCGGTGATCAGCACGGGCCCCGCGGCGCCGTCCGAGTCGCCGGAGGCCACCGCGGGATCGCCCGCCCAGGCCGGCGCGGCGGGATCCTTCGCGCGCCAGGTTCCGACGAGCGTGACCTCGACGACCCCTCCCGACGCATCGGCGCCGAGGCGGATCCGATCACCGATCCGCCACCCCCGCCTCTCCACCGCAGCCGTCAGCACGGCGGCCTCGCCGGTCCGATTCGGCCAGGCACCGTCGACGAGCTCCCCGCGATCGGCGATCCCCTCTCCGCCGATCGCCTGCACGGCGTCGGGGTTGCCCAGGGAGATCTGGCTGACCGCCATCCGGCTGACCGAGACCGGGGCGCCCGCGAAGGCCTTCGCGATCGCCGCACGGACGGCACGGTCCTGCGCGGCGGGATCCCCCGTGCTCAGCGCGGTGACGGTCGCGACCCGCGTTCCTGATTCGGCGTCCTCCGCCACCCGGCGCACGCCGTCGTCCACCAGCCGCCCCGACAGGGCGTCGATCCCGCCGACGCCGAGCACGACGAGTCCGGCGGCGAGCAGGACGAGCAGGAGTCGCGCGGTCTGCTGCCGCGCCCGCCTCACCGCAAACGTCATCGTCCTCGCCTGTGTCGCCGACCGCTCCGCACGCCGCGGCGGGATCGTTACCGATCCGAACGAAACGCACTTCCCCCATCCTGGGGGGCGCCGACACGGCCGCGCAACGTTTTCTTTGCGGCTTCTGTGAATCGGCTTCGCGCGGCCTACTCAGACGACGTCGGCCTCGGCCACGACCGGGCTCGCCACGCCGTTGGCGTCATCCGGCAGCCGTCGCTCGAGAGCGATCGCGAGCACGCAGATCAGCACGGACCCCGCGACCATGGCGACGATGAACCACAGCTGGCGCCCCTCGCCGAGCAGCAGCCCCGCCGCGATCGGCCCGGCGATCGCCCCGCCCTGGAACGCCGCCGCGTTGATCGCGTTGTACCGCCCGCGGCTGCGGTCGGAGGCGAGGTCGTTGCAGATCGCGGGGACCGTGGGCTGCAGCATGGTCTCCCCGAAGGCGAAGACGCCCATGAACAGCAGCACGCCGATGGCCGCCGTGAGCGACTCCGGCAGCAGACCCGTGAGCCCGAGGAGCACCCAGGAGAGCCCCCAGATGAGCGTCATCACCTGCATCACCCTGGTGCGGCGGCGCCCCCGGATGAGCTTCAGGACCGCGAACTGCAGGAGCACGATGACGGCGGTGTTCACCGCGAAGGCGAACCCGATCACCTGGGTCGAGACGCCGGAGACCTGCCGCGCGAATGCGGGGAACCCGCCCTCCATCTGCCCGTAGCCGATGAACACCGCGAGGAACGTCAGCAGGGTCAGCCACAGCACGGCCGGCCTGCGCAGGATCTGCCGGTACCCCTCGGCCTCGGTCTCGTGCTCCGCGGAGGGATCCGCGTGAGTGCGCACATGCCGCAGGGGCCCGAGCAGCAGCGCCATCGGGATGAGCGAGCCCGCCGCGTCGATGAGGAAGATCGCGGTGAACGTCTCCGGCCGGTGCACGTCGATGAAGAAGCCGCCGATGATCCCGCCGACGCCGATGCCGAGGTTGACCAGGGCGAAGTTCACGCCGAAGTACTGCTGACGGAGCTCCCCCGCGACGATCGTGGCGATCAGCGCGTTGAATCCCGGCCAGGAGACGCCGAAGTTCACCCCGATCAGCACGAGCGCGATCGCCGCGACCGCGGGTGATGTGGCGAACGCGAGGAGCGTGCAGCCGGCGATCATCGCGACGAGGCCCGCCAGCAGCACGCGCCGGGCGCCGTAGCGGTCGATCAGCGTTCCGCCGGGACCCGTCACGACGAGGCCCGTGACGGCGATGACGCTCATCAGCGCGCCGGAGACGCCCAGGTCGAAACCGCGCACCTCGTGGAGGTAGATGATCGTGAAGGGCAGGGTCAGTCCGCGTCCCAGCGTCTGGATGGCGACGGTGGACAGCAGCCAGCGCCCCGTGGTGGGGAGCGCGGCCCAGAAGGTTCTCATTCCGGTCACCGCACAAGTCTGCCGGTGACCACGGACACTCGCGCTCCCCGCGCTCTCCGCGCGTCGGACTCAGCGCGCAGCGACGCCGATCCTGGCGAGAGCCTGCGCGAGGTCGCCGATCAGGTCCTCCGGATCCTCCAGGCCGATCGAGAGCCGCACGATGTCAGCACCTGGGCGGGCCTCGGCCGCGACCGGCCGGTGCGTGAGCGCCGCAGGGTGCTGCACGAGGGAGTCGACCCCGCCGAGCGACACCGCGTGCGTGAACAGGCGCACGGATCCGGTGAGGGCCTCGGCCGCCGCGTAACCGTCGCGCAGCCGCACGGCGATCATCGCACCGCCGCCGCGCATCTGCCGCGGGATGAGACCGCGCTCGTCGCCGATCCCCGGGTAGAACACCTCGGCCACGGCCGGGTGCTCGGCGAGCCACGCGACGACGCGCTCCGCGGAGCGCTGCTGCCGCTCCATGCGCACCGGCAGCGTCGCGAGGCCGCGGTGCAGCAGGTAGGCGCCGAGCGGGTGCAGCAGCGCGCCCGTGATCGCGCGGACGCGGCGCAGCGCCTGCGCGGTCTCCTCGGAGCACGCGATGACGCCCGCGATCACGTCGCCGTGGCCGCCGATGTACTTGGTCGCGCTGTGCAGCGACATCCGCGCACCGAGGTCGAGCGGGTTCTGCAGCAGCGGCGTCGCGAACGTGTTGTCCACGAGCACGGGAACCTCCCCCGCCTGCGCGACGACCGCCGCGATGTCGACCATGTCCAGCGTGGGGTTGCCCGGGGTCTCGACGACCACGAGGCCGGTGTCGGGGCGCAGGTGCGCGCGCACCTCGTCCTCGGCGCAGAAGGTGGTCTCCGCGCCCAGCAGCCCCGAGTCGAGCAGGTGGTCCGTCCCTCCGTAGAGCGGGCGTACCGCGACGATGTGGCGCTTGCCCATCGCGGTCGTGTGAGAGAGGATCGCCGCCGTCATCGCCGCCATGCCGCTGGAGAACGCGACGGCGGCATCGGCGTGCTCGAGCTCCGCGAGGCCCTCCTCGAAGCGGGCGACCGTCGGGTTCCACAGCCGGGCGTAGACGTTTCCGCCGTCGGGCAGCGGGTGTCCGCCGGTCGCCATCGACTCGTACGAGTCGCCGCCGTGCACGATGTCGGGCAGCGGGTTGGTCGAGGAGAGGTCGATCGGCGCGGCGTGCACGCCGAGGGCGGCGAGGTCGGCCCGGCCGGCATGCACCGCCACGGTCTCGGGTCGCAGCGGCGTGTCGTGCAGGGAATCGTCGTCGATCATGCTCCCAGGATCCTTCTGCGCGCAGGGATTCGCCAGATCCATTGCTGCACAGAAGCTTTGAAAGTGCGAAGGTTGTTCCGGACACAACATTCGGGCGTCCTGAGGAGCGGATCTTGATCGCGGAACAGCACGGGGTCGACGCCCTCGACCTGAGGATCCTCGCGGCGCTGTCCGCACAGCCCGATGCGCCGATCAAGCAGCTCGCCGCCGCACTGGGGATCCCCGCGTCCACGTGCGCGTTCCGGCTGCGCTCCCTGCGCTCGCGCGGGGTGATCCAGGGACTGCGCCTGCAGCTCGATCCCGCAGCGCTCGGCTGCCCGGTGCAGGCCGTGATCCGCGTACGACTGGGCAACCACAGCAAGACCGGCGTCGAGGCGCTGTTCGATGCGCTCGAGACGACGGAGGGCGTGCTGCAGGTGTTCCACATCGCGGGCGCCGACGATTTCCTCGTGCACGTCGCGGTCGCCGATGCGGCGGCGCTGCGCGACATCGTGCTCGAGCGCATCACGGTGCACGAGGTGGTCCGCGCCACGGAGACGCAGCTCGTGTTCGAGCGGCGAGACGGCGCTGGCATCGCCGCACCGCGCTGACCCGCGTCGGCGGGCACGGCGGCTGTACAACGCCGCGGAGGTTCGGCACTCTGAGGTTGTGGTGTCGCACCACCGCGCGGATCAGGACCGACCCGTGCGCTCGCCGCAGAGGGAGCAGATGCATGACCGCCTCCGAGAACGCCACCCGCGACGCCGTCACGGAGCCGTCGGAACCGCGTGAGACCCCCCGCTGGCTCCGCACGGTCGGGACGTATCTGCTCCGCAACCCGTTCAGCGCGATGCTCGCCGTGATCGTGCTGGCCGCCGGGTTCGTCACAGGGACGTTCCTGGGCCGCTTCCCGCAGGAGTTCGCGGCGTCGGTGAGCACGACCATCGAGGACGGCGACTGGTGGACCCCGCTCACCGCGCTGCTGTTCGGGGACTCGGTGATCGGCGGAGTGCTCGCGATCCCGCTGATCCTCACGGCCGGCGCCTACGCGGAGCGCAAGCTCGGGAGCGTCCGCGCCGCGTGGACCTTCTTCCTGACCGGAATACTCGCGATGGTGATCGGGCTGAGCGCGCAGGGGCTGCTCGTCTCCTGGGGTTCGCAATGGGGCCTGCTCGCGAGCTACGACGCCGTGGCGGATCCGACGATCGGCACGGTCGGCATGCTGATGGCCGCGAGCTCCTTCGCGCCCGCCCTGTGGCGGCGCCGGATCCGGGTCGTCGGCTTCACGCTGCTGGTGATGTTCGCGCTCTACGCCGCGGACAGCGACAGCGTGTTCCGGCTCATCTCCGGCGTGCTCGGGCTGCTGCTCGGCCTCCTGCTGGCACGGGGCGCCGTGCGCGCGACGTGGCACCGCAGCTCTCATCGCGAGGTGCGCACCCTGGTCGCCGCGATCGTGGCCGCGACCGGGCTCGGGCCCTTCATCGTGCTCATCTCCGGCGCCTGGTACGCGCCCCTCGGGCTCGTGGTGTCCGGCTTCTCGCCGATCGAGGCGGAGCCGATGCCGCCGTCCTGCGTGCAGGACTGGACGGCCGACTGCGTGCGTCAGGCCGACGCGATCCTGAACTCGGGTCCGGGGCCGTTCCTGGTGAGCCTCGTGCCGCTGCTGCTCACGCTCCTCGCCGCCTGGGGGCTCCGCACCGGCCGCAGGGCCGCGTGGATCATGGCCCTGGTGGTCGACGCGGTGATCGCCCTGCTGACGGCGACGTCGGTCGGGATCAACGATCTGCTCGACGACAAGATCCGCGGCGCCCTGCTCATCGAGGACGGCATCGCGATGATCCTGGCCGTGCTCGTGCCGATCGGCGTGATCGCCCTGCTGCTGTTCACCCGACGGCACTTCCGGGTGAGCGCGCCGCGGGCGGCCGTGCGGCGCTTCACGCTCACGGTCGTCGGCGCCTTCGTCGTCTTCGCCGGCATCTACCTCGTCATCGGGCTGATCGACGGCGACAACTACCTCGACGGGCAGCCGTCCCTCGGCGAGCTGCTGGCCGACCTGGTGCGCCCGTTCGTCTCGAGCGGTCTGCTTCCCGCCATCGCGGATGCCGGGATCCCGGTCGACGGCGCCGCGCTCTTCGTCTACCAGTGGGTCGGCGTGCCGTTCTGGATCGTCTTCATCCTCGCGGCCGTGCGGCTGTTCCGCGCCACGCAGGTCGACCGGCACGTGATCGAGGAGGCGCGCTTCCGTGCGCTCCTGCGCGAAGGGGGCGGCGGCACCCTCGGGTTCATGGGCACGTGGGCGGGCAACAGCTACTGGTTCACAGCCGACGGCCGGGGCGCCGTCGCCTACCGCGTCATCCGCAAGGTCGCCCTGACGATGTCGGATCCGGTCTGCGCCGAAGGCGCGGAGCGCGAGACCGTCGAGGCGTTCATCGCGTACTGCGAGTCCCAGGGCTGGTCGGCCTGCTTCTACAGCTTCCACGAGCGCTTCCTGCCGGTCTTCCAGTCGTTCGGGTGGCAGTACATGTCCGTGGGCGAGGAGACCGTGATCGACCTGGCCGGATTCGAGCTCGCGGGCAAGGCGTGGCAGAAGGTGCGCCAGCCCCTGAACCGCGGCGAACGCGAGGGCATCACGACCCTCTGGTCGACGTGGCACGACCTGCCGACCCGCTATTCGAGGGAGATCACCGCGGTCAGCGAGGAATGGGTCGCGCACAAGAAGCTCCCGGAGATGGGCTTCACCCTCGGCGGGATGGAGGAGCTCAAGGACTCCGACGTCGGGATCTTCCTCGCGATCAACAAGGACGGCGGGATCGAGGCCACGACCAGCTGGCTGCCGACCTGGACCGACGGCGAGGTCACCGGCTGGACCATCGATTTCATGCGGCGCAGCGACGGATCCATGCCCGGCATCATGGAGTTCGTCATCGCGTCCGCCGCCCTGCGCATGAAGGAGCAGGGTGTCCAGGTCCTCAGCCTGTCCGGCGCCCCGCTCGCGACCAAGCCCGGCGAGGAGCCCGCGGAACCGGGCGTCATGGACCGCCTGCTCGGCTGGCTCGGGGAGATGCTCGAACCGGCCTACGGCTTCACCTCGCTGTTCCGGTTCAAGAGCAAGTTCAACCCCCGCTACGAGACCATCTACATGGCGTACGCGGATCCCGCCCAGCTCGCGAGGATCGGCATGGCGATCGGCAGCGCCTATCTCCCCGAGGCGACGCCGAAGGAGTACCTGGCGCTCGCGCAGACCATCACCAACCGCGGCGGCGACCGCTGAGGACGTCCGGATCCCGCCACGCCGAGACGGCGTTTCGCGGCCAATGTATGGAACTCTCAGGAACGATCCGTATTATTACGGAGTTGTAACACCACTCCGTTCCCCCGATGACGGAGACGTCACACCCTCTCCGCTGCCCGAGGAGCACATCATCAGTTCGCGAGCCCCCGAAACCGCGCACACCCCTGCCCGCACGCCAGAATCCCCGTCCGCGACCGCCGGCCCCGCCGTGCCCCGCTCGCGCCGGGAGATGAGAGAGCAGGCCGCCGCGCAGACCTCCGCCCCCGCGCAGACCTCGGATTCCACCGCCTTCTCGCGCACCCCCGCGGATCCCGCCGCCTCTTCGCCGTTCTCCCCCGCGACCCCTCAGGCGCACATCCCCGCACCTCCGCGAGCTCCCCGTCCCACGACCCGCTCCGCAGCCCCCGAGCAGCTGTCGGCGCACGTCGTCCCGGCCGGCAAGCGCCCCAGGCGCGGCGCGAAGAACCTCAGCCGCAGCACCGGTGCCGCCCTCGCGATCTCCGCACTCGTCGTCGGGACGGCGCTTCCGGCTCTCGGGATGGTGCGCGCGACCGACGCCAAGCCGGCGACCAGCGCCGCGGCCGACATCCGCGCCCAGTCGTTCACGGCCGCCAACGGCGTGCTCCCCGACGTACAGGTGCACGGCACGTTCACCGCGACCACGCCGTCCGAGCTCAGCGCGATGCAGGCCGCCACGGCCGCCGCGCAGCGCTCCGGCGTCGCCTCGATCGCCAAGCCCGGACAGGTCATCTACCCGATGGCGGCGGGTTCGTACACGCTGACCGACGGTTTCGGCGCGGCGCGCACGGGCCGCAGCCACATGGGCCAGGACTTCGCCGCGCCCATCGGCACCCCGATCTACGCGGCCGCCGACGGCTGCGTCACCCTCTCCTCGGAGAGCTACCAGGGCTACGGCGTCACGGTCGAGATCTCCCACCCCGCGCTCAGCGGCAGCAACGCCGTCTCGACGCTGTACGGGCACATGACCTACGGCAGCCGCGCGGTCCAGGCCGGCGAGTGCGTCACGGCCGGCCAGTTCATCGGTCGTGTCGGCGACACCGGCTGGACCGTCGGCTCCTGCCTGCACTTCGAGGTGCACATCAACGACAGCGCCATCGACCCGCTCGCCTGGCTCGAGTCCAACGTCTTCTGATCCGACCTCGGACCGCGACGAGGCCCCCGCTCCGGCGGGGGCCTCGTCGTCTTTGCGGGCCGATCGCCGATCAGCACCGAACCCGATCAGTGATGAGCGTGCGGATCCACGAGCGGCAGCTCGGTGCCGCCGTGATCGTGCCCGCCTCCGTTCGCCCCGGCATCGGTCTGCGCCAGGCCGGGGGTCACGAGCGCGGCGACGAGCACGGCCCCCAGCACCGTGCCCACCGCCCTCGATCGCGACATCCGGGCCGAGGACTCGCCGTCATCGGCCCGGCCCTCCCCCGCTCCCCGCGACCGCGCCGCCATCGCTCCCGCTGCGACGACGAGCACGGACGAGGCCGCGACCGCGATGATCGGCGCTCCGCCCAGAAGAGCGACCGCCCCCAGGATCACCGCGAGGATCGCGCCGAGCGCTGCACCCCTCCCCCGCTCGATCCGGCCCGCGCGGAGGACCGCGACGCCCCAGCCGAGCTCAGCGACGCCGATGACGAGCATCGGCGCCAGCAGCACGACGGTGCGCGGATCGCCCTCGGCACCCGTGACCGAGGCGCCGATCGCCAGGTGGATCAGACCCGCGCCCCAGGCGAGGAGCGCGGGCCAGCTGCGCAGCACGACGACCTCAGGCCATCGCCCCGCGCGGCGCGGTGGGCTCGACCCCGATCCCGACGGCGAGGAGCAGCAGGGCGCTCGCGAGGTGCAGGAAGTGATCGAACGTGTTGAGCGCGAGGATGTTCGCCGCCGTCCCGACCAGGAAGAAGCCGAGGATCCCGAGCAGCAGATAGGCCGCTCCCACGACGGTGTTGGTTCCCTTGGCCGCCCGCGTCGAGACGAGGCCCGCCACGAGCAGCGCCGCCCCGATGAGCAGGTGCGCGACGTTGTGCAGCGGATTGACCATGAAGATGCCGAGCAGCATTCCGCCCTGCGTCGCCAAGAAGGACACTCCTCCGGTGACGGCGAAGCCGAGCGCGCCGACGACGATGTACACGGCGCCGAAGATGACGCCGATCAGACGGTTGGGTGACGAACGCATTTTCTCCTCCTCGAGTGCGGCACGATGCCGCTCACCCTCTGTTCGGAGTCGTGCGCGGATCGGATGGGATCATCTGCATGACGCGGAGATCGACCACGGATTCCGCTCCGCGCGCGGCGGATGTCGCCATGTGTCAGGGACACTGTCACACCCGGTTCCGCGCCCCTATCATCGAGCGATGAGCACTCGCCCCTTCCGCGCGGACATCGTCGGCAGCTTCCTCCGTCCCGCGGCGCTGAAGGCCGCCCGGCAGAGCCACGCGGACGGTCGACTCGACGCCGCCGGCCTCAGGGCCGCAGAAGACGCCGCGATCGCCGACCTCGTGACCAAGCAGGCTGACGCCGGCCTGCTGCCCGCCACGGACGGCGAGTTCCGGCGCTCCTGGTGGCACTTCGACTTCTTCGACTTCCTCGACGGCGTCGAGATCGTCGAGCTGGACCACGGGATCCAATTCCGCGGGGTGCAGACCAAGCCGCGCGGCGTCGAGATCTCCGGACCCATCCGCTTCGATCCCTCGCATCCCTTCCTCGCGCATTACTCCGCGCTGCAGAAGACGATCGAGGGTTCGACGGGCGCCGTCCCGAAGTTCACCATCCCGGCGCCGACCGTGCTCGACTTCCGTCTCGAGCCGGACCACATCACCGCCGAGGACTACGACGGCAGGGATGCGATCGTCGACGATCTGGTGCAGGCCTATCGCGACGCCCTGGCCGCGT
>NZ_NCKN01000184.1 GCF_002257455.1 Microbacterium sp. 13-71-7
AGGGCAGGCCGCGGATCCGGGGGCGCCGGTGCAGTCCAAGCCGCGGTCCACGGAAGCGGGAGAACCCCAGCTCATCGCTTCCTGGCAGTGGACTGCACCGGCTAGAACGCCGAGGAGGGGGAGGAACCTCGGCTGTGCTCACTCTAGGGGCGCCGTGCGGTTTCCGCACCTGCGAATCCTGACGGATCCGGTCGGACCGAATCCCGGGCCCGCTCAGGCGTCCGCGACGACGAGGCCGTCGGCGAGCAGCTCGGCGAGGAAGGCCGAGACGGCGGATTCATCGGACGGGGATCCGGAGGCCTCGGCGCCGAGTTCGGCGTGGATGCGCCTCAGCTCGGCGGTGAGCGTCGCGGCGTCGCCGATGCCGTCGGAGAGGAGCATCCAGATCAGCCAGCCGGTGTCGGTGAACTCGAACTGCGCGCCGGAGCCGAGATGCGCGGCCCAGACGACGTGGTCGGGGCCGTCGTGCTCGGAAGCCTCGATCCAGGCCGCCTGCGGCGAGATGCGGTAGCCGCTCATCGCCGGGCTCCGCGCAGACGTGCTCCGAGGACCTTGCCCGCGAGGCGCAGGCGCGCGAACTGCGCGCGCACGATCTCGCCCCGGCGAGGCTCACGGCCCAGGCGCAGCGCGAGATGGGTGCGGTTCACCCGCAGCGACTGCCGCAGCACCCGCAGCTTCGCACCGGCGCCCACCGCGGAGCGGAACCGCGCCGACCACTCGTCCAGCCGGTCGCCGTCGCGGCGGGACCAGAACGTCCAGAGGGCGAAGTCCGGCGCATCGCCGTGCTGCGCCAGTTCGCCGATCCCCGCCGCGAGCGCCGTGGTGGCCTGCAGCTCCTCGGCCAGCACCCGCACCTCCCGCTGCACGTCCTCGCCGCACCGCGCCCATGCATCGGCGGGCTCGGAGCCCTGCGAGCGGGCGGCGTGCGTGGTCTGCACGAGCACCTGGCCGGCGGGGGAGAGCACCGTGCACGGCCGGTGCGCGATGGGCGCCGTGCCACGGTCGCGCCAGAGTCGCTCGAACACCGCCTCCGGATCGGCGCGCGGCCCGGGAAGGGTGCGATGCACGTCGACGAAGCTCCAGGACGGGTGCCGGAAGTTCGCCGCGTGCTCGAACGGCGAGCCCTCCTCGAACCCCGTGTACAGCGACCAGCCCTGCGCCTCGAGAGCGGCGATCAGCCGATCGAGATGCGCCGGGCGCACGAGCACGTCCACGTCGGCGGAGCGATGCCTCTCCGCGCGCAGCGCCACGTCGGTGGCCGGACCCTTGATGTGCAGCAGATCCACTCCCGCCTCCTCGGCCACGCGCTGCACCATCGCGTGCGACAGATGCACGTTCGCCCATGCCGGCACGCGCGGGGTCACGGCGGTCAGCGTCTCCACCATGGCGGGTCCTGTCCGATCGGACCGAGCAGGCGGGCGAGACCCACGCCGAGCACCAGGAACGCGATCGGCGTGAAGAACACCTCGCCCAGACGCACGGCGCACAGGAAGACGACGAGGGTCGCCGCGGTGACGACGCGGGCGTCGAAGCGGGTGGCGTCGACGATGACCTTTGTGCCGATGCCCAGTCCGACGACGGCGTACAGGGCGACCATCACGACGATCAGCACGATCCCGCCCTCGACGATGAGCGCCTGGTACGAGTTGTGGAAGAACCAGGTGCCGGAGTCGAGCTGCACGGTCGCCTGGCCCAGTCCGCTCCCGTACCAGGGCGCGGCGAGCGCCTTCTGCCCGGACGCGAAGTCGATGCGCATGCGGAAGGCATCGGATCCCTTGCGGTCGAACGCGTAGTCGCCGAGGGTCGTGAGGTTGTTGTCGGCCCAGAGGAATGCGAGCACCGCACCCGCCAGGGCCACGAGCTGGAACCCCCGGTTCACCCAGGTCGACACCAGCAGGTACAGCAGCGCGACGGCATAGGCGGCGATCGTGGTGCGCGAGTCGGTGAGGACGACGGCCACGGCGCCCGCGGCGAGGATGAGGATCCTCGCGCGGAGCCGGCGCGTGGTCAGGGTGAGCAGGATCGCCGCGATCGCGTAGACGAGGGCCGACGCGTTCTTGTCCTCCAGGAAGCCCGTCAGCTTGCCCTCGTAGTTGTTCGGCGCGACCCGGGCGTAGAACAGGACGGCGTTGAGCAGCAGGCCGACGCCGAGGCCCTTCAGCACGGAGCCGATGTCGATGCGCCCCGACGCGAGGAACGCCGCGAAGAGCATGAGCGCGGCGATGTTCCCGGCGCGGCGGGTCGGATCGATGCCGTTCAGCACGGTCTCGGCGAGGAGGAACGCCATGAGCACGACCATCACCGACGGATACCACCGCGCTCCGCGGAACGAGCGCGTCGGGTGCCGGAACAGGGCGAGGACCAGGAAGGCGACGATCACGAGCTGGGCCACCGGGAGCGGGATCCCCGGCGGATTCGTGCGGATCACGAGCAGCATGCCGACGAGCCCGTCGAGGATCCGCGTGGAGTGGCCGTCCGGCACGAGCTGGGCATCGCGGAGGGGCGCCAGGGGGCCGGAGCCCCGCGACGCCATCGACGCCCCAGTGCTCGCGACGGCCACGCGCCGATTCTAGATCGCTCGGCGCTCACGGCGACAGGGAACCGATATTTTGGTCCTGGCCGATTCGAGGCGGGCGTGGCTAGAATACCGCCAAGCGCCGCTGGGGAGTCGGCGCCGGGGCACTTGGGACTTCTCCCCAAGAAGCTTGTGGGGAGCCTTCCGTGACTGTGCTCGACCTCTTCACCATCCTCCGCCGTGGCTGGCTCTATCTGGCGGCGGGGCTGCTGCTCGGTGCGCTCGCCGGCTTCGGCTACGCCCAGACCCTCGCCCCGGTGTACACCTCGCAGGCGACGGGATTCATCGCCGCGACCGGCACCGCGGTCATCGCGGGCTCGGACGAGGCGGTCGCCCGCGCCGGCGCCTACATGCCGCTGATCAACACCTCGCAGGTGCGCGACGAGATCGCGAAGGAGGCGGGTGTCTCGGCGGCGGAGCTGCACGGCTCGCTGAGCGCGCGCGTGGTGCCGGGGAGCACGCTGGTCGAGGTAACGGCCGATGCCGCGGATCCGAAGAGCGCGCTGAAGCTCGCCAACGGCGCCCTGCACGCCCTCGCCAAGGTCGTGGCCCACATCGAGCAGGTGGCGCAGTCGGCCGCTCCGGTCGACCCCTCCCTGCCGCCGGAGCCCAAGTCGGCCACGAACGCGGCGCCCGGCGGCATCGCGATCGTGCCGATGGACGAGGCCGTGGCCCCCACGCGTCCGTCCGCGCCGAACAAGCCCCTCATCGCGGGGATCGGCGGCGGGGCAGGACTCGTGCTCGGGCTCATCGCGCTGCTGCTGCGCCGGGCGATGGACGTGCGCGTGCGGGCGCACACCGACGTCGCGGCGCTGGTCGGCGCGGGAGTGCTGGGCCGGGTCCCGCGGATGCGGAAGAGCGGCCAGGGCCGCAACGCCGCACTCGCCCGCGCGGTCGCGCACGAGGCGTACCGGCAGATCCGCACCGGGCTGCGCTTCGCGAGCGTGGATCAGGAGGTCAGGGTCGTGATGGTCACCAGCGCGAACCTCGGCGAGGGCAAGTCGGAGACGACCCGCGCCCTGGCCAGGGTGCTCGCCGAGTCGGGGCAGCGCACGCTGGTGATCGACGGCGACCTGCGGCGCCCGACCATCGCGAAGGGCTTCGAGATCGACGAGGCCATCGGCCTCAGCGAGGTGCTCAGCGGGCAGGTGCCGATCGGATCCGCGATCCGTCGCACCGAGGAGGCGAACCTGTTCGTCCTGCCGGCCGGAGGGATCCCGCCGAACCCCTCCGAGATGCTCGGATCCGCGGCCTTCCAGCAGCTGCTCACGCGCCTGCGACAGGACTTCTTCATCGTCGTGGACGCGCCGCCCGTGCTGGCGGTCACCGATGCGAGCGTGCTCAGCAGCGTCGTGGACGGCCTGGTGTTCGTGGTCGCGATGGGACGCACCCGCCGGGTGGAGATCGTCGAGGCGCGCACGCAATTGGAGCAGGTGCGCGCGCGCGTCCTCGGGGTCGTGCTCAACCTGGTCTCCCTCCGCGGCGGGGACAACGGGTACGGGTACTACCGCAAGAACAGCCGCTACTACATGAAGTCGCACCGCGCCGCGACGGCGGAGGACGGCGACGACGCGGTCGACGCCTTCGCCGCGATGGCGAACCTCAGCCCTGCGCCCCTGGGCGACGCCGCAGCGACCGCCGAGGCGCCGCGTGACGGCGGCGCCACGGTGGAGGAGGGGACGTTCACGACATCGTCGGGTCCGGCCGACATCATCACCGACGGCGACGCGGCCGACGCGGGGGAGGAAGCGTCCCCCGCGATCGTGCGGCCGCACGGCTCGAACGGGCGCGCCGCGGCCGCCCGCGCCCGCCGGTCGGTGCCCCCGGTGGAGGTGGCGGAGCCCGTGGGAGAGCGGGTGGACGGAGAAGACGAGGCCCACGACGCCGCGAAGCCGCGCTACGCCCGCAGGAACGCACGGCCGTGAACGCCGTCCGCTCGACGTCGGGCGGGGGAGATCTCGGTGCCCGGCACGAGGGCGGCGTCTCGGTCGTGGTCCCGCACTACGGGGATCCGGCTCCGGCGCTCGCACTGCTCGACGCGCTGCGGACCCAGGTCGACGCGCCCCCGTTGCAGCTCATCGTCGTGGACGACGCGTCGCCGGAACCGTTCCCCGATGCGGCCGGGGCGACGGTCCTGCGCCGCGAGACCAACGGCGGCTTCGGTGCGGCCGTCAACACCGGGGCGTCCGCCGCCTCGCAGGAGCGGCTGCTCGTGCTGAACAGCGATCTGCAGCTGGAGCCGACGTTCGTGTCGTCGCTCGTCGCGGCGGCGTCGCCGTGGCCGCGGGCCGTGGTCGCGCCGATGGTGGTCGGCCTCGACGGCGCCACCCAGTGGTCCGGCCGGCGCTGGCCGCGGACCAGGCATCACATCGTGGAGTGGCTGACGCCGCTCGCCCGGTTCCGGCCGCGCCTGCACGAGGCCGTCGGGCACGACACCCGCTGCGTGCCCGGCGCGGTGCTGCCGGTGGACTGGGTGCTGGGCGCCGCGCTGCTCCTGCCGGCGGACGCGTTCCGCGCGGTCGGCGGCTTCGACGAGCGGTACTACATGAACGTCGAGGAGGTCGACCTGCAGCGGCGGCTGACCGCGGCCGGGGTGCCCTCGGTCTTCCTCGGCACGGTGCAGGTGCGGCATGAGGGCGGCGGCTCGTCGGACTCCGCGCAGCGCGTGCGCTGGGTCACCCAGGCGCGGATCCGCTACGCCGAGAAATGGGGCGAGCATCCCGGCCTGCTGCGGTCCGGGCTGCGGGCGGCGAGCGCGGTGAACCTGGCGTTCAACGCCGGACGGCGGATCCTCGGGAGGCAGGTGCGGCCGCTGGAGACGTACCGGCGGGAGCTCGCGGCGATCCGGACAGGGGGTGCGCGATGAAGGTGCTCCTGATCAGCCCGGTGTTCCACGGATACTGGAGCGCCTTCGCCGCAGCGCTCGAGGCGCTCGAGCTCGACGTGGCGGTGCACTGCTACGACGCCGGCGGGATCGGCAACGCGCTCGCGCACCGCGCGCCGGGATCCGCCTTCGCCGCCCGGGTGCGCGGCGCCGCGACCGCCGCCGCGATCCGTGCGCTGGCGGAGACGGATCCCGATGCCGTCCTGGTCGTGAAGGGCGACGCCCTCGAGGCGGACTGGTGGCATGCGCTCGCCGCCTCGGGCGCGCGGAGCGCCCTGTGGCTCTACGACGAGCTCGCGCGGATGCGCTACGACGACGAGAAGCTCGGCACGGTCGACCGTGTGTTCAGCTACAGCCCCGACGACACCCGCACGCTGCAGGGCCGGGGCATCGATGCCGCCGTGCTGCCCGACGGCTTCGACGCGCTCACCGCGTTCACCCCGCGCCCCAGCCACCGCACGAGCTTCATCGGCGCCCGCTACCCGGAGCGGGAGCGCCTGCTGCGGGTGCTCTCCGAGGCCGGCGAGGCCGTCGAGGCGTACGGGCGGGAATGGTCGCGGAGCCCGTGGGACGTGCTGCGGACGGCCCGCTGGCGCGGAGCGGGCGTGCCCGCGCACGGCGACGTCGACCGTGCGACCTACTTCGGGGTCATGGCGGGCAGCGCGGCCACCCTCAACATCCACGGGGACGGACATGACGGCTTCTCGATGCGCACCTACGAGGCGCCGGGCGTCGGCGCCCTGCAGCTCATCGACCGGCCCGACGTCGCCCAGCACTACGAGGTCGGATCCGAGACGCTCGTCTTCCGCAGCGACGAGGAGCTCGTCGACCAGGTGCGCCGCGCGCGGCGGGACGAGAGCTGGGCGCGCGGCATCAGAGAGGCAGGGCGGCGGCGCACGCTCGCCGAGCACACGCTCGTGCACCGCATGCGGGAGGTGCGTGCGGCATGGGCGTGACCGGGGTTTCGACGTCCGCCGGGCTGCGGTTCCCGGCGGATCTGGAGGCGTGGCGGCGCTGGCAGCGCAGCCGGCACGTGGCGCGGCGCGTGCGCGATGCGGTGCGCCGCCCCACCGCGCCGTCCTCGTTCGCGCTGCACGTGCGCGGAGCGGATCCGGCCGTCCTGTTCGCGCTCGACGCGGTGACCCCGACCGCGCTCGCCTCGGTCCTCGAGCCGCTCGCGCACCTGGGGGAGGCCCCGGTGGCGGTCATCGCTCCGGCGGACGTCTCGGCGCGGCTGCCCGGCGCGTGGCGGGTGGAGCCGGTGGATCCCGGTGAGGCGCCCGCGTCGCTGCGGGCGGTGCGGGCTGTCGTGTCCGCCGGGCACTTCCTGCCGGTGGGCCGGGCCGCGTTCGCGTGGTCCCGTGCTCGGGGCTGGAGCTGCCTCGTGGTGCAGCACGGACTGCTCACCCCGTTCATGGCGCCGCTGCCGGAGGGCGCGCACCTGCTCGCGTTCTCCGAGTCCGACGCCGACTACTGGCGCTCGGGGCGGGCCGACGTGACGAGCGAGGTCGTGGGCAGCCAGCTGCTGTGGGCCGCCTCCGGAAGTGCGGGAGCGGGGCGCGCTCCCGCGGGCGCGCCCCCGGTCTTCCTCGGGCAGCTGCACGGCGCGGAGCTGCCGCGACGGATCAGCGCGGCCACCGCGACGGCCTTCTGCCGCGAGCACGCGGCGCTGTACCGCCCGCACCCCGCCGAGGTCGACCGCCTCTCCCGCTGGCAGCACGCGCGGTGGCGGCGGCAGGGGATCCGGTTCGCCGAGTCCGGTCCGCTCTCCGCCTCGCACGGCCCCGTCGTGTCGATCTTCTCGACGGGCGTGCTCGAGGCCGCGGCCGCGGGCAGGGACGCCTGGGTCACGTGCGTGCGCCCGCCCGACTGGGTGCGGGAGTTCTGGGACAGGTACGAGCTGAGCGTGTGGGGCGGATCCGCCACTCCCGCCCCGGCGCGCCCCGCCGTCGAGCCCGCGAGGGCGATCGCCGGCGCGGTCCGGGGCTTCACGGAAGAAGGACGACGATGAGCATCCTGTGCGTGATCCCCGTGCGCGGCGGATCCAAGGGCCTGCCCGGCAAGAACGCCAGGGAGGTCGCCGGCAAGCCGCTCCTGGTGTGGAGCATCGAGCAGGCGCTCGCCGCATCGCTCGACGTGCTCGTGTCGACCGACGATCCCGGGCTCGCGGCGATCGCCAGGGAGGCCGGCGCCGACGTGCCCTTCCTGCGTCCGGCAGAGCTCGCGCAGGACACCACGCCCACCGAGCCGGTGATCCTGCACGCGATCCGGCACCGCGCCGCCGAGGGGCGCCGCCCCGACGCGGTGATGCTGCTGCAGGCGACCTCGCCGGTCCGGCTGCCCGGCACGCTCGCCCGCGCCGTGCGCGAGTTCACCGCGACCGGGGTGGACAGCCTCGTCGGCGTGGTGCCGCAGACGCCGTTCTTCTGGCACCCGGCCGCCGAGGGCGGGAGCGCGACGGCCGAGTACGACCCCGCCGCGCGTCCGCGCCGCCAGGACCTGCGCGCGGACGACTACTTCTACCAGGAGACCGGATCCCTCTACCTCACCCGCACGGAGCTGTACGAGCGGGAGGACAACCGGATCGGCGGCCGCGTGGGGCTCTTCGTCATGGACGAGGCCGAGGGCGTGGACATCGACACGCTCGTCGACCTGCGGATCGCGGAGCAGCTGCTCCGCGACCTCGGGACCGCCGCCGCGGGCGGATCCGGCGAGAAACCAGATCCTGCACGAGACGACAGTCGTGACGTGGTGTCTCGTGCAGGAAGTGGTTTCTCGCGAGGGCAGACGGGAGCGCGGTCATGATCATCGAGCGGGACATCGCGCCGTACATCGTGTTCGGGGAGGACCCGATCCTCACCGGTCTCGCGAAGATCAACGCCAACAGACAGCGGATCGTGTTCTGCGTCGACGCGCACGGCATACTCCTCGG
>NZ_NCKN01000185.1 GCF_002257455.1 Microbacterium sp. 13-71-7
TTTCGGGTCGCATCGCGCAGCATGGCGACGGCCTGCTCGCTCTGAGCGAGGGTGAGACGATCGGCGCCGTCGATCACGACGAGCGTGGTGCGCCCGCGCAGGGCGTCGCGCAGTTCGCGGAGCGGATCCGTCCCGCCGTCCACGATCACGCAGCCGACGTGCGCACGCACCCAGGCGCCGCGCCCCGGCAGCAGGTGGCCTGCCACGCGCAGGCGGCCCTCGGAGGGCACGCGCGCCGTGAGGGCGAGCGCCACGGCGCGGCGCACGGCACCGTCGCGTCCCGTGAGCACGAGGGCGGATCCGGCGGGCACCCGCAGGTCGAGACCGTCGATCGCGCCGGACACGGCGAGACCGTCGGCGGCGATCACGGAGTCGTCGCCGGGCCAGGCGGCCAGGTGACGCTCGCGCTCCACCGCCTCGCCCTCGATGTCGACGCTCGGCAGGATCCTCTCGAGCCACGCGGGGATCTCCCACGCCCGCTCGCCGAGGATCGCCATGAGCGCGGGGATCAGGGTCATCCGCACGAGGAACGCGTCGATCGCGATGCCCGCGGCGAGGCCCAGCGCGATCGGCTTGAGCGAGGAGTCGCCCTCGGGCACGAAGGCCACGAACACGGCGAACATGATGAGCCCCGCGGCCGTGACGACCTTCGCGGATCCGGTGAAGCCGCCGCGGACGGCGCGCAGGGCTGCGGCGCGGCGCTCGGCGCGGTCGGCGCTGCGGGAGCCCGCGTCATGCACGTAGTCCTCGCGCATCCGCGAGACGAGGAAGACCTGGTAGTCCATGGCCAGGCCGAACAACACGCCCATCAGGATGATCGGCATGAAGCTGATGATCGGCCCCACACGTGCGACGTGCAGGGCATCGGCGAACCAGCCCCATTCGAAGACCGCGGAGACCACGCCGAACGCGGCCACGATCGAGAGCAGGTAGCCGAGCGCCGCCGTGACGGGCACCCAGATCGAGCGGAAGACGATCGTCAGCAGCACGAGCGACAGCCCGATCACGAAGATCCCGAACGGCAGTAGTGCGGCGCCGAGCTGGTCGGAGATGTCGATCGCGACGGCCGTGAACCCGGTCACCTTCAGGTCGATCCCGAACTTCTTGAGCCATTCGTCGTGGTGCGAGCGCAGCTCGCGCACGAGGTCGGCGGTGGCGGGGGCGTCCGGAGCGGTCGTCGGGATGACCTGGACGATGCCGGTGTCGGCGGTCTGGTTCGGGGTGGCCAGGGCGATCTCGGCGACCCCGGGGAGCTTGCCGACCGCATCGCCCAGATCCTTCATGAGGCCGACCGGATCCTTCGACGTCACGATCGTGCCGGTGAGGATGAGCGGTCCGTTGAACCCCGGGCCGAAGTGCTCGGCGGTGAGGTCGTAGTTCTCCCGCGCCTCGGATCCCTGCGGCTGCACACCCGAGTTCGGCAGCGCGAGCGCGAGGTTCGCGGCGGGGACGGCGACGACCCCGAGTCCGAGGACGATGGCGACCGCGACGAGGACCGGGTGGCGGGTGACGCCGCCCACCCAGCGCTCGGAGAACGGCCGGCGCGGGGCCGCCTCGGCCTTGCCCTTCTTCGCACGGCGGGGCCGGGCGGGGCGTCCCGCCACGCGGCCCTTGAGGAAGCCGAGGATCGCGGGCGTCAGCGTCACGGCGATCAGCACGGCGATCATGACCGCGACGGCCGCCGCGATGCCCATCGTGGTGAGGAACGGAATACCGGCGAAGCCGAGGCCGATGAGCGCGATCAGCACCGTGATGCCGGCGAAGACCACCGCGGAGCCGGCCGTGCCGGTCGCGCGCGAGGCGGACTCCTCCGGATCCACCCCCGCACGCACCTGGTCCTGATGTCGCGCGACGATGAACAGTGCGTAGTCGATGCCGACCGCGAGCCCGAGCATGAGCGCGAGCAGGGGAGTGGTCGAGGAGACCGACGCGAAGGCGGTCGCGGCGAAGATCGCGGCCATCGAGACGCCCACGCCCAGCACGGCCGTGAGCAGCGGCATGCCCGCCACGACGAACGAACGGAACGTCACGATCAGCACGAGCAGCGCGATCACGAGGCCGATGCCCTCGGTGATCGAGATCGCCGGGATCGACATCGAGAAGAGATCTCCGCCGATCACGGCGTGCGCGCCCTGGGGCAGTTCCTTCTCGAGGTCGCTCACCGCCGTGCGCAGCGTGTCCTTGGTGGCGGCCGAGACGTCCGAGGCCTGGCCGTCGAACTGCAGCCGCACGATCGCCGCGGAGTGGTCGTCGGAGACCATGCCCGTCACGTGCTCGTCGTACGGGCTCGTCGCCGCGAGGACCCCGTGGACCTTCCCGAGATCGGTCACGGTCCGCTCGATCGGCGTCTTGTAGTCCTGGTCGGTGACGCTGTCGCCGTCCGCGGCCACGACGATGAACTGCGCGCTCGTGCCGCTCACCTGGGGGAAGGTGCGCTCGAGCTGCTCCAGGCCCGCCTGCGATTCCGTGCCGGGGATCGTGAACGCGTTGTCCGTGCCCTTGCCGAGGGCGAGCGCTGCGCCGCCGGCGATGCCGAGCACCAGCAGCCAGGCCACGAGCACGCGCCAAGGGTGCCGGAACGACCAGCGGCCGAGCGAGGAGAGGAGAGTCGACACGGGTTCCTCCGGAGGGAGTGCGGGCGGGTTCGATACACTGGTGTATCCGATACGTCTATGTATCGTAAGACGACGGCGCCGGGATAGTCTGTGCGCGGGATGTGAATCGCGGGCCCGAGGCCCGCAGGAGGTGCGGATGACCGGCAGTGCGACCAGGAGCCGGGAGAACACGCGCGCGCGGCTGCTCGAGGCGGCGGCGCTGGTGTTCGCCGAGGAAGGGCTCGACGGTGCGACCGTCGAGGCCGTGTGTGAGCGCGCCGGCTTCACGCGCGGCGCGTTCTACTCGAACTTCGAGTCGAAGGACGAGCTGTTCCTCGAACTCGCCGGATCCGTGTCGGCCGAGCGCCTGACCGCCGTGCGCGCGAGGGTGACCGAGCTGAACGAGGCCGGTGCGCTCGCCCAGGACTGCGATGCGACGACGCTCGTGCAGCAGGTCATGGACACCGGCAAGGACGACCGCCTCGGCGTCATGCTGCTGAGCGAGATCCGCCTCCGCGCCCTGCGCGATCACGCCTGGGGCAAGGCCTATCTCAAGCAGGAGCAGGAGATGGTCGCCGGCATCGCCCGGATCATCGACGACATCGCCGCGACCGGCACGATCTCCCTGCGGGTCGACTCCGAGGTCGCCGCCCGCATGCTGCTGATCATCTGGGAGGGCACGACCGTGCGCGGCGCCATGGCCGGCAAGGACGACGCCCAGCTGCGCCGCACCGGCAGCGTCGAGCTCGGCCGGCTGGTGTCGCTGCTGCTGGGCTGAGCGCCGAGAGCGTCCGCTCTGCTCAGCGCTCTTCGGCGGCCAGCAGCCCGTGGCAACGGGTGACGCGCTCCAGCCACCAGTCGCGGCGATCGGCCGGGGCTTCGAGCCGCGCGAGTGCTGCCGGATCGGGGACGACCCGTGCGGCGGACACCATGCCCCCGTGCGGGCGGGCGTCCGCGACGTCGTCGGCGAACAGCGACGCCGTGCCGAGTCCGCAGTCGTGGTCGAGTGAGGGCAGGGCCGCGGCCAGCGCGGCGCCGAGCGAGAGGCCGACGGCGGTCTCGAGCGCGCTCGAGACGACGACGGGCAGCCCCGCCTCCGCGACGATCCGCAGCGCACGCTCGATGCCGCCGAGCGGCTGCGCCTTGATGACGAGCAGGTCCGCGGCACCCGCACGGGCGACGGCGAGCGGATCAGACGCCTTGCGCACGCTCTCGTCCGCCGCGATCGGGATGTCGAGGTAGCGGATCCGCTCGCGCAGCTCGACGAGCTCGTCGACCGTCGCGCAGGGCTGCTCCGCGTACTCGAGGTCGAAGGGCGCGAGGGCGTGGATCGCCCGCTCGGCCTCGTCGACGTTCCAGCCGGCGTTCGCGTCGATGCGGATCCGGCCCTCCGGCCCCATCTCGGCGCGCACGGCGCGCACACGGGCGACGTCGTCGGCGAGGCTCTGCCCGGCCTCGGCGACCTTGACCTTCGCCGTGCGGCAGCCGTCGAAGCGTGCGAGCACCCCCGGCACCTGTTCCGCCGGCACGGCCGGGATCGTCGCGTTCACCCGGATCCCGTCGCGGACGGCGGCGGGGCGGGGAGCCCAGGCATCCGCGATCGCGGCGGAGAGCCACGTCGACGCCTCCGCGTCGCCGTACTCGGTGAACGGCGAGAACTCGGCCCAGCCCTGCGGCCCCTCGAACAACAGCGCCTCGCGGACGTCCACCCCGCGGAACCGCGTGTGCATCGGGAGCGCGACCACCCGCGCGGTGTCGAGGATCTCGGGGAGCGCGGGGAGGCGGGTCATGCCCCCATCATGCACCCGGGGATCCGCTCCGCCGCGCTCGGGCGCGACGGCGTGGACGTGCTCGGGGGGCGTCGATGGCCCGGGGGTGCGACGATCTGCACAGCATGCGACGTTGCGCGCACGGATCCGCCAGATCCCTGTGCGGATCGTCGCACCGTGTGCAGATCGTCGCGGGTCCCGCGGGGGCCCGGCCCGGATCCGCGCCTCAGCCGATCCGCTTCTGCAGTTCGGCGAGGCGCCCGGAGGGGTGGAAGCCCAGGGCGACGTTGACTGCCAGCATGTGCTCGTTCGATTCCGCGTTGTAGGTCACGACCCGCGGAGTGCCGGGCAGCTCCTGCTGCAGCCGGCGCAGGTTCTCCAGCTTGACCCGCATGCCCAGGCGGTGGCCGCGGTCCTCCCGGCGCACGAGCGTGCCCCACTGGTACGCGGAGCTGTCGTCCCCGGAGACCACGAGCTGCGAGTACGCCGCCACCCGACCGTCCGGGGCGAGCGCGACGACGCAGAACGAGGTGCGGCCCTGTGCGGCCACGAGCTCCTCGCTTTCGCGGATCTCCGCCACATCGGGAGTCGCGGCTTCGATGTCGAGGTCGCCCATGGGCGCCTCGGTGTCGAGCGAGCTGGAGAGCTCGGCCCATCCGGCGACGACGTCGTCGGGTACGCGCCCGGTCCAGCTGCGCAGCACGTAGTCGTCGTCGGGGAGCCCTGCGGCGAGGCGATCGAGCAGGTCCTCTGCCACGGGCAGGTCGAGCACGCTCTCCCGGTCGCCGAGTGCGAGCGCGTAGCCGTGCCTGCGGCCGAACTCGACGCCCGGATGCCCCGTGCCGTCGGCGGCCGCGGAAGCGGCCCAGCCCGTCTCCGCCAGGAACGTCCGCCGCGAGCGCGCGATCGCGCGGGTCTCCAGCTCGGCGAGAAGAGCGGATCCGACGCCCGTCCTCCGCGCTTCCGGGACGACGTACACCGCGACATCGGCGACATGGACGTTGTCCTTGAGCGGCAGCGCGAGGGCGGCCGCGCCGACGACCGTTCCGTCGCGCCGCGCGAGGAAGGCATGCTGCTCGAAGGTCGCCGAATCCTGCCGAAGCTCGGCGCGCGTCTCCTCGAGGGACCACAGCACGGCGTTACCACCGCGGTCGGCGCGCAACGCGGCCGCGTAGACGTCCCACCAGGCGTCCACCGCCGCATCGTCGTAAGGGTCCACGGGCTGGATCTCGATCGTCATGCCTCCACGCTATGCGAGTGCGACGGACGGGATCGTGTCATTGACAATAGTGTGTGACGCACAATATGGTGTTGAGCATGAGCGATGAGGAGTTCGACGGACACCTGCAGGAGCTGCGGCGCGGCACGGTCGTGCTCGCGAGCCTGCGGCTGCTGCGCGAGCCCGGGTACGGCTACGGCCTGCTCGAGCAGCTGAGCGCCGCCGGCTTCCCGACCGACTCCAACACGCTCTATCCGCTGCTGCGGCGCCTCGAGAAGCAGGGCTATCTCGTGAGCGAGTGGAACACCGAGGAGGCGCGACCGCGCAAGTTCTACCGCACCTCCGACGCCGGGCTGCGCCTGGCCGACACCCTCATCCGCGACGTGCGGGCCATCGCCGCCGCCACCGCCGCCCTGACCGAAGGGGAACGCTGATCATGACCGCCACCGCATCCGCCTATGCCGACCGCTACCTCGCCGCGGTGGGCCGAGCCGTCCCCGCCTCCTCACGGCCCGAGATCCTCGCCGAGCTCGAGGCGTCCATCGCCGAGCAGGTCGAGCCCCGCGTCGCCGAGGGGGAGGACAGGGACGCCGCCGAGCGCGCGGTCGTCGCCGGTCTCGGCGAGCCGATCGCGTACGCCTCGTCGCTCATCGACCGCCCGATGTGGGTGGTCGGCCCGCGCTACTACGCGGCCTGGCTGCGCCTGCTCCGGCTGCTGCTCTGGATCGTGCCGTTCTGCGCGGTGGGCGGGGTCGTGCTCGCCCAACTCATCGCCCGTGCGCCTGCGGGCGCGATCTTCGGCAGCGCCATCGCCGTGCTGATCCAGACGATCGTCCACGTGGGCTTCTGGACGACCCTGGTCTTCTTCGCGCTCGAACGCACGGGATCCACGGGCGACACGATCCTGGACTGGAATCCCGATCAGCTGCCGCAGTCGGCCGATGCCCGCTCCGGCCGCATGGACCTGATCGCCTCGCTCGTGTTCCTGGCGGTCGCCGCCGGGGCGATCGTGTGGGATCGCGTCCTCGGGTTCTTCCCGACCGGCGGCGCACCGATCCCCATCCTCGCCCCGGCGCCGTGGCCGTGGATCGTGCTTTTCGGCTTCATCGTGCTGGAGGCGGCGTTCGCGATCGTGCTCTACGTCCGCCGGCGCTGGACGACGGCGCTCGCCGTGGTCAACACGGTCCTCGCCGCGGCGTTCGCCGCCGCGACCCTGACGCTGCTCTTCCGCGGCGAGCTCATCAATCCCTCGCTGCTCTCGTTCATCACGGAGGCGGGCGGCGAGGGCTTCGCGCAGGGCCAGCGGGCATCGGCCGCACAGGGCGGCGTCTTCGGGATACTCGGCGTCCTCCTCGGCTTCGGTCTCGTGGCGTTCTCCGCCTGGGACATCGCCGACGGCTGGCTCAAGCTCCGCCGGGTGCGGCGCGGCGCAGTCGCCGCCGTCGCCGCGGGCGTCTGATCGACCGGCACCCGGAATAGGCTGGATCCGTGACCGAGAAGCCCGTCTCCGACCTGTTCGACCCCGCCGAGTGGACGCTCGCGCCGGGCGCGGGGGAGTACACCGACATCACCGCGCACGTCTCGAACGACGGACGGATCGCCCGCATCGCCTTCGACCGGCCCGAGGTGCGCAACGCCTTCCGCCCGCACACGGTCGACGAGCTGTACCGTGCGCTCGACGAGGCCCGTCAGGATCCGCGGATCGGCGTCGTGCTGCTCACCGGCAACGGTCCGAGCCCGAAGGACGGCGGCTGGGCGTTCTGCTCCGGTGGCGACCAGCGCATCCGCGGAAGGGACGGCTACAAGTACTCCGAGGATGAGGCGACGGTGCCGGCCGAGCAGCAGGCGAGGGCGGGCCGGCTGCACATCCTCGAGGTGCAGCGGCTCATCCGGTTCATGCCGAAGGTCGTCATTGCGGTCGTGCCCGGCTGGGCCGCCGGCGGAGGGCACTCGCTGCACGTGGTCTGCGACCTCACGATCGCCAGCGCCGAGCACGGCCGGTTCAAGCAGACCGATGCCGACGTCGGATCCTTCGACGCCGGATACGGATCCGCGTACATGGCCCGCCAGACCGGGCAGAAGTTCGCGCGCGAGGTCTTCTTCCTCGCCGAGGAGTACTCCGCCGAGCGCGCCATGCAGGCGGGCGCCGTGAACCGGGTCGTGCCGCACGCCGAGCTCGAACGAGAGGCGATCGCGATGGCCAGGACGATCCTCACGAAGTCGCCCACCGCGATCCGCATGCTGAAGTTCGCCTTCAACGCGGTGGACGACGGGCTGGTCGGCCAGCAGGTCTTCGCGGGCGAGGCGACCCGCCTGGCCTACGGCACGGACGAGGCGGTCGAGGGCCGCGACTCCTTCCTGGAGAAGCGCGAGCCCGACTGGTCCCCCTACCCCTGGCACTTCTGAGCATGACTTCGGGTTTCGAAGCGCGCGAGTGGCTCGATCTGCACCGTGGATGGAGTCATTCGCGCACGTCGAATCCGGGCGGAACGGGCGGCCCCCGGTGAGGCTGCGGGCCATCGACGGGGCGGATCCCGCGGCGGTCGGGGCTGCGGTGCCGCGGGCGCTGGACGGCACAGCGCCTCTCGCGCTGGGGTTCGCGCCGGGCCCCCGGGACGAGGTCGCCGAGGGCACCGCGGTCGTCATCGCGACCTCCGGATCCACAGGGCTGCCGAAACGGGTCGTGCTCTCCGCCGCGGCGCT
>NZ_NCKN01000186.1 GCF_002257455.1 Microbacterium sp. 13-71-7
AGAGACGCGACGCGCGACCAGGGTCAGCGCACGAAGCGGACTTCCTTGATGGTCTCGCCGAGGAAGGGCTCCTGCTGGCTGGCGCCGTCGAGGGTGAAGCCGTTGCGCACGTAGAAGCGGTGCGCGCGGGGGTTGTCCTCCGCGACCCAGAGGTAGCAGTTCTCGCCGGCGCCGACGGCGGCCTCGAACAGGCGCTGGCCGATGCCGGTGCCGTGCCAGGCGTCGAGGAGGTAGATGAAGTAGAGCTCGCGCTCCGCCGGGGGGTTCTCGTCCCGCGCAGGACCGGAGCCGACGAAGCCGACGATCTCGCCGTCGACGAGCGCCGCGCTCATGCGGTACTCCTCGCCCTGGGAGGCCCAGTGCGTCCACAGCTCGGCGAGCCGCTTGGGCGAGACCGCCTCGAGCGTGGCGGTGCTGATCAGGTGGTCGTAGGTCTCGTGCCAGCACTTCGCGTGCACACGGCCGAGCGCTTCGGCATCGACATCGCGAACGGGCCTGACGGTGACGGTGGGAAGGGCTTCGGCGCTCATGTTCGCGACTCTACGCGCGCCGTGCGCGGACGCGAAATCGAGTGACGACAAGCATTTCCGGCAGGTTTCTCGTGTCGGATCATCTGTCGGGATCCGACAATCGATCATGGGATTCCGTGCCGGATTCACTACGCTCCTCGTGTGAACGTGATCTGGCGCACTCTGCTCGTCATCCTCTCCGCCCGCCGGCGCTCCCGCCGAGGGCAGACTCTGGCTCCGACGGCGGTCGGGCGCATCCGCCTCACCACGCTTCCGACGGATCTGGACATCCTGCGGCACATGAACAACGGCCGGTATCTGTCCCTCTTCGACCTCGGCCGGTGGGACCTGCTGATCCGCACGGGGCTGTTCGACGCCATGAAGGAGCGCGGCTGGTATGCCGTGGTCTCGAGCGAGACCATCACCTTCCGCAAATCCCTCGAGCTGTGGCAGCGCTTCGACGTCGAGTCCCGCTTCATCGGGCACGACGACAAGGCGCTGTTCATGGAGCACCGAGCCGTGGTGGACGGCGAGGTCTACGCCAAGGTGATCGTGCGCGCGCGCATGCTGCGCCGCACCGGCGGGACCGTCTCGCACGAGGAGTTCTTCGGGGCGCTGGGCCGCCCGGAGGACGTGCCGGGCGTCGAGGACTGGATCCACGACTGGGCCGCCGCATCGGCGCTGCCGCCGACCAAGGCGCCCGCGCCGAGCGTCTGGGCCGACTGAGGCGGCAGCCCTCGCGTCGGCGCACGGCAGAGAGAGCGGCGCGGAGGGCGTGCCGCGGGGCCGTGCGCCGCGAGGAGCGCCATGCTGGAGGGGAGCATTCCGCGCCCACCCCGAAGGCGCGAGGCGGGAAGGACGGAACCGATGCCGCAATGGCTGAACGCCGCCGAGACCGAGCGCGCCCGCCGGGCCGTCGTCCTCGCCCAGCGCTGGATCGACGAAGCGGCCGCCGCGCATGCGGATCCGGCCGCCGAGCGGCTCGCCGGGGTGCTCCGGGATCCGAACGGGCTGCCGTTCACGCTCGGCTTCGTCGATGACGTGATGCGGCCGGAGAGTCTCGGCGCTGCGGCCGCCGGGCTGAACCGCGTGGCGCCTCTCGTGCCCGGATTCCTGCCCTGGTACCTGCGCGCCGCGGTCCGCGCGGGCGGGCTCGTGGCGCAGGGGCTCCCCGCGCCCACCGTGCCGATCGCGCGCACCGTGCTGCGCGAGATGGTCGGCCACCTCATCGCCGACGCGCGCCCCGCCAAGCTCACCCCGACGATCGCGAAGCTGCGCGCCGGCGGGGCGAGGCTCAACCTCAATCTGCTCGGCGAGGCCGTGCTCGGGGAGGACGAGGCGCAGCGGAGGCTGGACGGGATCCACGAGCTCATCCGCCGCGACGACGTCGACTACGTCTCGGTCAAGGTCTCGGCGGTCGTGAGCCGCATCTCGATGTGGGCGTTCGACGAGGTCGTCGAGCAGGTCGCGGAGCGGCTGCTGCCGCTGTACCTGACGGCGGCAGGAGATCCGTGGGCGTCGACGAGCCCGAAGAGCGCGCAGACCTTCATCAACCTGGACATGGAGGAGTACCGCGATCTCGACCTCACGATCGCGGTGTTCACGCGGATACTGGAGGATCCGCGGCTCAAGGATCTCGAGGCGGGCATCGTGCTGCAGGCGTACCTGCCCGATGCCCTGCCGGCCCTGAGGGAGCTGACCGCGTGGGCGAAGGATCGCTTGGACCACGGCGGCGCGCCGATCAAGGTGCGCCTCGTGAAGGGGGCGAACCTCGCGATGGAGCGCGTGGAGGCCGCCCTGCACGGCTGGACGCCGGCGCCCTACGACACCAAGATCGACACCGACGCGAACTACCTGCGCTGCCTGGACGAGGCGTTCACCCCCGAATCCGTTCGCGCCGTGCGCATCGGCATCGCCGGTCACAACCTCTTCGACATCGCGTACGCATGGCTCCTCGCGGGCGACCGCGGCGTGCGGCCCTCGACGGGGCTGCTGCCCGCGGACGCCGAGCGAGGACGCCAGGAGGGCGACCGAGACGAAACGCGCCCCGACGCAGAAGGCGTTCGCCCCGATCGCTCGGCGACCGCGGGAGCGGCGTCCGGATCCGCGCCGATCGAGTTCGAGATGCTGCTCGGCATGGCGCAGGGCCAGGTCGAGGCGGTGAGCCGGGAGGTCGGGCACGTGCTGCTCTACGTGCCCGTCGTGAAGCCGCGCGAGTTCGACGTCGCGATCAGCTACCTGGTGCGGCGCCTCGAGGAGACCGCCTCGCCGGAGAACTTCCTCTCCTCGGCCTTCCGGCTCCACGAGGATCCGGATGCGCTGGACCGCGAGATCAACCGCTTCGCCCTCTCGCTCGAACGCTCCGCCGACCCCGCGCTGCCCGCGCGTCCGCGCCGCAGACAGAACCGGCTCGCCCCGGTGCACGAGTCCGCCGCCCTCACCACGGATCCGGACGCAGATTCCGCCGCGCTCACCCAGGCCGTGCTCGGGATCGCCGAGGCCGCGGATCCCGGCGACACCTTCGTGGAGACGGCCGTCTTCGCCGCGCGCGAGGACGAGTCCGCGATCGCCGCGGGCGCCCCGGGCTTCCGCAACGCGGTCGACAGCGATCCGGCGCTTCCGGCGAACCGGGAGTGGGCGCGCGAGATCCTCGCCCGCATCCCGGGATCCACGACCGGGGACGGGATCGTGCGCAGCGCCCGCGTGACCGATGCGGAGGAGCTCGAGCGCATCCTGTCCCGCGTGCGCGCTGCGGCCGGGGCGTGGGGTGCGCGCCCGGCGGCCGAGCGCGGGGAGGTGCTGCTGCGGATCGCCGCCGTGCTCGAGTCGCGCAGAGCCGAGCTCATCGAGGTCGCCGCGGCCGAGACGGGCAAGGTGATCTCCGAGGGCGACGTGGAGGTCAGCGAGGCCGTCGACTTCGCCCGGTACTACGCCGCGAAGGCCCGCGAGCTCGACGCGGTCCCCGGGGCCGCGTTCGTGCCGTCGCGGGTCACCGTCGTCGCCCCGCCGTGGAACTTCCCGCTGTCGATCCCCGCCGGTGGCGTGCTCGCCGCGCTCGCCGCGGGATCCGGCGTCGTGTTCAAGCCCGCCCCGCAGGCGCGGCGCTCGGCCGCCGTGATCGCCGCCGCGCTCTGGGACGCCGGGATCCCGAGGGACCTCCTCGCGTTCGTCGACATCTCCGAGGGCGAGCTGGGCCGGGAGCTCATCGCCCACCCCGACGTCGACCGGGTCATCCTCACCGGATCCTTCGAGACCGCAGCGCTGTTCCGCAGCTGGCGTCACGACCTCGCGCTGCACGCCGAGACGAGCGGGAAGAACGCGATCGTGATCGCGCCCTCCGCCGACCTGGACCTCGCGGTCGCCGACCTCGTGAAGAGCGCGTTCGCGCACGCCGGGCAGAAGTGCTCCGCGGCATCGCTCGCGATCCTGGTGGGCCCCGTGGGTCGCTCCCGACGGTTCGCACGGCAGCTCGTGGACGCGGCCCGATCGATGCACGTGGCCTGGCCCGAGGACCCGCGCGCCGAGGTCGGGCCGGTGATCGAGCCGCCGCAGGGCAAGCTGAAGTGGGCGCTCACCGAGCTCGACCCGGACGAGAAGTGGCTGCTGAAGCCGCGCGAGATCCCCGGATCCGAGGGGCGGCTGTGGACGCCCGGCATCCGCCTCGGGGTGCAGCCGGGGTCGCGCTTCCACCGCGAGGAGTTCTTCGGGCCGGTGCTCGGCATCATGCACGCGCCGACGCTCGCGCGGGCGGTCGACCTGCAGAACGCCGTGGACTACGGCCTCACTGCGGGGCTGCACACGCAGGATCCGGCCGATCTCGCGCTCTGGCTCGACCGCGTGCAGGCCGGCAACCTGTACGTGAACCGCGGGATCACGGGCGCGATCGTGCAGCGTCAGCCCTTCGGCGGCTGGAAGCGCTCCTCTGTCGGCACCGGCGCCAAGGCGGGCGGGCCGAACCATCTCATCGGGCTGGGATCCTGGCGCGACACCGGCGGCGCCGGATCCACGACCCTGCACCTGCGCGGGCTGGACTCGCGGATCACCGCGCTCATCGAGGCCGCGCAGCCGTCGCTCGACTACACGGCGTTCGAATGGCTGCGCCGCGCGGCGCTCTCGGACGCGCTGGCCTGGGATCGCGAGTTCGGGCGGGTGCGCGACGTCTCGCGCCTCGGCGTGGAGCGCAACCTGTTCCGGTACCGCTCGGTGCCGGTCGCCGTGCGCGCGACGGGAGAGGCGCCGCTGCGCGCGCTGCTGCGGGTGGCGATCGCAGCGATCCGCGGCGGGGGCGCGTTCACGCTCTCCTCGCCGATCGGCCTTCCCGCCGCGGTGCGCCGCGTGCTGGGCGAGGCCGGCGTCACCGTGTTCGTGGAGAGCGACGAGGAGTGGACCCAGCGGTTCACAGGCCCTGCCGCGCCCGCGGACGGATCCGAGCTGCTCCCGCCCGAACTGCTCCCGTCGCAGAAACTGCCGGAAAGCCGGACGGAAAGCGGCAGAGATCGCGACGGGAGCGAGAGGGGAACCGCGGTCGAGGGGGCGCCGGCACGTCCGAACCGCGTGCGCATCGTGGGGGCGGCGGACGACGTCGCGGCCCTGCACGCCGCGCTCGCCGAGGCCGTGCAGGGGGATCCGGATCTGGCGATCTTCGCCGGCGAGGTGACCACGGCCGGCCGGATCGAGCTGCTGCCGTTCCTGCACGAGCAGGCCATCGCGATCACCGCGCACCGCTACGGCAACCCGGACGACTGGAGCGCGGGGGTGATCTGAGCCGGCGCCGCGCCGTGATGGCCACGTCCAGCCTCGGATGAGACAATGGACGACGGCGTGCCCGTGTCGCATCTTCTCCCCGCATCCACGATGTGCCGGATCGAAGGACCGCCGGGCCTCAGGACAGCGTCCGCCGCGACCGAAGATTCGCAAGGAGCCTCATGTCGACGCCTGAGACCGCCACCGCCACGCCGGCCCGCACCGCGCACCACCGCCGGTACCTGATGTGCAAGCCGGAGCACTTCACGGTGAACTACAGCATCAACCCGTGGATGGAGCCGGCCAACCCGACGGACACGGCCAAGGCCGTCGCGCAGTGGCAGAAGCTGTACGACCTGTACCTCGAGCTCGGCCACGAGGTCGAGCTGATCGAGCCGCTCGCCGGCTACCCGGACATGGTCTACACGGCCAACGGCGGCTTCGTGATCGGCGGCCGCGCCTACGTGCCGTCGTTCTACTACGCGCAGCGCCAGGGCGAGGCCCCCGCGTTCGCGGACTGGTTCCGCGCGCACGGCTTCGACACCGTGATGCCGAAGGAGATCAACGAGGGCGAGGGCGACTTCCTGCTCGCCGGCGACGTGATCCTGGCAGGCACGGGCTTCCGCTCGGCCGGCGACAGCCACCGCGAGGTGAGCGAGGTCTTCGGCCGCGAGGTCGTGACGCTGACGCTCGTCGACCCCCGCTTCTACCACCTCGACACGGCGCTCACCGTGCTCGACCCCGTGGTCGGCGAGGAGAACGGCGGCCCCGCGGCCGCCAACATCGCCTACCTGCCGCACGCCTTCGATGACGCCAGCCGCGCGGTGCTGGAGGAGCGCTTCCCCGACGCGATCCTGGTCTCGGACGAGGACGGCGCCGTGTTCGGCCTGAACTCCGCGAGCGACGGCTACAACGTCATCATCTCGCCGCGCGCCACGGGCTTCGAGAAGCAGCTGCGCGAGCGCGGCTACAACCCGATCATGGTCGACCTCAGCGAGCTGCTGCTCGGTGGCGGCGGCATCAAGTGCTGCACCCTGGAACTGCGGGGCGCGTGATGACGCCGGAGCAGGTCAGGGAGTTCGCCGAGCACGGGACGATCGCCGGCCAGGATCCGGATGCCGGCACGGAGCCGCATGTGGCGCGCAACTACGCGCCGCTCGACGTGACGATCGCCCGCGGCGAGGGCGCCTGGGTGACCGACGTCGAGGGCAAGCGCTACCTCGACCTGCTCGCCGCCTACTCGGCCGTCAACTTCGGACACCGGCACCCCGCGCTCGTCGCGGCGCTCGAGGAGCAGCTGGGCCGCGTCGCGCTCACCAGCCGCGCCTTCCGCAACGACCGGCTCGAGCCGTTCGCTGCGGCGCTCGCGCGCCTGTGCGGCAAGGATCTGGTGCTGCCGATGAACACCGGCGCCGAGGCGGTCGAGACCGGCATCAAGGTCGCGCGGGCCTGGGGCTACCGGGTCAAGGGCGTGCGGCCTGACGCGGCGCGCATCGTCGTCGGGCACGGCAACTTCCACGGGCGGACCACGACGATCGTCGGCTTCAGCGACGACGAGTCGGCGCGCGACGGGTTCGGCCCGTTCACGCCCGGTTTCGACGCCGTGCCCTATGGGGATGCCGAGGCGATCGCCGCCGCGATCACCGAGGACACGGTCGCGGTGCTCATCGAGCCGATCCAGGGCGAGAGCGGCGTCGTCATCCCGCCCGAGGGGTTCCTGCGACGGGTGCGCGAGATCTGCGACGAGCGGAACGTGCTGTTCATCGCCGACGAGATCCAGTCCGGCCTCGGTCGCGTGGGCGAGACCTTCGCGTGCGACAGGGAGGGCGTCGTGCCCGACCTGTACCTGCTCGGCAAGGCGCTCGGCGGCGCGCTGGGCGGCTTCACCACCGGCCCGGCCGAGGTGATCGAGATGCTGCGCCAGCGCTCGCGCCCCTACCTGTTCTCCAACTCGCTGCCGCCGCACGTGGTGGCCGCGGCGATCAAGGTGTTCGACATGCTCGAGAGTGCCGGCGAGCTGCGCACCAGGGTGCAGGAGAACACCGCCTACTTCCGCGAGCGGATGACCGCTGCCGGCTTCGACATCAAGCCGGGCGTGCACCCGATCGTGCCGGTGATGATCTATGACGCGCCGAAGGCGCAGGCGATGGCCAGCGCGCTGCTGGAGGAAGGCATCTACGTCACCGGCTTCTTCTACCCGGTGGTGCCGCAGGGCCAGGCGCGCATCCGCACCCAGATGAGCGCAGCGCATACCCGCGAACACCTGGACCGCGCGATCGACGCCTTCACCCGCATCGGCAAGCAGTTGGGCGTGATTGGCTGAGCCCTCTTCGCCGCGCCACGGCTCAGCCGCGACGCAGCGCCTGCACCTCGTCCACGGTGAGGTGCCGCCACTGGCCCTTGGGCAGCTCGCCCAGGGCCAGCGGACCGATCGCCACGCGGATCAGGCGCAGCACGCCGATGTCGTGCGCCGCGAGCAGCCGGCGGATGTGGCGATTGCGCCCCTCGTCCAGCACGACTTCCAGCCAGGCGTTCTTCTCGCCTTCGCGCAGCACGTCCACCGCCACCGCACCCAGCCGCTCGCCGGCATCGACGACGCCGGCACGCAGCTTCGCGAGCAGGGCCTCGTCCGGGCGGCAATCGACTTGCACATGGTAGGTCTTGTCCACGTGATGCTTCGGTTCGGTGAGTCCGGCCGCCCACCCGGTGTCGTTGCTCAACAGCAGCAGGCCTTCGCTGGCCCGATCGAGCCGGCCGACCGGGCCGAGCCACGGTAGTCCGGCCTCCTCCAGCAGGCCGTAGACGGTGTCGCGGCCGCGTTCGTCCGCCGCGCTCACCACCACCCCGCGCGGCTTGTTGAGGGCGATGTAGACCCGTTCGGCGGCACCGACCGGACGGCCGTCCAGCGTCAGGCGCTCGCGCTCGGCGTCGGTGGGGCGCTCCGGATCGCGGATGCAGCGACCATCGACCGTCACCCTGCCCTCGCGCACAGCCTGTTCGGCCTGGCTGCGCGAGCACACGCCGAGCT
>NZ_NCKN01000187.1 GCF_002257455.1 Microbacterium sp. 13-71-7
ACCGGCTCGAGGTCGTCGACCTCGTACAGGAGCATCCGGTCTCGGGCTGGGCGCCGAAGGGGCGCCGGCGCACGGTGAAGGCGGTCTCCGGGGTGAGCTTCGCGGTGCGGGCGGGGGAGACCCTGGGGCTCGTCGGAGAGTCCGGGTGCGGCAAGTCCTCGCTCGGGCGCATGCTCGTCGCGATGGACCGGCCCACCGCGGGCGAGGTGCGACTCGAAGGGGCGAAGGTCTCCGGCGTGCGCCGGCGCGAGCTCGGCGCCCGCAGGGCGAAGCTGCAGATGATGTTCCAGGACTCCGGCGCCGCCCTCGACCCGAAGATGACGATCGGCACGATCCTGCGCGAGCCTCTCGCGATCCAGGGCGTGGGCACCGCCGCCGAGCGCACCGAGCGCGCGATCGCACTGCTCGAGAGCGTGGGCCTCGGCCCGTCCATCATGGAGCGGTACCCGCACGAGCTCTCCGGCGGCCAGCGCCAGCGCATCGGGCTCGCCCGCGCTCTCGCACTGGATCCGGACGTCCTCGTCGCGGACGAGCCGGTGAGCGCCCTCGACGTGTCGATCCGCTCACAGGTGCTCAACCTCATGCGCACGCAGCAGCGCGAGCGCGGGCTCAGCAGCGTCGTGATCTCGCACGACCTCTCCGTCATCCGCTACCTCTCCGACCGGGTCGGGGTCATGTACCTCGGCAAGATCGTCGAGCTCGGGGCGACCGACGACGTCTACGAGCGGCCCGCGCACCCGTACACGGCGGGACTCCTCGCCGCGGTGCCCGTCGCGGATCCGGACGCTCCGGCGCCGGAGGGCGTCGAGCGCGTGCGCGGAGAGCTGCCCAGCCCCCTGGACCCCCCCAGCGGGTGCCGGTTCCGCACGCGGTGCCCGCTCGCGACCGAGCTGTGCGCGACCGTGGAGCCGCTGCTGGAGGCGGTCGGCACCGGCCACGATGTGGCCTGTCACTTCCCCCTGCAGCCCAAGGCCGGCGCGGCGGCGGACGCGCGGACCGCGGACCGGACCGAGACGGAGGCGGCGGCATGATCTCGTACCTGCTGCGGCGGATCCTCGTCTCGCTGCTCGTGCTGATCGGCATCTCGATCGTGATCTTCGTGATGCTCCATCTCATCTCCGACAGCCCGGGGCGCGTCGTCCTCGGGCCGCAGGCGTCGGCCGCGGCGGTCGAGGCGTTCAACCACGAGAACGGGTTCGACCGCCCTCTGTTCGCGCAGTACGTCGATTACGTGGTGCAGCTGCTGCACGGCGACTTCGGGCGCTCCTACAAGCTGAACGAGGACGTCTCGGTGCTGTTCGCGCAGAACGCGGGGCGCAGCGCCGTGCTCTCCCTGTCCGGCCTCGTGCTCGCGCTGCTCATCGCGATTCCGCTCGGGATCCTGCAGGCGGTCCGGCGGAACACCGTCGTCGACCGCGCCGCCACCGGCATCGCCTACCTGCTCTATGCGACGCCCTCGTTCCTCGTCGCGCTGCTGCTGATCGCGCTGCTCAGCCAGCTCGTGCCGCTGTTCCCGGCGGAGGCGTCGCAGTCCACCTCGCCCTGGGTGGTGTTCACCGATCCGCGCGCGATGGCGCTGCCGCTGATCACCCTCGCCCTCACGAACGTCGTGGTCTTCTCGCAGTACCAGCGCTCCGCGGCGCTCGAGCAGCTCGGCATGGACTACATCAAGGTCGCCCGCGCCAAGGGTGCGCCGGAGCGGATCGTGCTGATGCGGCACCTGCTGCGCAACGCCTGCATCCCGCTGATCACCCTCGTCGGCGTCATGATCCCCACGCTGCTGGCGGGCAACCTCATCGTCGAGTCGGTGTTCAACTACCCCGGTCTCGGCCTCCTGTTCCTGAACAGCCTGCATCGGGAGGACTATCCGGTGCTGCTGGCGTACACGCTCATCGGTGGCGCCCTCACCGTGCTGGGCAACCTCCTCGCCGACCTCGTGGTCGCACGCGCGGACCGACGGATCGAGCTGAGCAGATGACCACCGCACACCCTGAGCTGTCCGAGAAGACCGACGTCATCGTCGCCGCCGCGACAGCGGCGCGCCCTCTCGCTGCGGGCGCCGTCCTGCGTGCGCTGCGGCGCAGCCCGATGGCCGTGGCGGGGGCGTCGATGCTCGCGCTGCTCGTGCTGTTCAGCTTCGTCGGGCCGCTGCTGTACCCGACGAACCAGACCGACGTGAACCTGCTCGATGCGCTCCTGCCGCCGGGGGAGGGGTATCCGCTCGGCACCGATCCGAACGGCTTCGACGTGCTCGGCCGGCTCATGCTGGGCGGGCAGGTGTCGCTCGAGATCGGT
This sequence comes from Microbacterium sp. 13-71-7, assembly GCF_002257455.1. Taxonomy (GTDB): domain Bacteria; phylum Actinomycetota; class Actinomycetes; order Actinomycetales; family Microbacteriaceae; genus Microbacterium. The sequence continues at coordinate 2,296 of NZ_NCKN01000187.1, forward strand.
CTGCTCGCCGCGGTCTTCGCGACGACGCTCGGCACGGTCTACGGCGCCGTCGCGGGGCTCGCCGGCGGCGTGGTGGACGGCATCATGATGCGGTTCGTCGACGTGCTGCTGGCGATCCCGTTCCTGTTCTTCGTGCTCATCATCGCGGCGCGCTTCACCGCGACGCCGCTCACGCTGAGCCTCGTGATCGGCGGCTTCTCCTGGCTCGTGTCTGCACGGCTCATCCGCGGCGAGGTGCTGTCCCTGCGGGTGCGGGAGTTCGTGCAGGCCGCGCGGCTCATGGGCGCGGGCGACCGCCGGATCATCTTCACGCACCTCATCCCGAACACGTTCGGCGTGATCATCGTGAACCTCACGTTCCAGGTCGCCGACGCGATCCTGGTGATCGCGGCGCTGGGATTCCTCGGCTTCGGGCTGAGCTATCCGGTCACCGACTGGGGCAGCCAGCTCTCGAGCGGGGTCGCCTACATCACCGCCGGCAACTGGTGGCTCATCTACCCCGCGGGGCTGTGCATCGTGCTCGTGGTGCTCGGCTGAACCTGCTCGGCGACGCCCTGCGCGACGTGATGGACCGGCGCCGATGACCCGGCGCCGAGGTGTGTCCGCCTCCACAGGCGCGCCGCGCCGAAACTGTCCGGATCTCTGAACGGGCGCCTTCCGGCGTCCTGCACTCTCGAAGCACCAGGATCCGCGTCGCGGCGGCCGTTCCGGATCCGCACCACCCGACCCGACCCGCCCCAAGAACCCGAAGAACCCGAAGAAGGAGCACAGCATGAACGCGCAGGTTCCCCGGAGGCGACGGCGCCTCCTGATCGCGCTCACGGTCGCGGCCGCGCTGATCACGACCGGCTGCACCGCCGGCAGCACCACCGTCGACCCGTCGCAGTACCGCCGCATCCCCGCGGCGAGCGGCAAGGCCGTCGACGGCGGGATCGTCACGATCGCGATGACGCCGGGCCTGGCGCCGAACTACATCTTCCCCTACCCGCCCGCCGCCGCGAACGGCGCCGTGATCGGCAACGACCTGATGTGGCGGACGCTCTACCGGGCCGACGCGGACGGCAAGAGCAACGCCGACACGAGTCTCGCCGCGCCGCCGTCCTACGCCGACGGCGGCCGCACCGTGACGATCACGATGAAGAAGAACAGCTGGTCCAACGGCAAGCCCGTCACCGCCGGCGACGTCGTCTTCTCGCTCGACATCCTCAAGGCCGCCGTCGCCCAGAGCGCGGCCAACTGGGCGTTCTACACGCCGGGGCAGTTCCCGGACGGCGTGACCGCGTCCGCCCAGGGATCCGACACCGTCGTGTTCACTCTCGAGAAGGCGTACAACCCCGCGTACCTGGAGTCGCTCCTGCAGCAGCTCGTCGTCATCCCCTCGGCGGACTGGAGCATCGCGGCGGCCGGGGGACCGGTGCTGGACTACACGGACCCCGCGAACGCGAGCGCGATCTACACCTTCCTCACCGATCAGTCCGCGGACCAGGCCACGTTCGCCACCAACCCGCTGTGGCAGGTCGTGAACGGCCCGTACTCGCTGAAGAGCTTCGAGCCGACCACCGGTTCATTCTCGCTGGCGCCGAACAAGGCCTACACGGGACCGGGGAAGCACACGCTCACACAGGTGGACTTCAAGGCGTTCACCTCGGCCGCGGCGATCTACAACCAGTACCAGGCCGGCACGATCACGGTCGGGCGGCTGGATTCGAGCTATTCCTCCAAGATCGAGGATCTGCGCAAGAAGGGCTACGACGTCTACGCGGCCCCGGCCCCTGCGCGTTCGGATCCGCTCGTGATCAACTTCGCGAACACCACCGGCGGCTTCGACAAGATCATCGCCCAGCCCTACCTGCGCCAGGCGCTGCAGCACCTCGTCGACCAGCCCGGATACATCAAGAGCCGCGGCGTCTACAACGGGGCCGCGAGCGAGAACTACGCCACGGTCGGCCTGGGTTCGGCGTTCCCGCCCGACTTCGGCGGCAAGGCGCCGTACCCGTTCGATCCGAAGGCGGCGGAGAAGCTGCTGACCGCGCACGGCTGGAAGGTCGACAAGGGCGGCACCACATGCGAGAAGCCGGGCACGGGATCCGACCAGTGCGGCGAGGGCATCGCGCAGGGGCAGAGGATCTCGTTCACCCTCGCCTCCGCGAGCTCGCCGAGCTATGTCGGCGCGCGAGACCTCGCGTTCTCCTCCGAGGCGAAGAAGCTCGGGATCGACGTGAAGGTCGTCTCGAAGTCGCTCAACTACATGTACGAGAACTACACGAACCCCGGAGCGCCGGCGAACACGAACGAGTGGGCCATGCAGGACAGCGGCCCGCTGGTCGTGGGCTCGTATCCGACCGCGAACGGCGTGTTCAACACGGACGGCAGCTTCAACCTCGGCAGCTACAGCGATCCCGAGGCCGACAAGGCGATCGAGGCGAGCGTGTTCGGATCCGACCCGAAGGCGCTGAGTGCGGAGACGACCCTGCTGTCCAAGGACCTCCCTGTGCTGTTCCTGCCCACCCCCGACAACCTCATCGTCTGGAAGAGCACGCTCTCCGGCCCGCCGGCGACGTTCGAGGGCCTGCTGAAGTTCATCTACTCCCCGGAGCAGTGGTACTTCACCGAGAAGCAGAAGTGACGGATCCGCGGACGGGGCCGGTCGAGCGAGGCCGGCTCCGTCGCGGTGAGAGGATCGACCCGATGCGTGAGACCGACCGGACCTGCGCCCGCCCGCTGGCGGCCCCGGGCGAGCCCTGGGACCCTGAGGCCGTGCACGACCTCGTCGCAGGCGCGCGCGTCGTGCTGCTCGGCGAGGGAGCGCACGGGATCGACGACTTCGCCCGGCTCGGCGACGGACTGTTCCGCACGCTCGCGACAGAGTTCGGCTTCACAGCCTTCGTGCGGGAGTCGGGCTTCGCGGAGGGCCTCGCCGTGGACGCCTGGATCCAGGGCGGCGCGGGTGAGGTCGAGGACGTCGCCCGCGCCGGGACCACCTACGGCTTCGGCGAGTCCGACGCCGTCCGGCGGCAGCTGACGTGGCTGCGCGCGGAGAACGCCCGACGGCGGGGCTCGGGGCGGGCGCCCCTGCACTTCTGGGGGATGGATCTGCCCGGCTCCTCGACCTCGCCCGGTGCGGCCGTGAGGGCGTGCCTCGAGCGGATCCCCGCTCAGGAGGGCGACGACGAGCTGCGGCGCCTCACCGACCTCGGCGGGCGGACGGAGGCCGCGATCGCCTGGGACGGCCTGGACGACGCGGCGCGCGGCCGGATCCGCGACGGCATCACCGGCCTGTGCGCGCGGGTCGAGAGCGAGGGCGACGACATCGCGCGGCGGGCCGCGGCGACGCTGGGCGCCTTCTTCGCGGAGCTCTCCTGGGACGGTGCGCCGGGTGCGTACCCGCGTGAGCAGCTCATGGCCGACACCGTGTCATGGATCGCGGACCGCGAGGAGCGGATCCTCGTGCTCGCGCACAACGCGCATGTGCGCCGAGAGCCGCTGCACGGCAGGCCCGCGCTCGGCACGATCCTGCAGGAGCGACTCGGCGACGCGCTCCGGGTGATCGGCATGACCTACGGGCACGGCCCCGTCGTGTCCTTCGCGGAGCGCTCGCCGCGGCCGTTCGACTGGGAGGCGACGCTCTCGGAGCGCGAACCTGCGCCGGGGTCCCTCGAGCACGCGCTGGATCCGCTCGGCGACGTGCTCGTCGATCTGCGCGGGGCGCCGTCGGCGCCGTGGGACGGGATCGAGGGCACGCACGCGGGAGGCGGGATGGATCCGCTCGCCGACGTCACGACCGCGTTCGACGCGATCGCCCACCGCCACCGCGCGTCGCTCGTGCCCGGTCATCTCGACCGGCTGCGGGCGGAGTTCGGACCGGGTGCGCCCGCGGCCGACGCCGCCTCGCACGTCTCCGCGGCCGCGGTCGCCCCCGCGCAGCAGGACGTCGAATGAGCGCCGCACCGATCACCCGCACCGAGGACGTCGTCGAGATCGTCGCCGGCATCGCGGTGCCGGATCCCTATCGCTGGCTCGAGGCCGACGCCTCGGCACCGGGTGAGGTGGCCGACTGGCAGCGGGCGCAGGCCGCTCACGCCGAGGAGACCATCTGGTCCGGCCACGACCGCGAAGCCGTCCGCGCCGTGGTCGAGCGCGGCCACGCGGGCGCCAGGCCCGAACTGCCCCAGGCCGGCGGAGGGCGCTGGTTCCGCGCCGAAGGGCGACGGCTGCTGGTCGCGGACGAGCCCTATGGCCCCGGTCGCGCCCTCGTGGACCTCACCCGCTTCGACGAGCCGGGGCGCACGTCGGTGCTCAGCTGGTTCGCCCCCTCGCCGGACGGCGCGGTTCTCGCCCTCGGCGTCTGCACCGACGGCAGCGAGCACAACAGGGTCGAGCTCATCGACGCCCGCACGGGCGCGCTGCGCGACGACGCACCTCCCGAGCTGCTGCACAGCTCCTGGGGCGGCGGGATCTCGTGGTTCCCCGACAGCACGGGCTTCGCCTTCCTCGGCCTCGGCAGCACCGCCCACGACTTCCGCCAGGTCGTGTACCGGCGGATGCTCGGCACGCGCGGCGCGTCCCCGATCGAGGACGTGCCGGTGCCGGAGGGCTCCCGCGAGTACACCAGGATCCAGTTCTCGGCGGACGGACGCTGGGCGGTCGCGGCCCATCGGGTGGGCACGCCGTTCCCCGTCGCCGTGCGCGACCTCGCCGACCCCGACGCCGGCTGGAGACCGTTCCTCGCGCCAGGGCCGGAGACCGTCGTGGGGCACATCGTGGGGGACAGGTACGTCGCCGTCACCGATCTGGACGCGCCGCGGCGCCGGCTCGTCGCGATCCCCCTGGACGCCGCGGATCCAGCGGACCCGTCCGGGTGGACCGAGCTCGTGCCGGAGAGCGACGCGGTGCTGCGGGCGGTGCTCCCGGTCGGCGATGCGCTCTACCTGAGCGAGTTCCACCGCACGGCGGCGCGGGTGCGGATCCTCGACGCGGCCGGCGCCGAACGGGGCATCGTGCCGCTGCCGGGGCAGGGCGCGCTCGCCGCCCCGTTCTTCCCGCTCACCGGGCTCGCCGCCGAGAGCCGGGACGGATCCTTCCTCTTCGCCTTCTCGACGCTCACCTCCTCCTGGGGCGTCTACCGGCATCGTCCCGGCGGCGCGCTCGAGGTGCTGCAGGATCCGGGGATCGCGATCGATGCGACCGCGGAGATGCGCGAGGCGATCGCCCCCGACGGCACGCCAATCCCGTACCACGTCGTGCGTCCTGGCGGCTCCGCGGGCCCGGCTCCCGTGCTGATCTCCGCCTACGGCGCCGCGGGCATCCCCATGCTTCCGCAGTACCAGCCGGACCTCGCGGCGTTCCTCGCCGCGGGCGGCACGGTCGTGCAGGCGTACCTGCGCGGAGGCGGAGAGTTCGGCAGCGCCTGGTTCCGCGCCGCGGATCGGGAGCGGCGCGGGACCCGCGACGGCGACCTGATCGCCGTGGCCGAGCACGTGCTCGCCGAGGGCATCGCGGCCCCGGGCCGGCTCGCGCTCACGGGAGGCTCCGACGGCGGCCTGATGTGCGGCAACGCGATCACCGCGCGTCCGGAGCTGTGGTGCGCGGTGCTGCCGCGCGCCCCGCTGCTCGACCTCGTCGGCGGGTTCCGCAATCCGTATCTGGAGTTCGTGATCCGCAAGGCCTGGGGCGATCCCGACGATCCGGTCGACGTCGCCCGCATGATCTCCCTCTCCCCGTACGAGCGGGTGCGCCCGGCGGAGTATCCGCTGCTCTATGTCGAGGCGGGGGCGAACGATCCCCGCTGCCCGCCGTGGCAGGCGCGCAAGTTCGTCGCGCGGATGCAGGCGGCCCAGCGCGGACCGGCCCCGATCCTGCTGCACGTCTACGAGAACGCGGGCCACGGATCCG
>NZ_NCKN01000188.1 GCF_002257455.1 Microbacterium sp. 13-71-7
CTCGTGGCCGAGCAGGGTCTGCACGCGGGAGACGGCGTGGTGCAGCCGCTCGTCGGTCCCGGATCCGAACAGGCCTGGCTGATGATGCGCGGCGTCGTCGACGGCGATGGGGGCGATCCGCACCCGGACGATGCCCCTGAAGCGGTGCGCCTCGTCGTCGTCGCCGGAGGCGGCGGTCTCGGCGGCCAGCGACTCCAACTGCCAGCGCACCCGGTCGACCAGGTCCGAGGCCTCGAAGCAGGTGGGATGCAGCCAGGTGCGCGAGGTCACCTGCTCGTCGTCGTCCGTGAGGTCGATGCGCACCTCGGTGCACACCAGCGAGGCCTTCGCGAGGGCGAGGATCACGGCGTCCGCGCTCTGTCGGACGGCGAACGCGATCTGGTCCGACTGCCCGAGGGGCGACTCGAACTCGACCTCCGCCATGAGCTCCGGATCCGGCGGGCGCGGCACGACCGGCCGGGAGTCCGCGCCCGCGGCCAGGGCGTGCAGGCGCGCGCCGTGCTCGCCGAAGCGCGCCCGCAGCCGTTCCGCCCCGAGTGCGGTGAGCTCGCCGAGGGTGCGCACGCCGAGGCGGAGCAGCAGCGCGGTCACCTCCGGATCCTGCAGGGCCTGCACGGGCAGCGGGGCGAGGAAGGCGGCCGAGGCTCCCGCGTCGACCACGAGCACCGGATCCGCGCCGCGCGCCGCGAGCTCGGCCGTGAACGGCCCGTCCGCGATCCCGATCCGGACCTCGGGATGCCCCTCCTCGGCGAGCCGGACGTGCAGGGCGCGTGCGGCCTCGCCCTCCCCGCCGTGGAAGCGTGCGACACCGCGGGCGCGGAGCAGCGCGAGCCCTGGCCGGAGCAGCTGCGCTCCGGGGGCCTGCTCCTCGATCAGGCGCAGGACGGGCAGGAAGGCCCGTTCGTCCCTGGCCGGATCCGCGGGCAGGATGCGCAGGCTCGGCAGCAGCCCCTGCGCCTCCCTACGGCGCTGTCCTACCCTGACGCCGTGGGCGCGCGCCGCCGCGCTGCAGGCGACCACCCTGTTCGCGTGGAGGATCGCCGCGGGCTCGGCCGCCGCGGCGCCGAGGGCCGCGCGCAGCGGCCAGTCCGGGAACCACAGCACGATCACCCTGACCGGTTCCCGCACCGCGGGGGTCATCCCGCCACCGCCAGGAGCGCGGGTGCGTCGGCGCGGGGGCGCGGGGAGGCGTGCATGGACGGGAGCGGGACGAGGCGGGGTGCCGCCGGGGCGACGGCCTCGATCATGCCGTGGGCGCCCGGCAGCCGCACCCGCACGCTCTGCGGCGCAGGGGAGCGCCGGGTGCGTGCGGTGACCGTCACCTCGCACTCCTCCAGCGCGCCCCAGCCGGATCCCAGCCCTCGCCAGTGGGGATCGTGCACCTGGAGGGACCCCTCGCTCTGCGGCCAGGCGGCGGCGCCCGATGCTCCGGAGACGACCAGCAGCGTGCAGCCGCGGTCGCGGAGCCGGGCGCTCAGTCGGCTCAGCTCCGCGTCCCGCACCGAGGAGGAGGGGCGGATCGCGATGAGCGGGATGACCTCGCTCAGCGCGGAGACGACGGAGAGCCAGCGCGGCCCAGGGGCGGGGACGAGGAGGAGGCGGTCCAGATCCACGCCGTGCCCGGCCAGAGCCTCGACGCCGAGAGTGGGCATTCCGACGGCGGCGCACCACGCGCCGGTGCGCGAGGCGCCGGCGAGCAGCGCCCCGATGAGCCCGGGAGAGGGGGAGAGCTCGTACGTCGTGCCGACCTGCAGGCCCCCTTCGGGGAGGATCGGCTCGAGGGGAGGAGGGACCGGGATCAGCGGCAGGTCGCTCCGGCGGCGCTGCATGCGGGTGATCTCGCGGCGCAGGCGCAGCACGTCCTCGGCGCGGGTGTCGGCGTCGGGGACGATCATAGAAGCGAGCGTCATCCCCATGACCTCCATTCTCGAATATCTCTTCTAATACTGCAACAGCAGTGAAGACGATAACTCGTACATCCGACATGGAGGAAGGGAGGCGGATCCCGCGGCCGCGGGTACGCTGAGGCGGTGCGGATCGAGTTCGACAGCGACGTGTGGCGGTGGGCGGCGCGCACCGACTCCTGGTACTTCGCCTCCGTGCCGGAGGAGCTGTCCGCCGAGATCCACGAGCTGCCGGCGCCCCCGCGCGGCTTCTCCTCGCTCCGGGTGCAGGCGCGGATCGGAGCGACCCGCTGGCGCACGTCGATCTTCTACAACGGCAGCGTCTACGTCCTGCCGCTCAAGCGGGCGGTGCGCGAGGCCGAGCACGTCGCCGAGGGCGACCTGATCGACGTGGAGCTCGAGATCCTCGATCTCTGAGCCATCGCGAAGACCGGAGCGGACACGAGCCTGGCTCGTCCTCAGCCGACGGGGCCGGCCTCCTGGCGGACGTCCTCGTGGAGGTGCAGGATGCGCAGCGCGCCGTCCGTCCCGCGCTGCAGCACGGCGGTGTTGCGGGAGAGCTCGGGGGAGACGGAGACGCCGCGGGCGTCCGTCCCGTCCACGCGCAGCCACCAGGTCGCGACGAGGACGCCGCCGACCTCGCGCACGCGGAGATCCTCGACGGTCAGCGCGTTCTCGGTCCAGGCCGGCGCGCTCGGCTCCGCCGCGGCATCGGTGCGGCGGCCGCGGAGTGCGGCGAGCTCCTCGAGCCCCGTGACCAGGGCGTCGGAGGCGGAATCGAAGATCGTCACGTCCTCCGCGAGGCGGGCGTCGATCGCCGCGCGGTCGCCGCCCAGATAGTCGTCGTACATCCCCGTCAGCAGGCGATGCACGTCGTCGTGGGGCAGGGAGGGGGCGGTCGGATCCATCGCGGCGAGGCTATCAGCTTGCGCGGACGCTCCGGCCTGTCAAGCCGTTGACCCTCGCCGATCGCGGGAGTAGACAGGGGAATCCGACGACGCGGTGCGGAGGAGATCCATGCGAGTGACAGCGGCGATGCAGTCCCTGATCCGGACGATCGGGAAGACCAAGGGACTCGATCCCGCGGCGGAGAAGCTGAGCGGCTGGGTCCAGGCGGCCACCCGGCCCACGCCCGTGAAGAACGCGCTCTCCGGATCCTGGCTGGGGCATCAGGTCCATCCGATGCTCACGGACCTGCCGATCGGGGCGTGGGGCGCGGCCACCGTGCTCGATCTCACCGGGGCGGATCCGGCGGCCTCGCGGCGTCTCGTCGGCCTCGGCATCCTCGCCTCCGCGCCGACCGCGGCCGCGGGCGCGTCCGACTGGTCGTCCCTGTACGGGCCCGAGAAAAGGGTCGGGCTGATCCACGCCGCCGCGAACGCGACCGCCTCCGTGCTGCAGATCACCTCCTGGCTCGTGCGGCGCCGCGGGCACCACGGCGCCGGCGCCGCGCTCAGCCTGCTGGGGCTGAGCCTCACCCTCGGTTCGTCCTATCTCGGCGGGCACCTCTCGTTCGTCCGCGGCTCCGGAGTGAACCACACGGCGTTCCAGGGTTCGGTGCGACGCTGGACGGACGTGGGGGCGGATGCCGACCTCGTCGAGGGCGCGCGGTCGCGGGTCATGGTGGGCGACGTCCCGGTGCTTCTCATCCGGGTCAACAGCGCCCTGCACGCGATCTCCGCCGTCTGCAGCCACGAGGGCGGCCCGCTCGACGAGGGGAAGCTCGGCGCCGACGGCTGCGTCACCTGCCCATGGCACGGCAGCAGGTTCCGCATCGCGGACGGCTCGGTGCAACGAGGGCCGGCGAGCGTCCCGCAGCCCCGCTGGGAGGCGAAGGTCGAGGACGGGAGGATCCTGCTCCGCTCCGCCTGATCGCATCCGCCGGCGGCGCCCGGGTTATCCACACCCCGCTCACGGCGGTCGCGTCGATCTCCTACCTTCGGGGGATGGATCCTGCTGCGGTGGTCGTCGTGCTGGCGCACCTCGGCCTGCTCGGGATCGGAATACGGCTGATCGTCGTCGACATCGCCACGCACCGGCTCCCGGACCGGATCGTGCTGCCGGCGCTCGGGGGAGCGCTCCTGCTCGCGCTCGCCGACGCGGTGCTGGCCGGCGGAGGCGCCCGGCTGCTCGGAGCGCTGTGGGGGATGCTGATCCTCGGCGGCTTCTATGCGCTGCTGCGGGCGCTGAGCCGCGAGGGAATGGGCGGCGGCGATGTGAAGCTCGCCGCCGTCATCGGACTGGTCCTGGGATGGCACGGCGGGCAGGCGCTCCTGGTGGGCGCGGCCTCCGCGTTCGTGCTGGGGGCCGTGCACGCGCTCTGGCTCATCGCGCTCCGCAGGGCGACCGGCTCGACGCGCATCGCGTTCGGGCCATGGATGATCCTCGGCAGCGCACTCGGGGTCGCGGCAGCCTGACGAGCCGGCGCGAGCAGCCGGCACGAAGAACGCGGTACCGGGCTCGCGGCACCGGGATCGCGTCCTGCGTGCGGGCGGGGGATTAGGGTGAGCACATGGCACTCGCACGGCTTCATGGCGGCCCGCTGGACGGGCAGATCCTTCCCCTCGCCGCGGAGGACGACAAGCTGATCCTCCCCTACAGCGAGACCCAGGTGGTCTACAACCGCCGGGGCGAGCCGAAGAACACCGGTCCGCACGACGGGCCCACCGAGGTGGACTACTGGTACGAGGAGTCCCTCGAGGACATCGTCCCCACCGATGACTGAACCGTCGCGCACGCTCGAGGTCGAGCGCAAGTACGACGTCGACGGCGACACGCCGCTGCCCGCCTGGGATGCGATCCCCGGCGTCGACGCGGTGACGGAGGGCGAGGCCCGCGCTCTGGACGCCCGGTACTTCGACACCGCGGACGGCGACCTCGCACGCGCGGGGGTGGCCCTGCGGCGCCGCACCGGCGGTCCGGACGAGGGATGGCATGTGAAGGGCCCGCGCAACAGGGACGGCCGCCTCGAGCTGGGCTGGCCGCTCGGCGAGGGCGAAGAGGTGCCGGCCGCGGTCGCCGAGATCGTCGCGCAGTGGACGACGCATCCGGTCTTCCCGCTCGCCCGTATCGAGAACGCCCGCACCGCCTACCTGCTCACCGGGCCCTCCGGAGTGGTGGCCGAATTCGTGGACGATCGCGTCCGCGGCACGGATCTGCGCCGCGGCGGACAGCGGGAATGGCGCGAGTGGGAGATGGAGCTGGGGCCGGCCGCCCCGGCGGACGAAGCGGGACGGGACGCCTTCTTCGAGGCCGTCGAGCAGGCGGTCGTCGCGGCCGGCGGGCGCGAGTCGCCCTCAGGATCCAAGCTCGGGCGCGCGCTCGGGTTCTGAACCGGCCCGGATCCGCAAGCCCCTTCCTGCCACGCGGACGGCATGCTTGAGTGGCACCATGAGCAGCCCGGTGATGCTGAGGTCCCTGCAGACGGTGGTGCCGGACACGATCCTGCATCAGGACGAGGTGCGCGACGTGTTCGCTGCGCAGCCGGGGCTCTCCCGGCTGGCGCGGCGGATCGTGACCGCGTCGTTCGACGGATCCGGCATCGACACCCGCCGCACGGTGCTCGACGAGCTCACGCTCGAGGAGACCGGCGCGGAGCCGGTGTTCTTCGACCATACGACGGGGGAGCTGCTCTCCCCGGCCACCGGCGTCCGCAACGACGTCTACGTCCGCGAGGCCGTCCCGCTCTTCGTCGCCGCGGCGCGTGCGGCCCTCGACGCCGACCCCGAGGTCGGGCCCGCCGACGTCACGCACGTGATCACGGTCTCCTGCACCGGCTTCCACGCCCCCGGCCCGGAGTACGAGATCGTCCGTGCGCTGGGCCTCTCCGACTCCGTGCAGCGCTACCACCTCGGCTTCATGGGCTGCTACGCCTCGATGCCGGCGCTGCGTGCGGCGAGCCAGTTCTGCGCGGCGGACCCGGAGGCCGTGGTGCTCGTGGTCAGCGTCGAGCTCTGCACGCTGCATCTGCGCTCCTCCGAGGACCCCGACGTGATCGTCGCCTCCTCGCTGTTCGCCGACGGCGCGGCGGCCGGCATCGTCACCGCACGTCCTTCCGCCGCCCCCGCGCTGCGCCTCGACCGGTTCCACACCGCGATCGCCCCGCAGGGCCAGAAGGACATGGCGTGGACGATCGGCGACCACGGCTTCGAGATGATCCTCTCCACCGCGGTGCCGCAGATCATCGGCGAGACCATCGTCGATGCGCTCCGCCCGCTCTACGCGGGGGAGCTGGGGGCGCCCTTCGAGGACGGCAGGATCGGCGAGGAGGTGCAGCACTGGGCGATCCATCCCGGGGGGCGCAGCATCCTCGACCGCGTGCAGGACCGGCTCGCGCTCAGCGATGCGCAGCTGCACCCCGCCCGCGAGACGCTGCGGCAGCACGGGAACATGTCCAGCGCGACGATCCTGTTCGTGCTGCGGCGCATCCTGGAGGAGGAGGGCGCGCGTGACGGCGAGCGCGTCTCCGCGATGGCGTTCGGGCCGGGCCTGACCGCGGAGAGCGCGCTGATGACGGTCGTCGGCGCGGAGGGCGATGGGCGCTGACCTGTCCGCCCGCGCCGTCGACGTGCGCGAGCTGATGGACGACCCCGCCGCGGATGCGCAGATGCTGGAGCGCACCTACCGTCGCTTCGGAGCGGTGAACGCCGTGGTCTCCCGGCCCGGCGCGCTGTACCGTGCGGACATCCGACCACGGGCGAGGGCCGGGGCGGTGCGGATCCTGGACGTGGGGGCCGGCGGGGGAGACCTCTGCCGGGCGCTCGCCGCACGGCTGGCGCACGACGGGCTCGCGGCCGAGATCACGGCGCTCGACGCGGACGAACGCGCCACGGCCTGGTCCGCCGCGCACGACGACGGCGCAAGGGTGACCTACCGGTGCGCGCTGGTGGCCGATCTGGTCCGGGCGGGCGAGGTCTACGACATCGTGCTGTCCAATCACGTGCTGCACCACCTCGGCGCCGTCGAACTGCAGGACATGCTCGCCGACACCGCGCGCCTCGCGGGACCGTCGGGTCTCGTGGTGCACCGCGACATCGCGCGCAGTCGCACCGCCTATGCGCTGTTCGCGCTGGGGACATGGCCGTTCGCCGGCAACCTGCTGGCCGGATCCTTCATCCGCGCCGACGGGCTGACCAGCATCCGCCGGTCGTACACGGCCGCGGAGCTCGCGGCCGTCGCGCCGGCGGGGTGGACCGTGCGACGTGGGCTGCCCTCCCGTCTGGAGCTGCGCCGGGAGCCGGGGCGATGAGCGAACCGGAGCAGCCGGCCGTCACCCCGCTGCTCGACCACGACGTGGTGGTCGTCGGCGCCGGTCCGGTCGGGCTGCTGCTGGCCTGCCTGCTCGCCCAGGACGGCATCGACGTCGTGGTCTGCGAACGCCGCAGGGACGAGGATCCGCGCAGCCGCGCGATCGGAATACACGCGCCGGGCCTCGAGATGCTCGACCGCGTCGGCGTGGGAGCGGCGGCGCGCGCCGCGTCCCTCGGGCTGGAGGGCGGCGACGTGCTCAGCCGGGGCCGAGTACTCGCCTCCCTCGACTTCTCCGAGCGCCGGCCGGTGCGCGTGCTCCCGCAGCAGCGCACGCACGCCCTGCTGCGGGAGCGGCTGCAGGCGCTGTCCGCGGGTGCCCTGCGTCCGGGCTGCAGCGTGCGCGCGGTCAGGGATGAGGGGGAGTTCGTGCGGCTCGCCGTCGACCGGCCCGCCGGTCGGCAGGAGGTGACGGCCGCGTTCGTGGTGCTCGCGGACGGCGTGCACAGCACCCTGCGCCGGGAGCTCGGCTTCGGATGGCGCCGTCGCCCCGGCCGCGCTGCGTACACGATGGCCGACGTCCTTGACCCCGCGGCCGGGGTGCGCGCCCAGCTGCACTGCGGGCCGGGGGGAATCGTCGAGGCGTTCCCGCTGCCCGGCGGCATGCGGCGCTGGGTGCTGCGGGGCGGCGTGCACACCGGGGCGGAGTTCCGTGCGGCGATCGCGGAGCGGATCGGGCGGGATCCTGAGATCGGCGACGACGTCCGGCCCACGGGATTCGTCGCGGCCCAGCATCTGAGCCAGACCCTCGTCCGGGGCAGGGTGGCGCTGCTCGGCGACGCCGCGCACGAGATCAGCCCGATCGGCGGGCAGGGCATGAACCTGGGCTGGGTGAATGCCGGCCGACTGGCCGAGGCGCTCCGTGCCGCCCTGGTCGAGGGCGAGGCGGATCTCGGCGGCTATGCGCGTGGAGCTCTGCGCGCCGCGCGCGCCGCACAGAGGCGCAGCGCCTTCTACATGACG
>NZ_NCKN01000189.1 GCF_002257455.1 Microbacterium sp. 13-71-7
ATTGGACGGACGCTGGACCCACGAGCCCGCGGGGGTCGTGGAAGAGGGGAGCGACCTCGTCGTCACCGCCGTCGAAGGCAGTGACGCCTGGCGGATCACGTCATACGGCTTCGTGCACGACAGCGAGCACGCGCTCCTCGCGTCCTTCGACGTCGACACGGCCGTGGAGGTCGAGTTCACCGCAGCGTTCTCCGAGCAGTTCGACCAGGCGGGCGTCTTCGTGCGCGTCTCGGACGAGCGCTGGGTCAAGGCGGGCGTCGAGTTCGCGGACGGACGGCCGCAGGTCGGCGCCGTCGTCACCGAGGGGATGTCCGACTGGTCGCTCGCCCCTGTGCCGGAGTGGGCGGACCGCCGGATCCTGGTGCGGGTGAGCCGCGGAGCGGATGCGCTCACGGTGCGCGCCGGACTCGCCGGAGCGCCGCTCCAGCTCGTCCGCGTGCTGCCGTTCCCGGCCGGGGCCTCCGCCGAGGCCGGACCGTTCGTGTGCGCGCCGACCAGGGCCGGCCTCGCCGTGCGACTGCACGCGTGGCGCGTGGTCGACGCCGACGGCGCGCTGCACTGACCTCATGCCGGTGCGACGCGCCGGCGCCTTCTGATCCGCGGTTCTGCGTGCCGTGGAGAAGTTCTTCGACGCGTGCGGAATACCCCCAGGGGGTATAAGGTTGTGGATATCGGATACCCGGACGGGGTATCGACCGAAGGAGATGACATGACCACGACCGAGTACCAGGTGACCGGGATGACCTGCGGGCACTGCGAGATGTCCGTGCGCCGCGAGGTCGGCAAGATCGCCGGCGTCGACGCCGTCGAGGTGAGCGCGGCCGACGGTTCGCTCACCATCACGGCGAGCGCCCCCCTCGACGACGCGATCGTGTTCGCGGCCGTCGACGAAGCCGGATACCGGGCGGTCCGGGCCTGATGAACACCGCGGGACGACTGGGCCTCTACGGCGCCGGGCTCGCGGCGGCGTTCGCCGTGGCGTTCGGCGCCGCGGGACTGGTCGCCCCGCGAGAGGCCGCGGCGCAGAGCGCACAGCAGGAGCACAGCACACCACAGGAGGAGAACGGCATGAACGGGCACGACGCGCACGGCAGCGCTGCACAGGGGGAGTCCGCTCACGGCGCGCACGCCGCGGCCGAGACGACCGCGGGCGTGTCGCTCGCCGCCGGCGGGTACACGCTGGGCCCGGTCTCCGCGCCCGTCGCGGTGGGGGTACAGGCGACGCTGAGCTTCCGGATCCTCGACGGATCCGGCGCTCCGGTCACGGCCTACACGCCGCAGCACGAGAAGGACCTGCACCTCATCGTCGTCCGCAGCGACGGCGCGCAGTTCCGGCACGTGCACCCGACCCTC
Source organism: Microbacterium sp. 13-71-7 (assembly GCF_002257455.1). Lineage (GTDB taxonomy): Bacteria > Actinomycetota > Actinomycetes > Actinomycetales > Microbacteriaceae > Microbacterium. Next base: position 1,354 of record NZ_NCKN01000189.1, read on the forward strand.
GACGCGGGCACCGGCACGTGGAGCATCCCTTGGACCTGGGACGCCGCGGGTTCGTACCGGGTGTTCGCCGATTTCGCGGCGGATGGTGCGGATCCGGTCACGCTCACGCGCACGGTCGAGGTCGCCGGATCCTTCGCCCCCGTCGTCCCCGCGACGAGCGCCCGGACGAGCGTCGACGGTCTCGACGTCGCCATCACCGGCGATCTGGTCGCCGGATCCTCCTCGGAGCTGACCCTGACGGTGCGACGCGACGGGGCGCCCGTCACGACGCTGCAGCCGTACCTCGGCGCCTTCGGGCACCTGGTCGCGCTGCGCGAGGGCGACCTCGCCTACCTGCACGTGCACCCGGAAGGCGCCGCCCCGGCAGGCGCGGACGCGACGTCCGGGCCCGACGTCCGCTTCGCCGCGCACGTGCCCACTGCCGGCCGCTACCTGCTCTACTTCGACTTCCAGCTCGACGGGACCGTGCGCACGGCGTCGTTCGTGCTGGACGCGGAAGACGGCGCGGGCAAGACCCCGCACCAGCACTGACCGCCCCGAACACGACCGACCCGGAAGGAGATGCACCCATGAACGCGAACAGCGTGGAGCTCGAGATCGGCGGGATGACGTGCGCCTCCTGCGCGAACCGCATCGAGAAGACCCTGAACAGGATCGACGGCGTCACGGCCACCGTGAACTACGCGACCGAGAAGGCCAAGGTCGACCTGCCGGACGGCTTCGATCCCGCGACGCTCATCGCGCAGGTCGAGGACATCGGCTACTCCGCGGTGCTCCCGGCGCCGCCGGTCGCGGAAGCGCCCTCGGACGGCCCGGGTGAGCCCACGACGGAACCCGCCGACCCGGAGCTGAGCTCCCTGCGCACCCGGCTCATCATCAGCACGGTGCTGGCCGTGCCCGTCATCGCGATGGCGATGATCCCCGCGCTGCAGTTCACCCACTGGCAGTGGGCCTCGCTCGCGCTCGCCGCGCCCGTGATCGTGTGGGGCGCCTGGCCGTTCCATCGCGCCGCGTGGCTGAACCTGCGCCACGGCGCCGCGACCATGGACACGCTCATCTCGATGGGCACGCTCGCCGCGTTCGGCTGGTCGCTGTACGCCCTGTTCTTCGGCACCGCCGGCATGCCCGGCATGCGGCACGAGTTCTCGTTCGCCCTGCAGGCCGGCGACGGCAGCAGCAACATCTACCTCGAGGTGGGCGCGGGCGTGACCGTGTTCATCCTGGCCGGCCGGTACTTCGAGAAGCGCTCCAAGCGGCGTGCGGGGGCGGCGCTGCGCGCACTGCTCGAGCTCGGCGCGAAGGACGTGGCGGTGCTCCGCCCTGTGACGGGCTCAGGGGGCGGGATCGGGTCGGAGACCGAGGAGGTCCTGATTCCGATCGCCCAGCTCGCCGTCGGCGAAGAGTTCGTGGTGCGTCCCGGAGAGAAGATCGCCACCGACGGCATCGTCGTCGCCGGGACGTCGGCGGTCGACGCCTCGATGCTCACCGGCGAATCCGTGCCGGTCGAGGTCGGCGCAGGTGACGCGGTGACGGGAGCGACGGTCAACGCGGGCGGACGCCTGGTGGTGCGCGCCACGCGGATCGGATCCGACACGCAGCTCGCGCAGATGGCGCGTCTCGTCGAAGACGCGCAGACCGGCAAGGCCGAGGTGCAGCGCCTCGCCGACCGGATCAGCGGAGTGTTCGTGCCGATCGTGATCGCGATCGCCGTCGTGGCGCTCGGGGCGTGGCTCGGCGCGGGATTCCCCGCGACGGCGGCCTTCACCGCCGCCGTGGCCGTGCTCGTGATCGCCTGCCCCTGCGCCCTCGGCCTCGCCACCCCAACGACGTTGCTCGTGGGAACCGGTCGCGGGGCGCAGCTCGGGATCCTGATCAAGGGTCCGGAGGTGCTGGAGTCGACCCGCAAGGTCGACACGATCGTGCTCGACAAGACCGGGACGGTGACGAGCGGCCGCATGGAGGTCACGGACGTCATCGCCGAGGACGGCACGGATCCCGCCGAGCTGCTGCGCTTGGCCGGTGCGGTGGAGAGCGCGTCCGAGCACCCGATCGCGCAGGCCGTGGCCCGCGCGGCGGCCGCCGCTCCGGTCCCTGAGCGAGGAGCGCAGCGACGAGACGAAAGGTCGTCCGTCGAGTCCTTCCAGAACATCCCTGGTCGCGGCGTGCAGGGCGTCGTCGACGGCCGTGCCGTGCTCGTGGGACGCGAGGCTCTGCTGGCGGACTGGGCGCAGACCCTGAGCCCGAGGGTCGCGGCCGCGAAGGCCGAGGCAGAGGCCGGCGGCAAGACGGTCGTCGCGGTCGGGTGGGACGGATCCGCCCGCGGCGTCGTCGTGATCGCCGACACCGTGAAGCCCACGAGCGCCGAGGCCGTCTCCGCGCTCAAGCGCCTCGGCCTCACCCCGATCCTGCTGACCGGGGACAACGAGGCGGTCGCCCGCCGGATCGCCGCGGAGGTCGGCATCGAAGAGGTCATCGCCGAGGTGCTCCCGGAGGGCAAGGTCGACGTGGTCGCCCGGTTGCAGGCGGAGGGGCGCGTCGTGGCGATGGTGGGCGACGGCGTGAACGACGCCCCGGCCCTCGCCACGGCCGATCTCGGCATGGCGATGGGCACGGGCACCGACGTCGCGATCGAGGCGAGCGACATCACGCTCGTGCGCGGCGACCTGCGGACGGCGGCCGACGCGATCCGACTCTCCCGCCGCACGCTCGGGACGATCAAGACGAACCTGTTCTGGGCCTTCGCGTACAACGTGGCGGCGGTCCCGATCGCCGCGCTGGGCCTGCTGAACCCCATGCTGGCCGGAGCCGCGATGGCGTTCTCGAGCGTCTTCGTGGTGGGCAACAGCCTGAGGCTGCGCCGCTTCCGCTGACACCACCCCGCGCTGATCCGCTTCCACCCGCCCGCTGATCCGCTCCCGTCCCGAAAACCGTCGCTCTGAGCGCCGCATGCCGGCACTTTTCGCGACGGGAGCGGACGACAGCCTCCGGTCAGGCGCCGTGCCAGAAGATCGCGATGCCGGCGTTCAGGACGGCGAGCGCGCCGATCGTCCAGAAGGCTCCCGCCGTCGGGCGGCCGGCGCGCTCCCGGGTGATGACGACACCGAAGGCGCCGCCGATCGCCAGGGCGACGGCGAGTTTCACCCCGAGCTTGAGATAGTCCAGGTGCACCCCGGCGGGGAAGGGGATCGCGAGCAGCAGCCCCGACCCGATCATGACCCCCAGCCCGGTGCGGAACAGGGTCGTGGTGACGTAGCGTCGGCGCACGGCCTGGGCCGCCCAGCCGCCGAGCAGCAGCGCGAAGCCCACGAGGTGCACGAGCACGAGGAACTCGCGCAGCAGGGACAGGGGATCCATGAGTGTCTCCATTCGGATCGGATCGGATCAAGCAGGGCGGATCAGGCAGGGCGGATCAGGCAGGGCGGATCGCGCAGGGCGGATCAAGCCAGGGCGGATCCGGCTGCGTCGAGGGGACCCGGCGCAGCGGGGCGTGAGGCGTGTCGGTCGCGAGGGCTCAGGCCGCGGCGGTCTTCCCCCCGTCGACGGGCAGGACGACGCCGGTGACGAACGAGGCGGCAGGAGACGCGAGCCAGGCGATCGCCTCCGCGACCTCCTCGGGGCGGCCCATCCGCTGCATCGGCACGAACCGGCCGATGTGCTCCCGCACTTCCGCGGGCTGGGTGAGCACATGCCCGGAGGCGATCGGGCCGGGGGCGACGGCGTTCACCCGCACGCCACGGGCGGCCTCGTCGAGGGCGGTCGTGCGCGTGAGGCCGACCACTCCGTGCTTGGCGGCCGCGTAGGCCGACATCCCCGGAGCCCCGCCGATGCCCGCGGTGGAGGACACGTTCACGACGGCCCCGCCGTCGCTGATCGCGGCGAGCTCGGCCCGCAGGCACCGCGCCAGCCCCAGGAGATCCACCGCGATCACCCGTTCCAGCTCGGCGTCGTCGATCGCGCTGAGCGGCCGCGGCATGTGCGCGACGCCGAGATTGTTGACGGCGACCTGGATCCCGTCCGGCGCGTGGAGGGCGAGGAAGTCCTCCAGCGCGCGCTGCTCCGAGGCGTCGAACGCGCCCCCCGTCACATCGCTCCCCGACGCCCGCAGCTGCGCGGCGAGAGCGTCGAGCGGCTCCTGCCGCCGTGCCACGAGGAGCATCCGGTGCCCCTCGCCGGCGAGCCGCCGAGCGACCGCCTCTCCGATCGCACCGTTCGCGCCGACCACGATCGCGCAGCTCACGGCCGGCCCTCCGTCGCGACGAGACGCGGATCCCGGCGGGGCCGGTCCCGGGGGAGGAGGAACGCCGCGGCGATGAGCCAGGCGCCACCGCCGAAGCGGACGACCGGCAGCAGGGCCTGCAGCGGATCGAGCACGAGCGAGAGGAACGACACCTCGCCTGCCGCGGCGATGACGAGCCCGACGAGGGCGAGCCACCGCGGTATCAGCCGCAGGATGTACGCGGGGACCGCGATGCCGGCGATCAGCAGACCCATGCCCACCGCGTAGCCGACGCCGCCGAGGCCGAAGGCGAGCCTGCCGAGCGCCGCGGTCGTGCCCGGATCGACGGGGTCGGATCCGGAGGCGATCGACCACGTCACCAGGGCGGAGACGAGCAGCAGAAGCGAGGCGGCGATGCCGCCGTACAGCCCGATCACCGGACCGGGCACCCGCACGCCGAGTCGGAGCTGCCGTGCGTAGACGGAGGCGGCGAGGATCCCGAGCGGCACTGCCGCGCCGAGCTGCAGGGTCGCGGCGATGCGGATCGGCAGGGCGTGCGCCGCGTACCAGGCCGCGATGTCGGCGGCGGGAGCGAACGGCGCAGGCGCGGATCCGGTCCCCGCGAGCAGGGTGACGACGCCGGCGATCGTGAGTGCGAACGTCACGATCGCGAGCGGGCCGATGGGGGGTCCGCCGGGTCGGCGGGAGCGCTGCGAACATTCGGTCATGTGTAAAACGATGCACGCTATGAATCATTCTGTCAAGGGACTATGCTGAGGTGATGGACACCCCTCGCCGACCCGAGCGCACGGGCTTCCTCCTCTCCCAGCTCGGATCCTTCGCGGCCGCGCGCTTCGCCGAACTCGTCAAGCCGGCCGGTCTCACGCCGGCGACCGCCGGAGCGCTGCGGATCCTGGCGCGCAATCCCGGACTCAGCCAGCGCGCGCTCGCCGATCGCCTCGGCGCGGTCCCCAGTCGCGTGGTGGTGCTCGTCGATGCGCTCGAGAATGCGGGGCTGGTCTCGCGCACCCGTGACCCCGACGACCGCCGGCATCACAGGCTCGATCTCACCGACGCCGGCCGCGCCGCGCTGCAGGGGCTGCGCGCGGCGGCCGAGCAGCAGAACGCCGACATCCTCGGGCCGCTGGATCCCGGGGAGCGCGAGGCGTTCGCCGCCCTCATCTCCCGCCTCGCCTCGGCGCACGGGATCGACCCCGACGTGCACCGGGGCTTCGGCGACCACCCGCACGCGCGCTGACGGATGCTGCTCACGCACCGGGCGCCGCACGGGGTGGTGCTGCTCGCGCGCCGAGCGCCGCGCGGGCTGAGGGGGCACCCGGTCAGAAAGATCCGATGATTGGATCGACAGAATCGAATCGATTCGATAGGATTGCTCGGTTCCGCTCACCTCCGTCCCCCGAAGAGCACACATGGCCACGCCCCTCACCACCGGCCGCCCCTGGCGCGTCATCCTTGCCTTTGCCGTCCCCCTGCTGATCGGCAACGTCGTTCAGCAGCTCTATCAGTTCGCCGACGCGATCGTCGTCGGCCGGCATCTCGGCGTCGACTCGCTCGCGGCCGTGGGCGCCACCGGCAGCCTGATCTTCCTGCTGATCGGGTTCGCGTGGGGCCTCAGCAGCGGCTTCGCGATCCCGACGGCGCAGTCCTTCGGCGCGGGGGACCACGCCGCGGTGCGCCGATCCGTCGCCACGGGCACGCTGCTGACCGCCGCGACGAGCATCGTCATCTCGGTCGGCGCCCCGCTGGTGACCGCGCCGCTGCTCGCCCTGCTGCAGACGCCGGAGGTGCTCATGCCGGAGGCGACCGTGTTCACGCAGGTCACCTTCATCGGCGGCAGCACGGTGATGTTCTTCAACTACCTCTCCGCCGTGATCCGCGCGATCGGCGACTCCCGCACCCCGCTCGTGTTCCTCACCGTCTCGTGCGCGCTGAACATCGTGCTCGTGATCCTCATGGTGGGCACCTTCGAGTGGGGCGTCGCGGGAGCGGCATGGGCGACCGTCGTCGCGCAGGGCGTCTCGGTCGCGCTCTGCCTCGTGTACGTCTGGCGCAAGCTCCCGGTGCTGCACGTGCACCGGGCCGACTGGCGGATCACCCGCGACGACATCGCGCAGCACCTGCGCCTCGGCCTTCCGATGGGCTTCCAGGCCTCGATCATCGCGATCGGCACGATCACCGTGCAGGTCGCGCTGAACGTGCTCGGCCCGAACGCCGTCGCCGCCTACACGACCGCCTCCCGCGTGGACAGCATCGCGGTCGCCTTCCTCTCCTCGATCGGCCTGGCCGCCTCGATGTACGCGGCGCAGAACCTCGGCGGACGCCGGCCGGACCGGATCCGCCGGGGCGTCACGCAGGCGATCTGGATGGCCGTCATCACGGCCGTCGTGCTCGGCGCGCTGCTGGTGCTGTTCGGATCCTCGATGGTGCGCGTGTTCATCGGCGACGGCTCCGACGAGGTCGTGCGCCTCGCCGCGCTCATGCTGCTGATCAACGGACTCAGCTACAGCGCGCTCGGCGTGCTGTTCGTGCTGCGCGGC
>NZ_NCKN01000190.1 GCF_002257455.1 Microbacterium sp. 13-71-7
GGCGAGCGCGGAGGCGACCGCGCGGCGGATCGGATCCGGGCAGTGGATGCTCGCCCTCTCGGCGGGCTATGTCGCCGGGCTCCAGGTGCTCGTGCGCGCGCACCTCGCCGGCACGTCGCCCGTGCTTCTGGAAGGCCGGTTCACGCCGGCCTCGTTCGTGGCGGCCACCCGCGGCATGACCGCGGGCCCGCGGTACGGGTCGCTCGTGCCGGCGCAACTCGCGACGCTCCTGGACGCGGCCGAGGACCGGGAGGTGCGCGAGGCGCTGGCCTCCTACGACGCGCTGCTCCTCGGCGGGCAGGCGCTGCCGCCGGCGCTCCGCGAGCGGGCCGCGGACCTCGGCGCCCGCGTCGTGCGCACCTACGGATCCAGCGAGACGGCCGGCGGCTGCGTGTACGACGGGGTCCCGCTGGACGGGGTGCGCGTCGCGTCCGTCGACGGCGAGCTGCGCATCGCCGGGCCGACGCTGGCCGACGGCTACCTCGGCGACCCCGTGCTGACCGCGCGGACGTTCGTCGCCGATGCGGCCGGCGACCGCTGGTACCGCACGGGCGATGCGGGCGAGGCGGGCGAGGGCAGGGTCGCGGTGACCGGGCGCGTCGACAACGTCATCGTCTCGGGCGGGGTGAACGTCTCGCTGGACCGGGTCGAGCGGGCGGTGCGCACCGTGGCGGGCCTGGAGGGCGCCGTCGTGGTGGCCGTCCCGGACGAGCGCTGGGGACAGGGCTCCGCGATCGTGGCCGCGCTGCCGGGCGGGTCCGCCGATTCCGCGCCGGCCGATTCCGCTCCGGCCGATTCCGCCGCAGGGCTGCTCGCCGCGGCCCGGGAGCGGGTCGCCGCGGAGGTGGGCGCCGAGGCACGCCCCGCCCGGATCGTCCCCGTCGAGGCGCTGCCCCTGCTGTCCTCTGGCAAGCCCGACCGTCGCGCGATCGCCGCGATCGTCGAGGCGGGCTGAGTCCGGCCGGGCGCCGGGGGATACATCTCCCGGCGGATGACCGTCGCGGATCCGGTCGCGTACCGTGAGGGGGTGATCCGCACCATTCCGCGCTTCTGGCTCGTGTTCGACATCGTCGGCAGCGCCATCGGCCTGCTGCTCACGCTGCCCCTCACGTACACGTTCGAGGCCGGCACGATGAGCCGCTGGATCCCGGACGGCCCGGTCTCAGTCCTGCTGGTGCTGCTGGTCGCGGTCATCCTCTGGGGCGCGGCCGCGATCAGCCGGCTCTCCCCGGTGCTGGCCCTGATCGTGGCGTGGATCGGCGCGCTGCTGCAGATGGCGTGCGGCTTCTCGCCCGGCGCCTACAACCTCGCGATCCTCGCCGTGGTCTTCGCGACATCGGCGTGGGGATCGGTGCGGCTGCTGTGGATCGGCGGCGCCTCGGCCCTGGGCGGCGGGCTCCTCGCGGGCGGCTACATGTCGCTGATCAACGAGCAGTCCCTCATCCAGGACACCGAGACGGGGCTGCGCGTCGCGCTGGTCGCGGTGCTCCTCGGCACCGTATCCGTGCTCACCCTCGTGATGGCGTGGGGCGCCGGTCTGCTCTGGCGGGTCGTGCTGCGCGGCCGCAGCACCAGGGAGGCGCAGGTGCGGGCCGAGGCGGTCGCCGTCGCGGAGCAGGAGCGCGTGCGGATCGCCCGCGACATGCACGACGTGGTGGCGCACTCCCTCGCCGTGGTGATCGCGCAGTCCGACGGGGCGCGCTACGCCGCGGCCGCGGATCCGGCGCAGGCGACCGCGGCGCTGACCACGATCGGCCAGACGGCGCGCGCGGCCCTCTCCGATGTGCGGCTGCTGCTCGCGCAGCTGCGGCACAGCGAGGGGCAGGGGCCGCAGCCCACGCTCGCCGACCTGGAGACGCTGTACGCGCAGGTGCGCGCCGCCGGGGTCGAACCGCGTGTCACCGTCGACCCGATGCCGCCGGGGGAGCCCCCGGCCGGCATCCAGCTGGCGGTGTACCGGATCCTGCAGGAGGCGCTGACCAACGCGATCCGGCACGGCTCCGGCGACGTGGACGTCTGGCTCGGCTGGCACGCCGACCACGTGCAGATCACGGTCCGCAACGGGGTTCCGCCGATGCCGCGGCAGGCGCACACGGAGCGCGGGCACGGCCTCATCGGCATGCGCGAGCGCGCGCAGCTGGTCGGCGGGACGCTCAGCGCGGAGCACGAGGCGGAGGGCTTCGTGGTTCGCGCGGCGCTCCCGATCGGTCCGGCCGCGGACTAGCCGGCGGGACCCGCGATGGGCGGGAACGGCGCGGTCGCCGACCGGCCGGCGGACCCGGCGCAGGGGCGGAGCGGTCCCGGCACCGCGCCCGAGGATGACAGACTTTCCGGAGGCGCGGATCCGATCGCGCGGGACGAGGAGACAGGATGATCCGTGTCGTGCTGGTCGACGACCAGGCGCTGTTCCGCGCCGGGATCCGCATGCTCGTCGCGTCGCAGCCCGACCTCGAGGTCGTCGGCGAGGCGGGCAACGGGCAGGAGGCCATCGAGGTCGTGCGCACCACGCGGCCCGACGTCGTGATGATGGACATCCGGATGCCGGTCATGGACGGGCTGACGGCCACGGCGCGCATCCTGGAGGAGGCGGATCCGCCCCGCATCGTGATGCTCACGACCTTCGATCTCGACGAGGCCGCCGCGCGCGCGATCCGTCAGGGCGCGAGCGGCTTCCTCCTCAAGGACGCGGATCCGGAGTTCCTGCTCGCGGCGATCCGCACGGTGCATTCCGGATCCAGCGTGATCGCGGCCTCGGCCACCCGCGACCTGTTCGCCCACTTCGCCGCGCCCGCGCAGACCCCGGTTCCGGCGAGCTACGGCGACCTCACCGAGCGCGAGAAGGAGATCTTCGCGCTCGCCGCGCGCGGCCTGTCCAACGCCGAGATCGCCGCCCGCGAGTTCCTCTCCGAGGCCACCGTGAAGACGCACATCAGCCGGATCCTCACCAAGCTCGCCCTGCGCGATCGCGTGCAACTCGTCGTCTTCGCCTTCGAGCACGGCCTGAACTGACCCGCCCGCCCCGGGTTACGCCCTTCCACTTCCGAGTCGTCCCCATGAGCGCACCCCAGGGCGTGCGCTCACGGGGACGACTCGAAGGTGGGGGTGTTTCCGAGGGGGCGCGGGCTACTCGTCGGGGTGCAGGAGCTCCAGGAGGGCGCGGGCGGCGCGGGTCGGGGTCGCCCGCCACACCACGCCCAGGCGCGAGCGCACCTCTGGCGCGTCGATCGGGATCGCGCGGATGCCCTCCCAGCGACGGCACGTCGCCGCGCTGACGACGCCGACCCCGAGCCCGCGCACCGCGAGCTTCTCGACCGCGGAGGGCGTGGACACCTCCCAGTGCGGTGCTCCCGCGCCGGGGCGCCCGGAGAGCAGCGCGTCGAGCGCCGCCCGGTCGCCGGTGCCCTCGGGGAGGGCGATGAGATCCATGCCGACCAGCTCGTCCGGGCTGATCCTGCGCCGTGCCGCCCAGGGGTGGGACGGGGCGACGACCGCGACCATCGGGTCGTCGAACACGACCACGGAACCGAGCCCGTCCGGCGCATGCTCGGCCCAGGCCACGAGCGCGAGGTCGATCTCGCCGCGACGGACCGCGCCGACCAGCTGCGCGGACGTGTCCTCGCGCAACCGCAGCTCGAGCCCCGGATGCGCGGCGCTGATCTCGGCGAGGGCGTCGTAGAAGCGGGGCCAGGTGAGGCCGAACACGGTGCCGACGCGGAGGGATCCGAGCAGCAGCCCTCGTAGGTCGGCCGCCGTGGCGCCGATCTCGCCGATCGCCTCGAGCGCGGCGCGGATGGCGGGCATCAGGCGCTCGCCCTCCTGGGTGAGCGCGACCCGGCGCGAGGTGCGGTCGAACAGGGCGACGCCGAGCTCGCGCTCGAGCTTCTGCACCTGGGTGCTCACCCCGGACTGGCTGACGCGCACGCGTTCGGCGGCCGCCGTGAAGGATCCCGTCTCGACGACGGCGAGGACATAGCGCAGCTGGTGAAGTTCCATCTCTGGAACAGATGATAGCGATAGGTATCAGCTGTTGGACGGATGGATCCCGATCGTCGATTCTGAAGGGGACGAAAGGAACGACCATGACCCTCACCGACACCTCGACCCAGACCGAGCCGACCGTCCCGATCCCCGTCCGTCTCGACATCGACACGGTCGCGCCGCGGTTCTCCCGCGCGCTCGCCGGACTCGACGCCGCGATGGTCCGCGAGCTCGATGCCGCGGGCATCGACGCCCGCCTGCGCGAGCTGGTGCGCCTGCGGGCCTCGCAGATCAACGGCTGCAGCTATTGCGTCGACCTGCATGCGGGCGACGCCGTCAAGGCCGGCGACACCGCCGCGCGCATCGCCGCCGTCGCCGTGTGGCAGGAGTCGCCCTTCTTCACGGCGCGTGAGCGGGCCGCGTTCGCCCTGACCGAGAGCATCACCCGCCTCTCCGAGACCCATGTGCCGGACGCGGACTGGGCGGCCGCCGCCACGCGCTTCTCCCCGGAGGAGCTCGGGGCGCTCGTGTCGCTCATCGTCGTGATCAACGCCTGGAACGCCGTCGGCGTCTCCACGCACGCCTGGACCGGATCGATGTAGGCGGCGACTCCCGCGCGGCCGACCTGGAGTCCCGCGTCCCTGGACGAAGCCGGCCGGCGCCAGGGCTCGGGAAGCCTGGGCGAACTCCCAGCAACCAAGACTGTCTATGCATCGACCGTCTAGGTAAAGTCGCCTCATGGCAGACGAACGACTCCGAGGCAATCTCGAGATGCTGGTCCTGGCGACTCTCGCGCGCGGATCCGCCCACGGCTACGCGCTCGCCGAGGCGCTGCGCACCGCGAGCGGCGGCGAGTTCGACGTGCCGGAGGGCTCGCTGTACCCGGCGCTGCACCGCCTGGAGCGATCCGGTGCGATCACGAGCGAGTGGGTGCACGACGGGCGCCGGCGCCGGGTCTACGCGATCACGGCGGCCGGTGCGGCGCAGCTGACCCGCGAGACCGGGGCGTGGCAGCGCTTCGCCGACGGCGTGGCCTCGACGCTCGCGGCCCCCTCGATCCGCCCGGCCGTGCAGGGGGTGTGAGATGACCGACGCGATCGATCGCTATGTGGCGCAGCTGGCCGACCGGCTGGGTGCCGGCCAGGACGCGTGGCGTCTGCTCGCCGAGACCGACGGGCATCTGCGTGACGCGCAGTCGGCGCTGCAGGCGCAGGGGATGGATCCCGCCGAGGCCGCGGAGGTCGCGGTACGACGCTTCGGGGATCCCGCCGCCGTCGCCAAGGCGCGCTCTCCGCGGCGTCGTGCCGTGGGACTGCTCAGCGGCGGCTGGCTCGTCGTCTCGCTGGGCCTCGTGGTGATCGGGCTCAGCGGACTGGCGTCGTGGGCGCTCGAGGCGATCTGGGGGCCCGCGTTCCTCGCCGGCGACGTGAACGGGGTGACGTACACGGCCGCGCGCTGCGCCGACTTCCTGGGCTTCTTCCCCCAGGCGGGCAGCTGCGCCGCGGCGGCCGCGATGCATCACTCCGACGAGATCGTCTCCGAGCGGCTCGCCGCCGGGATCCTCGGCATCGTGCTGCTCGCGGCCTGGCTGCTGGTGCGGCGCCTTCGGGGCGCGGTGCCGATCGCCAGGGAGGATCGCCGCATGCTGCTCGTCGCCAGCGCCGTGGCCTTCCTCGGTGTGGGGATGGTCGGTTTCGGCTCGGGCGTGCTGTCCGTCGCCCTCGATCTCGTCCGTGGTCTTGCGGTGGCCGGTGTGGGCGTGCGCCTCAGCGACGGCGCGATCGCCCTGGTCGCGGGCGTCGTCGCCCTGATCCTGCTCGTGCGTTTCGCCCGCCGCGGCGTCTCCGCACCGTCCGCGCCGGCCCCGGCCTGACGCTCCGGCCCGGGCTGACGATCCGGCCGGCCTCACGATCCGGCCGGCCTCACGATCCGGCCGGCCTCACGATCCGGCCCTCGCGGCCGACGCACTTCAGGCGAGGAGCCGGAGCGCGTCGGCCGTCGGGCTGTCGGGAACGGCGAGGTGCGTGAGGAGGCGCTGGCCGTTGCCCTCGGGGAGGTTCAGCGCCTCGTAGTGCAGGTCGAGATCGCCGACGTGCGGGTGATGCAGCCGCTTCTCGCCGCGGGAGCAGAGCCTGACATCGTGCTTCGCCCAGAGCCGGGCGAAGTCGGCGCTGTGCATCGCGAGATCGCCGACGAGCTCGGCCAGCAGCCGGTCGTCGGGATGCTGCGCCGCGATGTAGCGCAGTGACGCGACCGCGAGCGCGGCTTCGTCGGCCCAGTCGCGATGGAGCTCGCGGGTGTGGGCGTCGAGGAAGAGCAGCCGCATCTGGTTCGGTCGCGTCGCGGGCGCATCCGGCGCGGTGAACGGGAGGTGCCCGGCCAGCAGGGCGTGCCCGAGCGGATTCCAGGCCAGGATGTCGTTGCGGCGGCCCAGGAGGATCGCGGGAACGGTGGGCATCGCCGCGAGCAGCGCGAGGGCGCCGGGGTGCGCCGTCTCGGCGCGGACGCCACGACGGCGGGCGGCGGGAGTCGGCCGTGCGAGCTCGAAGAGGTGGGCGCGCTCCGCGTCGTCGAGATTCAGCGCCCGCGCGAGCGCGTCGATGACGGAGTCGCTCGCGTGGGACGAGTGGCCCTGCTCGAGACGGGTGTAGTAGTTCACGGAGATGCCCGCGATCTGGGCGAGCTCCTCCCGCCGGAGGCCCGGCACCCGACGCGTGCCCCATCGCGGGATCCCCGCCTCGGCGGGCGTGACGGCGTCGCGGCGGCTGCGGAGGAAGTCGCCGAGTTCGCTCGCAGGGCGGACGGGGGAGGGTGGTCGCACCGTTCCAGTGTGACGGACGCCGCGCCGCTCAGGGTGTCCCTGTCGGTGGTACCCGGAGCAGGATCTGGTTGCAGGACGCGGCGCGTTCGAGGGTGGACGGCATGACCACTCATCCTTCGCCGTCTCCCGCCGATGCGGGCGCGGCGGCTCCCTCCGTCGGCATCCGCCAGCGCGTCGCGCTCCTCGTGCTGCTCACGGCGAGCTTCACCCTGGCCCTGGACTTCTCGATCCTCAATGTCGCGCTGCCGCGCATCGGCGCCGACGTGGGGTTCCGCCTGGCGGATCTGCAATGGATCTCCACGGCGTTCGCCGTCTGCGCTGCGGGGTTCACCCTCCTCTTCGGCCGGCTCGCCGATCTGTTCGGGCGTCGTCGTCAGTTCCTCGCCGGGATGGCGCTCCTCGGCGCGGCCTCGCTGCTGGGCGGACTCGCGGGCGAGCCGTGGCTGCTCCTCGTGGCGCGGGCGGCGCAGGGCATCGCCACCGCGGCGGTGACCCCGGCGGCGCTGTCGCTGCTGACCACGTCGTTCCCGGAGGGGGCGATGCGCGCGAGGGCGCTGGGGATCAACGGGGCGCTGATGGCTGCGGGCTTCACCACCGGCGCGATCCTGGGGGGTCTCCTCACCGACCTGATCAGCTGGCGGTGGGCCTTCTTCGTCAACGTGATCGTCGCGGTCGGCGTGCTGGCGGTCGGCCCCATGGTGCTGAAGGAGACGCCGTCGCCGCAGCGTCCGCGTCTCGATGCGCCAGGGGCTGTGACGGTCACTCTCGCGCTCGTCGCGGGGGTGTACGGGCTGACCCAGGCCGGCCAGCACTCGTGGAGCGACGTGCGGAGCTGGGGCGCGCTGGGCGTCGCAGCCGTCCTGGTCCTCGCCTTCCTCGTCATCGAGCGGACGGTTCCCGAGCCGCTGGTGCCGCTGCGGGTCCTCTCGCGCCGGACGACGGGGTGGGGAAATCTCGCCGGCGTGCTCGCCTTCGCGACGCAGACGTCCGTGGTGTTCCTGCTGAGCGTGTTCCTCCAGGAGGTGCGTGGATACACCCCCTTGCAGACGGGCCTCACGTTCGCGGTGATGGGCATCGGCACCGTGATCGGAGGCGTGATCGCCCCGCGGATCATCGCCCGTGCGGGAGGGCGGCGCGCCATCGTGTCCGGGCTGGTGGTCCAGGGGATCGCGACGCTCCCGCTGGCGTTCCTCGGAGGTCAGGGGCCGTGGCTGATCGTGCTGCTCATCGCGACCTTCGTCGGCGGCGTGGCCAATCTCGTGGCCATCGTCGGGTTCATGGTCACCGCCACCTCCGGTCTTCCCGACGCCGAGCAGGGGCTGG
>NZ_NCKN01000191.1 GCF_002257455.1 Microbacterium sp. 13-71-7
GTCACCGGTGCGGACGTGGTCGGTGCCCACCGCGACGCCGGTGAATGCGACGTCGGCGCGGTCGGGGGCGGCGACGTCGAGACGCGCCGCGAGGTCGCCGAGCGTGGCGCGGAAGGTCTCGACGGGGCGGGAATCCAGACGCGGGGCGGGGTAGTTCGACACGGAGGGCATGACCGTCCGAGTCTACCGGGGGTTCGTTCGAGCCCTTCCGCCGCCCACGGCAGGGCCTTCGCCGGCGTCGGCGCGGCGCCTCCCTTGTCCGAGAGCGCACGAATGCCTCGCGTCCGTGCGAGAAGGTTGCCAAACCAGAAGTGTTTCAGGCACCCTGAAATCAGGGCCGCCTGCAATCACCCCACACAGACCCGACCACGACGGTCGGACAAGGAGTCCAATGATGAACGCCTCACGCACCACCTCGTCCTTCTCCCGGCGCGGGTTCCTCGGCCTCGCCGGCGCCGCGGCCGTGCTGCCGGTCCTCGCGGCCTGCGCTCCCGGAGGCGGAAGCGGAGGCGGGACGGGCGCCCCGCTGAAGTTCTGGGACATGCCCTGGGGCGAACCGGGCTACACCGTCGCCGCCAAGAAGCTCGTCGAGAGCTACGTCCCCCGGAGTGGCCTGCCCAAGGCGAGCTACCAGAGCATCCAGTGGAACAACTTCTCCCAGACGTTCTCGTCGGCGATCGCATCGAAGACCGGTCCGGCGGTGAGCACGGGCGGCGGCTTCCAGGCCTTCCAGTTCGCCGACCAGGGCGCGATCGCGTACGCCGACGGCCTCATCGACGCCATGAAGAAGAGCGGTCAGCTCGACGACTTCCTGCCGGGGACGATCGAGTCGATGAAGACCGGCAAGGGCTATGTCGCCGTTCCGTGGCAGCTCGACATGCGCGTCATGTGGTACCGGAAGTCGCTGCTGGAGAAGGCGGGTGCCGGCGTGCCCACCGACTGGGACTCGTTCCGGGAGACGAGCAAGGCGCTCGCGAAGATCGGCGTGTTCGGGTTCGGCGTGGGCGCCGGCGCCGGCAACAACTTCGGCAACCACGCGATGGTCGCGATGATGATCGGCAACGGCGGCGGCATGTTCGACGCCGACGGCAAGCCGGACCTCGTCACCGACCGCAACATCGAGGCGATGGAGTTCGTCCGCGAGCTCGTCTCGCTCGGCGCCGTGGATCCCGCCGCGGTCAGCTACACCACCGACAACCTCACGACGCAGTGGAAGACCAACAGGATCGGCATGGGGTGGAACACCGCGGGACTGCCGGCATCGATCGGCGACACCGGCGACATCCTCGTGACCAGCCCGCTCACGGGCCCGCACGGCGACAAGGCGACCCTCGCCTTCGGCAACAACATCATGATGTACACGAACACCCCGTCCCAGGAGGCGTCCGAGGCCTTCCTCACCTGGTACCTCAAGAGCATGAAGGCGCTCTGGGATCAGGACGTGATCCCGGCCCTCCCCGTGCTCCGATCGATCGCCGAGTCGGAGAACTTCAAGAAGAACACCCAGGCCGACAAGATCATCCGTGAGTGGCAGCCCGTCTCGAAGACCTTCGGCGCGACCTCCGCGGCGCTCTTCGGGGCCCTGGCCGCGGTCGACGGCGGACAGGCGATCACGCAGTTCAGCCAGACGATGCTGCAGGGGAAGACCGACGCCAAGACGGCGCTGCAGACGTTCCAGTCCGCGATCGAGGCGGTGGTCAAGTAGCAGGCCGGTCGGGCGGGAGACGACCATGACCACGACACAGACGCTCGCGCAGCGGCTTCGGCGGGCATCGTCCGGCCTCGGAGCATCCGGCGCCGGCCGGGATCCGCGGCGCGGCGGCAACAGGATCGTCGTGCAGACCCGGCGGACCTACGCGGCGCTCATCGCGCCGTCCGTGATCCTGCTGCTGCTGATCAACGCGTATCCCTTCGCGTACGCGGCGTTCCAGTCCGCGCACCGGGGCACCCTGCTCGACACCGGGCCGTTCGTCGGGTTCGAGAACTACGCGCAGGTGCTCGGCTCGCCGGCGTTCTGGAGGGCGGCAGGCTTCACCCTCGTGTTCACGCTGATGGGCGTCTTCGGATCCTGGGCCGTCGGGCTCGGCTTCGCGCTGCTGCTGCGCACGCGGATCCCGGCGTCCGGCACGTTCAAGGTGCTCCTGCTGCTGCCCTGGGTCGTGCCCATCGTCGTGTCTTCGACGGCGTGGAACTGGCTCGTCGCCACGCCCCAGAGCCCGGTGCCCGCGCTGCTCCGCGCCCTCGGGCTCGGCGAGGTCCTGCTCCTCGCCGATCCGACGTGGGCCGCGGTCACGGTCTGCGTATTCAAGGTGTGGATCAGCTTCCCGTTCATGATGCTGATGTCGAGCGCGGCGCTGTCCGCGGTCGACGGCACGGTCTACGAGGCCTCGGGCATGGACGGGGCGAACCGGTGGCAGCAGTTCGTCCACATCACGCTTCCGCTGATCGCGCGCTCGACGTACATCAGCTGGATCCTGATGACGATCTTCTGCGTCAACGACTTCCCGACGATCTACCTGCTCACCGCGGGCGGGCCCGTCGATGCGACGACCTCGCTCACGGTCCTCGCCTATCGCACGGTGTTCCAGGACTTCCAGGTCGGTCCCGGCGTCGCGATCGCGTTCATCATGACGATCGCCCTGGTGATCGTCTCCGTCGTCCTGTACCGCCAGATCCGGAAGTCGAGCATCGAGTCATGAGCAGCATGCTGCACGCGCACGCCGTCGAGGGGGCGGCCCAGGGGGCACGAGGGCGACGGCGCGCGCCCCGGCCCGTGTCCGACGCCGCGCTCCGCGGACGGTGGTGGCGGTTCCTGATCCTCGCCGTGCTGACCCTGGTCATCCTCGTCCCCGTCCTAGCGACGCTGTTCCTCTCGCTGACGCCCAGCACGACGAGCACGCAGACCAGCGGGCTGACCGTCGACAACTTCTTCGCGGTGCTCACGCAGACGCTGACGCCGACCTGGATGGTCAACAGCCTGATCACCACGCTCGCCACGGTTGTGGTGTCGGTCGCGGTCGCCGCACCCGCGGGGTACGTCCTGTCCCGCGGGCGCAGCCGGCTCGTGTCCGGCTACTCGCTGCTGCTGTTCGTGATCCAGTCGCTGCCGGTGATCGTGTCGGTGATCCCGCTCTTCATCCTGTTCGCAGGGCTCGGCCTGGTCGACAACCTCGCGGGGCTGACCATCGTCTACGTCGGCGCCGGTCTCTCGGTCGCGACCTGGATGATGGCCGCGTACTTCGACTCGATCCCGATCAGCCTCGAGGAGGCGGCGTGGATCGACGGCGCCTCGGTGTTCGGCAGCTTCACCAGGGTGGTGCTGCGCAACAGCCTGCCCGGAGTCCTCTCGACCGCGATCTTCTCGTTCCTGCTGGCCTGGAACGACTACCTGGTCGCGATCGTCTTCCTGCGCACGGACACCACGTTCACCCTGCCGATGGGCGTGCAGTCCTTCTTCCAGCAGAACGCGACCGACTGGGGTTCGGTCATGGCGGTCTCGGTGATCATGATGGCGCCGCCGGTGATCGTCTTCGCCGCGCTGAACCGGTACTTCAGCGTCGGCGGCATCGGAGGTGCGCTCGCCGGCCGCTGACGCTCAGGCGCTCCGCATGAACTCCTCGGCCGCGCGCACCTGCTCGTCGCTCGGACGGATCCCCGTGTACAGCACGAACTGCTCGAGCGCCTGCAGCGTCGCGACCTCGGCACCGTTGATGACCGTCTTGCCCGCGGCCAGGCCGGCGCGCACGAGCGGCGTCTCGGCGGGGAGGGCCACGACGTCGAAGACGACGGCGGCGGCGTCGATCGCCGCAGGCGGGAACGACAGCGCTTCGGCCTCGCCGCCGCCGGCCATGCCGATCGGGGTCACGTTCACGAGCACGTCCGCGGTGCGCTCGGCGACGTCCGCGGCCCAGCCGAAGCCGTAGAGCCCGGCGAGCGCGCGGCCCGCCTGCTCGTTGCGGGCCACGATCGTGACGTCGGCGAAGCCCGCGTCGCGGAACGCGGCCGCGGTCGCCTTGGCCATCCCGCCGGATCCGCGCAGCAGCACCGAGGAGGCCGGATCCAGGGCGTTCCGCGCGATGAGCTGCGCGATCGCCGAGTAGTCCGTGTTGTAGGCGGTGAGCACGCCGTCGTCGTTCACGATCGTGTTGACCGAGTCGATCGCGGTGGCCGACGGATCCATCCGGTCCACGAGCGCGATCACGTCCTCCTTGTAGGGCATCGAGATCGCGCAGCCGCGGATCCCGAGGCCCCGGACTCCGGCGATCGCCTGGGCGAGGTCGGTCGGGGCGAACGCCTTGTAGATCCAGTTCAGGCCGAGCGCCTCATAGAGGTGGTTGTGGAACCGGGTGCCGTTGTTGCTCGGTCGCGCGGAGAGCGAGATGCACAGCGTCATGTCTTTGTTCAGGATCGGCACGGGATCAGCGTACCGAGGCGTGCGTCGAGAACGTCGGAGATCGCCCTCGACGCGGGGCCAGCTCAGACCGCGGCGAACTCCGACGCGACGGGCGTCTTCGCGTTCGCGAGGACCAGGGCCTGTTCGAGGTCGGCGAGGATGTCGGCGGGGTCCTCGATGCCGATCGACAGGCGCACCGTGGTCGCGCCGATGCCGGCGGCGGCGCGCTGAGCGGCGTTCAGATGCGAATGCGTCATCGACGCGGGATGCGAGACGAGCGATCGGGCGTCGCCGATGTTCGCCACGAGACGCACGACCTTCAGGCCGTCCACGAACCGCTCCACGCGCTCCTGATCCAGGGCCTCGTCGCCGGCGGAGACCAGGTCGATCGAGAACACCGACGGGATCCCGCGGGGGAGGTAGCGCGCGGCGAGTTCGTGCCACGGGTTGCCGGCGAGGCCCGGGTGGTGCACTGCCGCGACCACGGGGTGCGCGGCGAGGGCCTCGGCGATCGCCTGGGCCGACGCGCTCTGGCGGGACACGCGCAGATCGAGCGTCTCGATGCCCAGCAGGATCTGGTGCGCGTTGAAAGGCGAGAGCGAGGGACCCAGGTCGTGCACGTACTTGGCCTTCACGAGCGCGCCGAACGCGAAGCCCTGCCCGAACCGCTCCCAGAGCGACTGCGGGCCGAACCGGTCGTGCGCGGCGGTGAACTGCGGCCAGCGCGCGGGATCGGCGCCGAAGTCGAAGGATCCGAGGTCGACCGCGACGCCGCCGAGGGAGGTGCCATGGCCGCTCAGGAACTTCGTGGCGGAGTGCACGACGAAATCGGCGCCGTGCTCGCCGGGGCGGATCAGGTAGGGGGTGCCGACCGTGCTGTCGATCACGAGGGGGACGCCCGCGGCGTGCGCGATGTCGGCCACCGTGCGGATGTCGAGAACCTGGGCGAGCGGGTTCGCGACGGACTCCGCGAAGAACAGCCGGGTGCGTTCGTTCGCCGCCGCGCGCCAGGCTGCGGGGTCGTCCTGGTCGACGAAGGTCACCGTGATGCCGAAGTCGGCGAGGGTGTCCTGCAGCAGGTCGACCGTGCCGCCGTAGAGCCGGTCGGCGGCGACGACGTGGCCGCCGCGGCCCGCGAGCGCGAGGATCGTGACAGCGACCGCGGCCTGCCCGCTGGCGACCGCGACCGCGGAGACGCCGCCCTCGAGCGCCGTCACGCGCTCCTCGAGCAGCTGCTGCGTGGGGCTGGCGTTCCGGCTGTAGATGTTGCCCGCGCGGCGCAGCGCGAACAGGTCGCGCGCCTCGGCCAGGGAGCCGAACTCGTAGGCCGCCGACTGGTACAGCGGGGGCACGGCCGTGTTCTGCGGGGTTCCCGAGACGTACGCCGCCTGCACCTGCTTCGTCGCGAAACGGGTGTCGGGGGCGGAGGCGGCGGGAACGGTCACGCACCCATCCTCGGGCGCGCGGGCCCGATCCGCCGGGATGTTTCCGTCTGTTGCGGATCCGGTGGGGTCAGGGGCGCAGGACGATCTTGCCGCGCGCGGCGTGCGTCTCGATGAGGCGGTGCGCCTCGGCGGCCTCGGCGAGCGGCAGCTCGGGGCCGAACTCGATCGAGTAGCGACCCTCGGCGAGGAGCCCGAGCGCCACCGGCACGGCCTCGGCGCGCCAGGCGAGCTCCTGCGCGGTGAGGGGGACGGGGCTGCCGCCGCTGAACGCCCGGATGCCGAACGACGCGGCATCGGGTCCGCGCACGATCGTGGCGATCCGGTCGCGGTCGGCGACGAGGGCGAGCGAGGCGGCGATGGCCTCGTCGGTGCCGGCGCCGTCGAGCGCGACCGTGATCTCGCGATCGCCCGCGGCGTCGCGGATCCGCTGCTCCAGGCCCTCTCCGTAGACGACGGGGATCGCGCCCAGCTCGCGCAGGCGCTCCTGCGACGACGCCCCGCCGGTGGCGATGACGGCGGCGCCCCACGCGACGGCGAACTGGATCGCGGCCTGGCCGACGGCCCCGGAGCCGGCGTGCAGGAGAAGCAGGTCGCCCTCGCGGACGCCGAGCGAGCGCAGCGACTGGTACGCGGTGCCGGCGGGGATCCCGAGCGCGGCGCCCTGAGCCGCGTCGACCCCGTCCGGCATCGCAGAGGCGTGCGCGGCCGGCACGGCCAGTGCGGTCGCGTAGGTGCCGCGGGTGTCGCGGATGGCGACGCGATCGCCGGCCCTCAGGTCATCGACACCGGATCCGATCGCGGTCACGACGCCCGCGCCGTCGAAGCCCTGGTGCCGCGGCTCCGTGATCGGAGGGAGCGGGCGGAAGCCGCTGCGCTGCTTGACGTCGATCGGATTCACGCCCGCGGCCTCGATGCGCACGACGACCTCGCCCGCTGCGGGGACCGGATCCGGCACCTCCACGAGGGTGAGGACCTCGGGTCCGCCGATCTCGGTCTGCACGATCGCCTGAGCCATGGCTCCAGGCTACGACGGGTCGGAGGGGTCGGGGCGCGTCCGCGGCTCGGCCACGGGCCCGCCTGCGTCGCCGACCGGCGTGGCGGGGCGGATCGAGAGCAGCACCACGGAGGCGCCGATGAGCGCGAGCCCGATCCAGCCCATCGGCGTCAGCCGCTCGCCCACGACCAGCACGGCGAGCACGGTCGCGGCGGCGGGCTCGAGCAGCGTGATGGTCGTCGCGGTGCCCGCGCCGACCCTGGCCAGTCCGAGTCCGAACAGCACGTAGCCGAGGAACATCGGCACGAGCGCCATGTACGCCGCCACGGCGAACGCCGGGCCCGAGGCGACCAGAGGAGCCCCGGTCGCGAGGAGCACGGGCATCAGCAGCAGCCCGCCGACTCCGAAGACCGAGCCCATCGCGGCCGCGCGGGGGACGCCGCCGGTCATGAGAGCGGCCGCCGCCCAGGAGTACGCCGCATAGGTGACGCCGGCGACGAGGCCGAGCAGGATCCCGAAGACGGTCGCCGCAGGGTCTCCGTGCGCGTCGCCGAGCTTCGCGGCGCACAGCAGCACGCTCCCTGCGATGCCGAGGGCGGCGGCGATCCACCAGCGCGGGCCGAGGCGGCGGTCGTCGAGCACGCGCTCCATGACGCCGGCCGCAAGGGGAGCGGAGGCGAGGGAGACGACCGTGCCGACCGCGACCCCGGCGAGGTGCATCGAGCTGTAGAACGCCAGCGGGTACACCGCGACCGACAGGCCGCCGACCGCCACGATCCGCCATCGTGCGCGCAACCGCGGCGCGGCCCGGCGCAGAGCCCGCGGGGCGATCAGGGCCTGCAGTATCCCGCCGATGCCGAGCGCGGCCGCGCCGATCGCCAGCGGCCCCGCGCTCGGCGCGAACGTGGCAGCGGTGCCGGTGGTGCCCCAGAGCAGGGCGGCCGCCGCCACCGCGAGCACGCCGAGGGTGTGCCCGCGGTGCGGAGCCGCGGCGGTCGCGTGCGCCATGGTGCTCAGGGTAGCGGCGCCCGCCTCACTTCTCGGAGAGGGCCTTCATGATGCGCTGCGGGGAGACCGGCTGCGCGGTGCCCAGGCGCTGGGCGAACAGGCTCACGCGGTACTCCTCGAGAAGCCAGCGCACCTCGACGAGTCGGGGCGCGGATCCGGCGGGCAGCGGGATCGTGCCTCCGGCATCCGCGTAGGCCTGGGCCATGCGCTCGTACTCGCTCTGCCGGGTGG